>CAZQPF010000023.1:0-39670 GCA_964595165.1 uncultured Desulfohalobiaceae bacterium
CCTAATATGCAACGTTCTATATTTGACAAGGCACCAGGTTCCGAACCCTTAAGGAGAGCGATATGCGAGTAGGCGCTGTCCCCCTGGGAGAGGACACCTGCTGCTTTACGGTCTGGGCGCCTTTCCGGCAATCGGTGGAGCTGCACCTGCTGGAGCCGGAAGAGCGGCTTGTTCCCCTAAAAGCAGGGAATCGGGGCTATTGGAGTGCCGAGGTGAATGGGGCTCCCCCGGGAGCGCTCTACTTCTACCGCCTCGACCGGGAGATTGAGCGTCCCGACCCGGCTTCCTCCCTACAGCCCCGCGGCGTGCACGGCCCTTCCCAGGTAGTGGATCATCTGGCCTTTGCCTGGACTGACTCCGGATGGGGCAACCTCCCCCTGGAGGAGATGATCTTCTACGAGATCCACACCGGAAGCTTCACCCCGGAGGGAACTTTCCAGGCTATCATCTCCCGCCTGGAGGATCTTCGCCGCCTTGGAGCGAACACCCTGAGCCTCATGCCGGTGACTCAGTTTCCGGGTAGCCGCAACTGGGGCTACGACGGAGTGCAGCCTTTTGCCGTGCACCGGGACTATGGGGGACCGGAGGGTCTGCAGAAATTGATCAACGCCTGCCATGAGCGCGGTCTGGCGGTGGTGATCGATGTAGTCTACAATCATCTCGGCCCGGAGGGGAGCTATCACCGCGACTTCGGGCCCTACTTCACGGATATCTACCGCACGCCCTGGGGGGAAGCGGTCAATGTCGACGGGCCCTACAGCGACGAGGTCCGCAACTACTTTTTTCAAAACGCGCTCTTCTGGATGCGGTACTTTCATGTGGACGGCCTGCGGCTGGATGCGGTGCACGCCATCTTCGACCAGTCGGCCCACCCCTTCCTGCAGGAGCTGGCCGAAAGCGTGGAGCAAGAGGCACAGCGCCTGGAAAAGCCGGTCCACCTCATCCCTGAGAGCGACCTCAACGACGCCCGCCTCATCCGGCCGAGATCCCAGGGCGGACTGGGCCACAGCGCTCAATGGGCGGACGACTTTCACCACGCTCTGCATACCCTGCTCACCAATGAGAGCAGCGGCTATTATCAGGATTTCGGAAAGGCCTCCCAGCTGAAGAAATGTCTGGAGCAGGGCTATGTCTATACCTGGGACTACTCCCCGTTCCGCAAGCGGAGACACGGAAGCTCGCCCCAGGACCTCCCTGGCCGCCAGTTCGTGGTCTACTCCCAGAACCACGACCAGGTGGGCAACCGAAGGCTGGGGGAGCGTCTCAGCCAACTGGCTTCCTTCGAGGCCCTCAAGCTGGCCGCGGGGACGGTCCTGCTCTCGCCCTTTCTGCCCTTGCTGTTCATGGGGGAGGAGTACGGCGAAACCGCGCCCTTTCTCTATTTCGTCAGCCACTCCGACCCGGAGCTGGTCGACAAGGTACGAGAAGGCCGCAAGCGGGAGTTTCAGCATTTCGGCTGGCAAGAAGAGCCTCCGGATCCCCAGGCGGAGGAGACCTTTCAGCGCTCCTGTATCGACTGGGAGGCCAGATGGCGAGGCAGCCACAACATTTTGCTGACCTTCTACCAGCAGCTCATCCATTTGCGAAGAACCCTGCCGGGGCTCAAGAATCCCAGCAAGTGCGATCAGCGCATCTGGTGCAGCGATGAGCAGCGCGCTTTGTGGCTTTTGCGCTGGAAAGGGGACCAACACCTGTTTCTGGCCTTCAACTTCAACACCTCCCGGCTGGACCTCCGGCCCGAGCTCCCCCGGGAGAGATGGGTCAAGCTCCTGGAGTCCTCGGACCTATGCTGGAGCGGTCCGGGCGCGGGCTGTCCGGAGGTGCTCGTCCCGGATCCGGAGCTCAGCATCCAGCCGCAGAGCTTCGCAGTTTTCGAAATGCGGGCCTAAAGATAATCCATCTTAGGGTTCGGAACAAATAAGTACATCAAGATAAGAACCTTTATCCACGAATCTTCACTAATCTTCACTAATTTTTCCCTGGCCTAATCGGCCAGCAAAAAGAGTGATCGCCTGATGGCGGAGGCTTCCCGCGAAAGCGGGATGAAGCCATCCTGGCTGCGATGAGCAGGCAGGATATTCTTTCATCTTCATTCGTGGCAATTGGTGCGGATTCGTGGACCAAGATCTTTTATGCTTGAGTTGTTTTGCGACAGACCCCCAGCTGCCTCAAACAGGAGACCCTATGCAGCGCTATCTCTGTGTCCATGCCCATTTCTATCAACCTCCCCGGGAGAATCCCTGGCTTGAGGAGGTTGAGCTTCAGGAGTCCGCTTCCCCCTTTCACGACTGGAACGAGCGTATTACCGCCGAGTGCTACGCCCCGAACACCGCCTCCAGGATACTGGACCAGGAACGCCGCATCGTGGATCTGGTAAACAATTACTCCAAGATCAGCTTTAACTTCGGACCCACCCTTCTCTCCTGGATGGAGAGGCACAAGCCGGACATCTACGAACAGATCCTCGAAGCCGACAAAATGAGCCAGGAACGCTTCTCCGGACACGGCTCCGCCCTGGCCCAGGTCTACAATCACATGATCATGCCCCTGGCCAATACACGGGATAAGTACACTCAGATCCTGTGGGGCATCCGGGATTTTCAGCTCCGCTTCAACCGTTTTCCCGAAGGGATGTGGCTGCCGGAGACCGCAGTGGATACGGAAACCCTGGAGATCCTGGCCGAGCAGGGAATCGTTTTCACCCTCCTGTCTCCCTATCAGGCCCGGCGTATCCGGCCCATGGGCTCCGAGGAGTGGCAGGACGCCAGCGGGGGAAACATCGATCCCACCCGCCCCTATCTCTGCCGGCTGCCCTCGGGGCGGAGCATCTGCCTTTTCTTTTACGACGGCCCCATCTCTCAGGATATCGCCTTTGGAGGCCTTCTGGAAAGCGGGGAGGCCATGGCGGATCGTTTCATGAACGCCTTTTCCGAAGAAAGGGATTGGCCCCAGCTGGCCCACGTGGCTACGGACGGAGAGACTTACGGCCATCACCACTGGATGGGCGACATGGCCCTGGCCTACTGCCTCTATCACGTGGAGCAGAACGAGCTGGCCGAGATCACCATTTACGGGGAGTACTTGGAGAAGCATCCCCCGGAGTGGGAAGCGGAGATCGTGGAGCAGAGCTCCTGGAGCTGCGTACACGGGGTGGAGCGCTGGAAGAACGACTGCGGCTGCAACAGCGGTCTTCATCCCGGATGGCGGCAGCAATGGCGCAAGCCCCTGCGCGACGGCCTGGATGCGATCAGAGACGAGCTGGCCCCGCTGTATGAGCAGGAGGCGGGAAGGCTTGTGTCAGATCCTTGGAGCACGCGGGAGGAGTACATTGAAGTGATTCTGGACCGCAGTGTCGAGAATGTGGATGCCTTTCTGGCCCGGCAGAGCTTCCGCAGGCTCTCGGACTCGGAAAAGGTGCGCCTGCTCAAGCTTCTGGAGATCCAGCGGCAGCTGATGCTCATGTACACCAGCTGCGGCTGGTTTTTCGACGAGATCTCCGGCATCGAGACCACCCAGATCATGAGCTACGCCGCCAGGGCCGTCCAGCTGGCAGAAGAGATTTTCGAGGTGCAGCTGGAGGAGCTTTTCCTGAAGCACCTGGAGCAGGCCAAGAGCAATGTCAAGGCCCTGCGGAACGGCCGGGAAGTCTATGATAAGTTCGTCAAGCCGGCCAGCCTGGACTTCTTTTTCGTTAGCAGCCACTACGCCCTGTCTTCGCTGTTCGAGGAGCAGCTGGAGAACATCAGCATCTACTGCTACACTGCGGAGAACGAGGCCTACGAGCAGGTTCAGGCCGGGAACATGAAGCTGGGGATCGGCCGAACCCGGATAGTTTCCAACATCACCTGGGACGAGATCCTGGTCAGCTTCGCAGCCGCCTATCTCGGAGACCACAACGCCAACTGCGGCATCCGGTCCTTCCGCAACGAGGAAGGCTTCTCCGAGATGCAGCAGGAAATCAAGAGGGTCTTTTTGCGGGGCGATCTTCCGGAGCTCATCCGGACCATGGACAAGCATTTCGAGTCGCACCGCTATACCCTGTGGCACCTGTTTAAGGACGAGCAGCACAAAGTCCTCCAGGATATCCTGCAGACCAGCCTGGACGATGTGGAGAGCAGCTTCCGGCAGATCCTGGACCAGCACTACACCTTCATCAACTTTCTCAAGGAGGTACGGGCGCCTGTGCCCAAGGCCCTGGCAGTGACCGCGGAAACCATGATCGACTCCGACCTGCAGCGAATCTTCGAGCAGGAGGGAGCAAAGCTCGATGTGGAGGAGCTGAAAAGGCTTCTGGATCTCGCCTCCGGCTGGGAGGTGCCCTTGAGCACCTCAGAGCTCGGCTACAAGGCCTGCTGGAAGATCGATGCCCTCATGGAGCGGCTCAGCGAGAGTCCGGACGATCTGGACCTGCTGGCCACCATAGAAACCGCACTGGGCATTCTCCTGCCGGCCGGTCTGGAGCTCAATCTGTGGAAAACCCAGAACCTCTTCTTTTTCCTGGCCAAGGAGCATTTGCAGCCCATGCAGGAGAAGGCGGAAGCAGGAGATTCCCATGCCGCCGCCTGGGCGGAGCGTCTCTGCAAACTCGGCGATCAGCTGCGGATCAGGGTCCAATAGCACAGTTTCAGGCGGGCGATAGAAGATCGCCCGCCTGAAACTGTGCTCTAAGGGGTTTATAAAAAGAATTGATACTGTCTGCGCTCTGCAGATCCTCTTGCTGTGAGCTTCTTCTGCTTCTTCGCTATGCACCATGCGCTCTGCGCTATGCCAATAGGCAAAGCATGATGAGAAAGCCAGCAACGAAAACTATCCAACGCACTTGGTAAAACGATAAAGAGCTATGCACGTCCCGCAATCCACCTACCGGCTGCAGCTCCATCCTGGATTCGGTTTCCGAGAGGCCGAATCCGTCCTGGGCTATCTCCGCGACCTCGGAATCTCGGACATCTACGCCTCACCCATTTTCCAGACCGTTCCCGGGAGCGAGCACGGCTACAACATCATCCGCCCGGACAGACTGAACCCGGAGCTGGGCGGGGAAGCCTCGTTCGAGCGGCTCATGGAAGCTGTGCGGGCCAACGGTTTGGGCTGGCTTCAGGACATCGTTCCTAATCACATGGCCTTTGCTTCCGGCAACCACCGGCTTATGGATCTTCTGGAGAAAGGGCCCCGCTCCGCTTACAGCCGCCATTTCGATATCGATTGGGACCATCCTCATCCGGCTTGGAAGGGCAAGGTTCTGGCCCCGTTTCTGGGCCGCCGGCTGCAGGAGTGCATAGCCGATTCCGAGCTCCGGGTAGGGCTTGATGCTTCCGGCTTGCATCTTGCCTTTTACGAGATCCGGTTTCCGCTGCGCCCGGAAAGCGTGCTGCGCATTGTGCAGCAAGCCCTGCAGGACCTGGGCCGGGAGCCACCATCAGGCTCCCAGCCGGGGCTCTCAAAAGCTGCCGGAGTTTGCACCCGGCTGGAAAACGTTCTTCAATCACCGGCAGATCAAGCCGGAGATCTGGAGTTCATCAAAAAGGAGCTGCGGGAACTGCAGGAGGAGGACTCTCGATTCCGGCAGGCCCTGGAGGCTGTTTTGGAGCGCATCAACGCCAGCCCGGGGCAGCTCGCCGCCATCGCCTCGGAGCAGCACTACCAGCTCGCCTATTGGCGGACCGCGACTCAGGAGATCAACTACCGGCGCTTTTTCAGCATCAACGACCTCATCTGCCTGCGCCTGGAGGAAGACCGGGTATTCGACGACCTGCACCACTTTCTCTTTAGGCTGGCAGAAAGCTGCGGCATCACCGGACTGCGCATCGATCACCTGGACGGCCTCCTTGATCCGGCCCGTTACCTGGCAAGGCTGCGGGAGCTGTTTCCCGAGACCTACCTGGTGGCCGAGAAGATTCTGGAGCCGGAGGAGCGTCTGCCGCAGCACTGGCCGGTCCAGGGCACCACCGGGTACGACTTCCTCTTCTGGGTGAATAATCTCTTTTGCCAGGCCAGCAAGGAGCCAGTTTTCGATGATTTGAGCCGAGAGTTCTCGGAGGCACAACCCTGCCAGGGCCCTGAGGGCGCGGCCGAAGGCAAGCGGTTCGTTCTGGAGAGGGAAATGGCCGGAGAGCTGGATAACCTGGTCCGCTCCTTCCAGCCCCTGGCCGCCGAGCTTCTCTGCGGCCGGGATATGGCCTCCCAGCGGCTCAAGGAAGCCCTGGCGGAAATCCTGGTCTGGTTTCCGGTGTATCGCACCTATGTAGCCCGGGACAGGGTGGAGGATACGGACCCGGCCTACTTGCGGCAAGCCCTGCACCGGGCCGAAACCGCCGCCCCCCATTTGCAGGCCGAGCTCTCCTGCCTGTCGCAGGTGATCGATGCCGCTCTGGGAGAGGATGGCGGACAGTTCAGCCAGCGGGCCAGGCATTGCTTGCAGCGGCTGCAACAGCTGAGCGGCCCCCTCATGGCCAAGGGGTTTGAGGATACCTATCTCTACCGCAACAGCCGCTTGATCTCCCTCAACGAGGTGGGGGGCAAGCCGGACCGCTTCGGGATTTCCCAGGGAGCCTTTCACGCCTTTATGACGGAACGGGCCAGGCATTGGCCTGACAGCCAAAACGCTACCGCCACCCACGACACCAAACGCGGGGAAGACGTTCGAGCCAGGATAAACGTTCTCTCCGAGCTGCCTGAAGCCTGGAAAGAAGCGGTCCGCAGCTACGCCGGGATAAACGCCTCTGCCAAAGCAAGGCTTGGCGGCAACCCGGTTCCGGAGGCCAGTGAGGAGTACTTCCTGTATCAGACCCTGATCGGGGCCTGGCCGTTCGAGGCCAAGCATTATCCGGATTTCCGCTCCCGTATAGGGGACTATATGGTCAAGGCGCTGCGGGAGGCCAAGCTGCGCTCCTCCTGGCTCGATCCGAATACTGCCTACGAAGGGGCCTGTCTGGAGTTCATCCAGCGCATCCTTCCGGACTCGGGGCACAATCGATTTCTGGAGGAGTTCCTCCCGCTGCAGCGCCGCATTGCCCATCACGGGATCATCAACTCTTTGGCCCAGACCGCGATCAAGCTCGCCGCTCCTGGCCTGCCGGATATCTATCAGGGCTGCGAGCTGTGGGACTTGAGCCTTGTGGATCCGGATAACCGCAGAGCGGTAGATTTCGAGCTCCGTTCCTCCTGGCTGGCTCGGCTAAGTGAGGATTTCGCCCGGAATGCGGCACAAACCCTTCATGATCTGCTGACCCGGCCCCAGGATGGGCGCATCAAGCTCCATCTGGTGCACCAAGGCCTGCTGCTGCGGCAAGAGTATGCCACACTGTTTCGGCATGGCGAATACCTCCCGGTGCAATGCCGCGGCAGATACCGGGAGCACCTGGTGGTTTTTGCCAGGCATAAGGACGGCCAATGGTGCGTGGTCCTGGTGCCGCGCTTGACAGCCCATTTGGTCCAGGAAGGCGACTTTCCGCTGGGAGCGCAGTTTTGGCAGGATACAAGCCTGGTCTTGCCCCAGGAAGCCCCCCGGGCTTGGACCAATCCCCTGGAGGGGCGCAGCATCGAGGCCGGGGAGAAGGAGCTCCCGGTAGGAGAAGCGCTGCAGAGCTTCCCGGTGGGCCTTCTGGTGGCCGGGTAGCGGTTGAAGAAGCTCACAATTGACAGCAGAAATGAGGGAATACCATGCTACAGGTACGCGCTAGCGGTCTATTGCTGCACCTCACCTCCCTGCCCTCCCCTTACGGCATCGGGGACCTGGGTCCCGAAGCCTACCGCTTCGTGGACTTTCTAGCAGACTCCGACCAGGCCTTCTGGCAGATACTGCCCCTCAATCCCACCAGCAGCCTTTCCGGACATTCGCCTTACAGCAGCGCCTCGGCCTTTGCCGGCAATCCCTGGCTCATCTCTCCGGATCTCCTGATTGAAGACGGTCTGCTGCTAGCCCAGGAGACCCAATCGGTGCAGGCTCCATGCACATCCGAGGTGGATTACCCCACCGCGGTAGCCGTAAAAACCGGTCTGCTGCAGAAGGCCTTTGCAAGGTTTCAAAGGGACAAACCCCTGGAGCGGTTCGAGGCCTTCCTGGCTGAACAGGCCTATTGGCTGGAGGATTTTGCCCTCTACCAGGGCTTGAAGGGCTATTTCGGCTGGGATAAGGGCTGGAACGAATGGCCCCGGGAGCTTCAGCACCGCGATCCGCAAGCCCTGGAGGCTTGTGCCCGGAGCCTGGAGGACCGTCTGACCTGGGAGCGTTTTCTGCAGTACCTCTTCCAGGAGCAATGGATGCGGCTCAAGGCCTATTGCCGGGAGAAGCAGGTGCAGATCATCGGTGATCTTCCCATCTATGTGAGCTTCGACAGCGCTGATGTGTGGGCCCATCCGGAGATCTTCAAGCTGGATGCGGATCTGCGGCCCACATATGTGGCCGGCGTGCCTCCGGACTACTTCAGCTCCACCGGCCAGCTGTGGGGCAACCCGGTCTTCGACTGGAGCAGGCTGCAAAGTCAGGGCTACCGATGGTGGCTACAGCGGATGGCCCGCAACCTGGAGCTCTACGATGTGGTCCGGATCGATCATTTTCGGGGATTCGTGGGATACTGGGAAGTGGAGGCCGGGGAGGAGACCGCTGTTAACGGCTCCTGGGCCGAGGTCCCCTCTTTTGACTTCTTCCGGACCCTTTATCGGCGCTTTCCCCAGCTTCCGGTCATTGCCGAGGATCTGGGCGAGATCACTCCCGATGTTCGGGAGGTCATGGCCCATTTCGGCTTTCCGGGCATGAAGATCCTGCTCTTTGCCTTTGACTGGGAGGATCCGTACAACGTTTTCCTGCCCCACACCTACCCCCGCAACTGTGTGGCCTACACCGGGACCCACGATACCAATACGGTGCGGGGCTGGTTCGAGGAGGAAGCCGACCGGGAAAGAAAACAGCGGATGATCCGCTACTTGGGCCGGGAGACCGGCAGCGAGGAGATTCACTGGGACTTTATCCGTCTCGGCCTGGGCTCGGTGGCCAATCTGATGATCACTCCGGTTCAGGATCTTTTGGGCCTGTCCAGCTCAGCCCGCATGAACCTCCCGGCCACCGCCTCCGGGAACTGGCTGTGGCGCTTGCAGGAGGGCCGGCTCGATTCTGATCTGGCCCGGACGCTGGCCCAGCTGACGAGAACCTTCGGCCGCTGCTGAGAGCATGTCGAATTTTCAGCGCCCGGCACCCCGGGATAAACTGGCTGAGTTTGCAAAAGGGATGTTGATCTGGAAGTGAAATCTTGATAAGAATATTGTATGAACTATACTTTCAAAATGGGATACAGCTTTTCCTGCGCGGAGGTTACATGAAAGGAATGAAGTTGCTCCGAGAGCTGGCAGCCAGGATCGCGCAAATGGACGACCGGATCACTGAAGTGTTTATTCACGGCGACACTCCCAAGGATCCGCTCAAGGGGGAGGAGATCTTTCTCATCTGCCATGTGGCGGACCCGGAGATAAACCGTGATGAGCAGGCCTTTGAGGACGCCGGATATCAGTGGGGACTGGATATCTCCGAGGCCGTACAGCCGATAGCCCAGGAGCTGGGAATCGAGCAGGAGGTCGTCGTAAACCCCTTCAACTTTGAAATGTACAACAATGGAGAGTACGGGCAGTACTACGCAACTCTATTCTTGCGAGATGGCTTCGAGCCGATCCTGGAGCGGGCCGATCGGGAAAGGAAGGAACAGGAGGAAAGCTTTCTCAACGAAGCGCAGTCCGAGGAATAGCTTCCAGGCCTAGCTCGGTTGGAAGTATCTATTCACCACCTGGCTCATTCAGCGAGGTGATGAATAGATACAAGAAACCATCATTCCAAATTGCCACCACTTGTGACAGAGCTTATTAGCCCAGGCCACTAGTAGCGTTCAAACTCCTGGTCCTCGGCATCCTCGGCCCCCATGTCCAGCGCGAATCCGGACTGCTGAGGCTGATTCTTTTTGCCGGAAGGCCGAGCATCTCCCTGCTGCTTGGCATTGCCCCCATCCTGCAGCAGTTTTCCACTACTCCCGCCGCGACCCAGCTTTTGCACCGGCTCGGCCTTGTGCATCCGAGCTGCTCCTCCTTTCTGTCCCGAGCCGTTGCCCTCTACCTTGAAGAAGCTCATGGTATCCTGCAGCTGCTGGGCCTGGCTGGAGAGCTCCTCTGCAGTGGAGGACATCTCCTCGGAGGAGGAGGCGTTCTGCTGCACCACCTGATCGAGCTGCTGGATGGCCTTGTTGATCTCTTCGGCTCCGGAGGTCTGCTCCTTGGAGGCCGCACTGATCTCCTGCACCAGCTCAGCGGTCTTCTGGATGTCCGGCACCATCTTTTCCAGCATCTGCCCGGCCTTCTCAGCCACCGCCACGCTGCTTGAGGAGAGCTCGCTTATCTCGTTGGCCGCCTGGCCGCTTCTTTCGGCCAGCTTGCGCACCTCTGCCGCGACCACGGCAAACCCTTTGCCGGCCTCGCCGGCCCGGGCCGCTTCGATGGCTGCGTTCAGGGCCAGCAGGTTGGTCTGCCTGGCGATCTCTTCAATGATGGTTATCTTTTCCGCGATGTCCCGCATGGCCTGGACCGTGTCCTTCACCTGCTGACCGCCCTCTTCAGCGTCCTTGGAAGCCTGCATGGCGATCTTTTCCGTCTGGGAGGCGTTGTCTGCATTCTGCTGGATGTTGGAGCTCATCTGCTCCATGTTGGAGGAGACCTCTTCCAGGTTGGAGGCCTGCTCAGTGGCACCCTGGGACAGCTCCTCCGAGGAGGAGCTCATCTCCTCGCTGCCGGAGGCCACATTGTCCGAGGCGGACTGTACGTCGGTAACTATGTCGCGGAGCTTATTCACCATATTCCGGAGGGCATCCGCGAGCATGCCGATCTCGTCTTTCTGGCGCACGTCCAGGTCCGCGTTCAGATCCCCGTCGGCTACGGTCTTGGCAAAACCCACGCCCTTGATGAGCGGCTTGCTGATCATATTGGCCACGAACAGGGCGGTCAGAATGACGGCCAGGGTGATAATCGCAGCGACAATAAGGATGGAGCGTACCAGGCTGTCCACCGGCTGCTGTACCTCGGCTTCGTTGATCTCGGCCAGAAGCCCCCAGGTCAGGTCGTCGCTCACACTGACCGGAGCGAAGGCGGAGAGGACGGGGTTGCCGTTGTAGTCCTTGATGACTCTCGCGTCGCTCTTCCCGCTGAGGGCCTCGTTTGCAGCAACCGTATCCACGCCGTTTTTCTGCACCGTTCCGGCGAAGGAGGCCTCCACCGAGTGCCCCTGCTTGTCCAGATAGGAGTCCGAGCGCATGCGGTTATCCGGCCCCACCAGATAGGTTTCCCCGGAGCTCCCCATCCCGGTCCGCTCCTGCATGATGGCGTTGATGGCCTCCAAGGACAGCTGCATGGCCACCACGGTTTCGGCTTCCCCGCCGTGCATGATGGGCTGGGCTATGAAGGCGGCCGGCTTGTTGCCGCTGGGGGCGTAGGGCTCGAAGTCGGCTACCTCGTACTCCTTGGTGCGCAGCACCTTGCGCACAAGCTTGCCCAGTCCGGAAGCGGCAAACTTTCCGTCCACCATGTTGGTCTGGTAGTCGCCTTCCTTGGTGACCGTGTAGTAAACATAGCCCTTTTCGTTGATCAAAAAGAGGTCGTAGTATTCGTTGGCCTTGATGTACTTGGAGAAGAAGTCCTCCCCTCCTGACTCAGCAGCCCCCACCAAGGCCTCCTCCATGTTCTGCTTGGAGATCATGGCCCAGCTGATGCCGCTGCCCACCTCCACCTCATCCGAGGCAACCATGACCGGGTTGCCGGAGGAATCGACGAAAACATCCTGGATCGACTCCCCGTCCAGGGTCCTGGTCAGATACTTTGGAGCGATATCAGTGACATCGTAGCCCACCACGAAGTTCCCACCGCCCATGGTCTCCATGTCGCTGCGGAACGTGATGCGTCCGTTTTGCCGGGCAGCCAGATAGGTTTCCCCGGTTTGGCCCAGGCCTTCCCGTTGCTGAATAATGGCATTGATCCGCTCCGTGGGCATCTGCAGGGCAACTACTCCTATCGTCTCGCCGCTCTCGTTCTTGATGGGCCCACCCATAAAGGCGGCCTGCTCCCCGCCGCTCGGAGCATAGGAGGAAAAATCCTCCATAACGATGCCATCCTTTTGCACCACCTTCTGCCACAGTCGGCTCAACCCGGAGTCTTGGTACTCCCCATAAGCCAGATTGGTGCCCAGATCCTTTTCCTGGGCGTAGCTGAACATCACGTGTCCATGCGGCTTGCAGATGACGAAAACGTCGTAGTAGCCGAAGTCCTCCACATACTTGCCCATGCTCTCGGAGTACTTGTCCCAGAGCGACTCATACCGGGAAGTGCTTACCTCGTAGCCTTCCCTGGGGGTGAAGCCCCTGTCGTCATGGTACTGCTTGAGGTCCCGGTAGGCGTTCATCACGTCGTCGCTCTTGGCCAGAACGGTGATGTCGTCCCGCATCTTCTCCAGCAGCTGCTGCAGCTGGCTCCTCTTGAGCTCCTGGACGCTCTCCAGCTTATGGAAGGCTTCGCCGCGGAGCTTGTTCACGGTGTCCACCATCACCGAGGCGTCGTTCTTGCGTTTCTGAAAGAAGTTCTCGATCTGACTGGACTTGACCTCCCGCATAGCCTTGAGCTGACCGTAAGCGCTGTCCATGAGGCTCTGGCTCGCCAGATTGATGGACCACCACCCGGTGGCGGCCAGAGGGATGAGGCCGACAAGCAGAAACAGCAAAATGAGCTTGGGCTTCATTTTAAGGTTGCTGATTTTGAGCATAAAGTTCCTCCTTAAAAAATGTCCGGGGTGGAATATAGTTTGGCACAGGCGCTAGCCCCTTCTTCAATTAATGTTCCAACACAGGTAGTTAAATATAAGCTACTGATTTACATGAAAGTATAAAATATGGCTTGCGGCAAGGCTGTCTATTGAAGCCTATTTTCTCAACTTCAAGTTGATATCCTTTCCCGGCAATGCCGGGCCAATGGCTTGTCCAGGCAGATTGGGCAAAGGTCCGCCCTTTTCAAATTAAATTTGAACAATTCAAATGGGATTTGAATCAAAGGCTGGCTTGGCCGAAGGAGAGGGAAGAATGGGGAGGGACGGTGGTCAAGAGATTGGAAAAGTTTCCTTACCGGTGTGTCATATGGGGTAAGATCAAGAACCGAAATACCATTGAATGCCAGGCACGACTTTTTGCAGCTGCATCCTGAAAGGAAAAGAGCCCGGAGAACAATGAAGTTTTCCGGGCTCTTTTCTGTAATCCGGTCAAACTGAGTGAAGGGTGAGGGGTTGAAATCTGGAGCTCCTGCGAGCTAATACTCTTTCTTCATCCAGCCGCTCTCTTTGTCCACCCGGATCTTTTCTACCAGGGATCCATCCTTGGTTTCGATCCTTCCCAGGTATCCATCGTCCTGCTCTTGAATCTCTCCTACTTGCAGATTCGGGTTCGCGGCCACATACTCTTCAAGCAGCATTCGGGCTTTATTCTTGGTCACAGCCTGCATCTGCTCACCCTGGGCCGAGGGGGTCTGTCCCCTGCCCCATCCGTGATGCATCATGCCGGGTCCCATTTGCTGACCGCGTCCTTGTCCATACCCGTGATGCATCATGCCAGGGCCCATGCCATGCCCCCTGCCCTGCTGCATCATTCTAGGGCAGGAGCCATAGCCTCGCATCCCGGAGCCCATTTGTCCTTGGCCACGCATCATGCCGGGGCCCATCTGACCTTGACCTCGCATCATTCCCGACCCCATTTGTCCGGAGCCCTGTCCGCACCAGGGACAAAACCATCCCTGGCCCTGAGGCGACTGCTGTGCGCCCTGCTGCTGGCCTACAGCAATCCCTGCAAACAGGCCAAGGGCCAAAATGAGCGTGCAGGCGATCAATGCTCTTTTCATAAAAACCTCCTTATTCAATATGATTTATATCTTAAACTACACCACCAGGCCCTGTAAAGGAAGGTTACTTATCAGGGAGATATTGGATCAGTCCCGATAAATTTCAAAGGGAAGCAAATATTGCCAAAACCTCTCAAAAGTCCTACTTTCGCCTCGCCACTTGAAACAGCCAAACCAAGACATGAACGAGATTGACATGTCCCAGTGGGATGTACTGTTTACAACTCTCGGCGGTCTGGGCCTCTTCCTGCTTGGCATGCGCATGATGACCGATGGTCTGCAAAAGACCGCGGGCCAGCGCATCAGAAGCCTGCTCAAGGCCCTGTCTTCAAATAGGGTGATCGGGTGCATAACCGGTGCAGCCACCACAGCATTGATCCAGTCCTCCTCGGCGACCACGGTCATGCTGGTGGGGTTTGTCGGGGCCGGCTTGATGAGCCTGTATCAGGCCGTGGGCGTCATTCTGGGAGCCAACATCGGCACCACCATCACTGCCCAGCTGATAGCCTTCGAGCTGTCCAGCCTCTCCCTTCCGGCCATAGCCCTGGGCGTAGGCCTCAAGCTGTTTGCTGCCAAAAGAAAGGTCAGATACCTGGGGGAGATCATTCTCGGATTCGGGCTTATCTTTTTTGGCCTTACGGTGATGAAGGACTCCCTGGCCCCGCTGAAAAACGATCCCCTGTTCATCAGCTTTTTTACCAAGTTCGATCCGAGCACTCTGGGAGGCATCCTGCTCTGCGTCGCTGTGGGGGCTGTTTTAACGGTCCTTGTCCAATCCTCTTCCGCGACCATCGGCTTGACCATGAGCCTTGCCTGGCAGGGCTTGCTGGGGTTCCCGGCAGCCATGGCCCTTGTTCTGGGAGAAAACATCGGCACCACCATCACGGCGCAGCTTTCAACCCTGGGCTCCAACAGCAAGGAGTCCCACTGGGTCGCCAATGCGCACACCCTGTTCAACGTCATCGGCGTCGGGCTGATGATACTTATCTTTCCCTGGTTCGTGGATGGCATTCAGCTGATCACCGGGCTGCTCGGCACAGGTCCGGTTGCCGAGATCGTCTCCGGGGAGAGGGTCAATGTGTCCAGATATATTGCCAATGGGCATTCCCTTTTCAATGTTGCCAATGCCCTGTTCTTTCTTCTGCTCATGCCCTGGCTGGTCAGAGCGGCCAAGTGGATGACCCCGCAGCGGGAGGAGGAAAAGCAGGATCTATTTCGACATCCGGACCTCAGCGACCGCTTCCATCACAATCCTTTCGCCGCTGTTGTCAATGCCCGCAAAGAAGTCCACGCGCTGTCGCAAGTGGTTCGTGCCGCACTGGACAACTCCTTGCGGGCAGTCCAAAAAGGCGACCTGAAGCAGCTCAGGCGCTGGCAGCGATATGAGGATCACATCAACTCTGTTCATCGGGAGATCCTCAGCTATCTCTCAAATATCCTTCAAGCTGAAATGAATGACTCTTTGATCCAGGAAGTCGGGGTTCTCATGCGTACTTGCTACAACCTGGAACGTATCGGCAATGCAGTGGCCAATATTGCACAACATTTCGAGAACGTAATGGAATACAACCTGCCCCTGTCCTCTCAGGCCTGGCAAGAGGTATACACCATCTCGGAAAATGTCGTCAGTCTCCTGGATATTGTTGGAGATTCTATATTGGAGCCTGAAGAGGACTTCTTTGCCAAGGCCCGGGACCTGGAAAGGCGCATCGACACCATGCGCGCTCAAATGCGCCAGAACCACATCAATCGAATCCAGGAAGAGCGCTGCCAGGTCGATGCCGGAATCGCTTTTATGGACATCTTGAGCCGCTTCGAAAAAATCGGTGACTGGTCCTACAACATCGCCAAGGGGCTTTTGGAAATCAGCTCGCAGGAGCAGGAGCCCTCAGACGCTGTCTCCAAGATGAAGACGACTGCCGACGCGAATGCCTAATTGGCATTGGAGTATCCGTCAGCAGGCGGTCCAAGTCATGATGAGTCAGCTATTTCTCTGGCAAAGCTGACTCAATGGCAATTCTATTGGAGAAAAACGAGCCTATAGCGCTGATGTTGACAATAACCGGAGGACGGAATAAATTTAACAAACAGTTCATTCAGGTAGCCCTGACCTGCAAAGCGAAGCTATCCGTTGCATCAGACACAGCAACGACTTGCCTGCAGGATGAAGGGCTGAAAAGGGAACCCCGTGCAAATCGGGGACGGACCCGCCGCTGTGATCGGGGACAAAAGCCGCAACAGGCCACTGTTAGGCACTTACTTGCATTTCGAGCAATTGATCAAGGCGGGCATACAGCGCGAAAATGTACGCCATGCCTGCTGGTAAATTTTCAAGTGAGTGCCGGATGGGAAGGCGCGGTGAGTAGGAGGATCCGAGAGTCAGAAGACCTGCCTGAATGAAGCAATAGCCGCTCGCTCTCGGGTTAGAGGACGAGCCTGGCCGATTTCGGCGGATGAAAACGGGACATCCCCGGATCGAATTATTCGATCCGGGGATTTTTTTATGGGCCACATCATTTCCCAAAATCTTTATTCAAATACCTTTAACTGTCGAAACAGGAGGTTTCTTATGACGAGGCCGAGTCAAGCGTGTGCAATGCTGGCAATGGTTCTGCTACTGTGCGGTGCTGCCTGGGCGGGAAGCCATGGCCATAAAGGAAGCGGACCTGACAAAAAGGGGATTTTGCTGGTCGCTTTCGGATCCAGCTATCCCCAAGCTCAGGCATCCTTTGAAAGCATCGAAGCCCTGGCCAAAAAAAGCTTTCCAGAAACCCCGGTCCGATGGGCCTTCACCTCAAGGATCATTCGCAGCAAGCTGGCCAAGGAGGGCAAAGATCTCCACTCTCCAGCTACGGCTCTGGCAAGGATGAGGGATGAGGGGTTCACCCGGGTGGCAGTCCAGTCCTTGCACACTATCCCGGGGGCCGAGTTTCACGATCTGCAGTCGATTGTCAAAGGCTTCCAGTCTATGTCCGGAGGCTTTGAGCAGCTTCTGCTGGGCCGCCCCCTTTTAGCCGCACCTGAGGACCTAAAAAGGGTACAGCAGGCCATGCTGGAAAACATCCCACCGGAGCGCAAGGCCGAGGAAGCGGTCATCTTCATGGGCCACGGGACCCACCATCCCAGCAACGCCTTTTATCCCGCCATGGCTTACGGCTTGCAGCAGAAGGACCAGAATATTTATCTCGGCGTGGTAGAGGGCTCCCCTACCCTGGAGGACTTGCTGCCCGAGCTCAAGGCCAAGGGAACCCAAAAGGCCTATCTGATGCCTTTTATGTCTGTCGCCGGAGACCATGTACGCAATGATATGGCCGGTGAGGGACCTGAGTCCTGGAAATCCGTCCTGAACCGGGCCGGCATCGAGACCGAACCCGTACTTCGGGGCACAGCCGAGTTTGATAACCTCGTCGCTGTCTGGATCGACCACCTGCGGAAGACAATGAATGAGCTGTAAAAAAGGAGAAACCACCCATGAGAACGGAAATGAAGATAGCCTGTGCCCTGGTAGGGGCCGCTTTAGTGGCCGCTTTGATTGGAGGCGTCGCCCCGGTGGAGGCATCCACGAAACAAAGCCAGGAGAGCACTCCTTCCCTATTGAATCGCGATACCCTGACCAACAACTGGTTTGGAGCTGAAGGCGCGCTGGTCGAGCATGGCTTGTTCATTGATCTGGGCCTCACCCACATATATCAGCATAACCTGCAGAGCGGCCTGCGAGAGGATATCGGCAGGCATTCCGGAAGCTACGACTTGGAGATCGATGTGGACTTGGAAAGAGCTGTAGGCCTGGAGTCCACTAGGCTTTATGTCCATGGAGAGGGAAGCTGGCTGGAGAATGAAGGGCTCGATGCAGAAGCCGTAGGCAGCATCTTTGGCATCAACGCCGACCAGGCCCCGGACCGCTCTCTCGATGTCACCGAGCTTTGGCTGCAGCGAAGCTTTCTGAGAGATAAAATCCAGCTCCGGGCTGGAAAGCTCGATTTGACCGGAGGCTTTCAGTGCCGAGGATGTCCGGTGACCTTCGACGGAAATCAGTTTGCAAATGATGAAACGACTCAATTTCTCAATGGGGCCTTGGTCAACAACCCCACCATTCCCTTTCCGGATCCCGGTATCGCCGCCATCGTCCATTTCAACCCGGTGCCTTGGTGGTACTTGGGTGCCGGTATCGGGGATGCAGAGGCTGATGCAAGGGAGACCGGGCTGAACACGGCGTTTGATGGAGACAGCAAATATGTATATCTATTTGAAACCGGATTTGTTCCTCGGATCAGCTCCTCTAAAGGCGGACTTTCCGGGGCCTACCGAATCGGAGTGTGGCATGAGAACCAATCCAAGCCTCACCTGGATGGTACTGGAAGCAAATCCGAGGACACCGGGGTCTATCTGAGCGCCGGCCAGATGCTGTGGTTGGAGAACAAGATCGACGATCAGGGCCTCGGGGTTTTTTGCCGCGCCGGCTGGACAGATGACAAGGTCAACGAAGTGGAGCATTTTGCCAGTACAGGACTAAGATACAAGGGACTCATTCCTCATCGCGACCAGGATACCATGGGGATTGGTTTTGCCTGGGGCGGATTGAGCGAGGCGGCGGAAGCTGAGGAGCCCTTTGAACGCGTTGTGGAAATGTACTACAAGGCCCAGATCACTCCTTGGCTGAACATCAGCCCGGACCTGCAAGTGGTATCCAATCCCGGCGGTGATGAGGGCAGCGACGATGCCGTTGTCGCTGGGGTTCGGGTGCAGCTGGACATTTGAGCCCTTTTGATGGATGCAGCTTACAAGCAGGGGAAAACGGGGCAATAAGACCTGCCGCGTGCATAATCTGGAAATCATGGAAGGCAAGTCCCCAAGCCGTGAAAACGGCTTGGGGATTTTTTGTAGAAGGAACCTTTAGCTTGAACCGAAGATGCTTAATCCAGGATCTCCAGTACAAACCGCTTTTTTTCCTTGGAAGAAACAGCACTGAGCAGAGTTCGCATTGCCTTGGCTGTACGACCTTGTCGTCCGATTACCTTGCCTAAGTCATCCTTGGCTACCCGAAGCTCGATCATTGAGGTCTGCCCGCCCTGAATTTCGGCTACGTTTACCGCATCCGGATCATCTACCAGGGACACGGCGATCAATTTTATGAGATCCTTAGACATGAGCTTGGCCTCCATTTACAGTTGGGTGGTGAATCGTCCTTTACGCCTTCTTCCTCCTCTGGAACGGCTATACAGTTAGTGCCCCATGACTCTCCATGCTACTGGAAATTGCCTGATCGCCAACCCAGGTTTGGAGTGAAAGCCTTGATAAAGCAAAATGTATTCCAAGAAGCATCTACATGTACAATGTTAAACCTGCTACCTTATATCCCGACAGTCAAAAGTTTTTGCATAGCAAATTGTTTTTCTTGATGATATTTATGAATTCGTTTGACTGTGATGGCTTTGGATTTATCTATTTGATCTTTTTGTCTTAACTGTGAACCGTGAACTGGGAACTTTGAACTCTCCAGCTTATATGTTGATTGGCAGTGAGCATGCGACTCAATAAAAAAACCGCCTCGAAAGGCGGTTTTAGTCTGCTAATGTGCCTTGATCGGAGTAATACTAAATGAAGAATTTATTTCCTGGGTCGGGCTTCGTTTATCTTGAGCTTTCGGCCCTCAAACTCGATCCCGTCCAAGCTATCCATGGCTTCCTTAGCAGCATCGTCAGACATTTCAACAAATGCAAAGCCCCTGGATCTCCCGGTTTCTCTGTCTGTGATAAGATTTACCGACTCTACCTTGCCATATTGTTTGAAAAGATTCTGAATGTCATCTTCAGTGGACTGAAATGGCAAATTCCCCACATACATCTTCTTGGTCATAAACTTTCTGCTCCTTCAAAAAAATTAAACATTTTTTTCATTGTGCCTGAAGGAAATATTCTGTCAAGCCTAAACTTCTACTCCAGGACGGCTCGCTTGAGCAAATCGAGGTCATCCAGTATCATGCCCGCGCCTTTTGCCACAGTATACTGAGGATCTTCTGCCACATGCACCGGAAGAGATACCTCCTGGCTGATGAGCTGAGCCAAGCCCCGCAGAAGGGCTCCGCCACCCGTAAGAACGATTCCGCTGTCGATAATGTCCGCGGCCAAGTCCGGCGGTGTCTGTTCCAGAGCGGCCCGTACAGTATGGACGATATTTTTGATATCGTCCCCTATTGCATTCCTTATTTCCTTGGCCTCGATGCGAATGGAAGAGGGCCTTCCTTCCACCGAGTCCCTGCCCCTGACTTCCATTTCCAGGCCGTCGTGCTCTCCGGGATACGCAGATCCGATGCTTATCTTGATCTGCTCGGCGCTATCCTGTCCAATAAGCAGATTATACCGCCTCTTTATGTAGTTGAGAATCGTTTCATCGAGCTTATTCCCGCCGACTCGGACCGACTGGCTGCATACGATGCCGGCCAAGGAAATGACGGCTACTTTTGTGGTCCCGCCGCCTATGTCGACAACCATGTTCCCCTGGGGCTCGACAACTGGAAGAAGGGCTCCGATGGCTGCAGCCATGGGCCCTTCGATCAGGAAAACCTGTCGTGCCTTGGTCTTATAAACCGATTCCTGGACAGCCCGCTTCTCCACATCGGTGATATTGGGAGGGACGGAGACCACCACATGGGGCCTAAAGCCGTATTTCCGGTGGTGAATTCTGGAAATGAGATGCTGCAGCATGGCCTGCGTGGTATCGAAATCCGCTATGACCCCGTTTTGCAACGGCCTGGTGACCACGATGTTGCTGGGCGTCCGGCCAAGCATTCTTTTCGCTTCGTCGCCCACCGCTACCACTTTTCCCATGCCCCTGGAATCCACTCGCACAGCGACCATGGAGGATTCGCTGATAAGGACGCCCTGGTGCCGGATATAGACACAGGTCTGGGTTGTTCCGAGATCTATGGCCAAGTCTTTGGAAAATCTATTCAAAAATTTTGTATACATAGAAACCGCATTAGCAATAGAGAGTTCAAAAACAAGGAAACCGCCCGCATTGTCGAAAATAGGGAATAGCTGCTTGTCGACCAAGCACCTTATCGGCAAACCCACAAGCTCTATGCGACATGCTTGATCCTTCCAGGAGAGATGCTATTGCTGTAGGCACATTTAGGCTGGGCTGGAAATCTGGGACTTCCCTTGGTAAATTACCAATCATACAGAATATATTGCCTGCTAGGCAAGTAAATTAAGGAGAAATATTTGCATTTACTGTGTGCAAATTTCGTAACAGCAAGGATCTTTCCCAATGATGAACAATCTTTGTCAAAATCAGCAGAAGGCAGGAAGAAGCAAACAGCATGGTCTGCAGTTATTTGCGATCTTCCATTCATCTAAAAAGGCATATCTTTTGCTTTAATGGCTTATGGGAGCTAACGAGGCTGCAGGGGAGGTTATCTCTGGAAGCGGAAACAATCAATCCAGCTCCGAAGCCAAGGCAGGGGGAGAGAGATGGATCCGATATTCGTATGCGGCGTCTTGAAAGACGCACCTGCAACAAGTCATATGTGTCAGGTTCAAGCGCAAACAGCTTGTCGTAGCTTTCTGACTTTACTGACCACTGACCTCTGACCACCGACTACTGCGACTGCAAAAAGGATTTTTTGCAGTCGCATCTTGAAAGAGGGGTTCCCCAATTTCCATATCAACAAAGGCAGGCGTCTCCAGGGAACCTTTCGCACAGCAGCGACCCTCCTGACAGCCAACCTTTTACCGGTGTCGAGCTCAAGCCTTGGGCACTACAATATGGTTCCGCCGGAAGATTCTTCCGGCGGAACCCTAAAAGCTAAGCCTGGATATAGGAGGAGGATACGAAGTCCGGATAGGCTGAGCCTCTGTGCTCCCCATAATCAAGCCCCTCGGACTCCTCTTCCGCACTGACCCTCAAGCCGATGGTTTTGTCGATGAGCTTAAACAGGAGATAAGCCGTCCCGAAGGTCCAGACAAAGCAAGCGACTATGCCCAGGATCTGCACACCGATAATCCCTGCGGATGTTCCGCCTATATTGAATATCCCTGCTGCCAGGGTTCCCCAGGCTCCACACACACCGTGTACCGATATTGCACCTACCGGATCGTCCACTTTGATCCGCTCGAAGAAGATCACGGAAAAGACCACCACGATACCGGCAATAGCCCCGATGATGACGCTGCTTGCCGGCGTGACCGAAGCGCAGGGGCTGGTAATGGCCACCAGTCCAGCCAAGGCGCCGTTGAGGCTCATGCTGATCTCCGGCTTGCCGAACTTCAGCCAGGAGGTGATCATGGCCAGGGCGGCTCCGGCTGCTGCAGCCAGGTTGGTGTTGACGAAGATCATGGCGATGTCCTTGTTGGCTGCTGTGGTGGATCCCGGATTGAATCCGAACCAGCCAAGCCAGAGAATGAAGACGCCAAGCGCCGCCAGCGGGATGTTGTGTCCCGGAATGGGTCTGATGCCGCCGCTGGAGGTGTATTTCCCGGTGCGCGGGCCCAGAACAATGGCCCCGGCCAGAGCGGCCCAGCCACCTACTGAATGCACCACGGTGGAGCCGGCGAAATCGATAAACCCCAAGCCTTCCAGCCATCCGGATCCATGGTACAGCCCTCCCCAGGCCCAGCTTCCGAATATCGGATAGATAACGGCGCTGATGACAATGGTATACATAATGTAGCCGCTGAACTTGGTCCTTTCTGCCATGGCTCCGGATATTATGGTTGCAGCGGTAGCGCAGAAAACGACCTGGAACATCCAGAAGGCGAGCACCCAGGGATCTCCTCCAACTGAGTAATCGCTGAGGAAGAAACCGGAGGTTCCGATCAAGCCGCCGGCTGATGACCCGAACATGAGGCCGAAGCCCAAGGCCCAAAAGGCCAAGGTCCCGACACTGAAGTCCATAAGGTTTTTCATCAATATGTTTATGGAGTTCTTGGCCCTGGTGAATCCCGACTCCACCATGGCGAATCCGGCCTGCATGAAGAAGACAAGCGCTGCGGCCAGCAAAGTCCAAAGATAGTCAGCGTGGGTCTGAACCAAATTTATAGCAGCCTTGTTTGTGAGCGGCGTGGGCTCTTCAGCACCCCAGGCTCTTGCTGCAGACAGAATAGCGATTGCTGTGATCAAAAATCCTACCCTCATTTGGAATCTCCTCATATTGTTGGCCTGACGGCTGTGTTAAGGCCTCATTGCCTCATATTCTGCACTTTTAAAGGTTGCTGTTCTGGAAGGCCTCTTTTAGTCTTGCATCTGTTCCCAGCTCGTGCGAGTGGAAACCACGGCACGGGGATGGTTTTCAGATCGCATCCTCCCCCGACTCACCGGTCCTTATCCGTATCGTCTGCTCAATGGAGGAGACGAAGATCTTCCCGTCCCCGATCTTCCCTGTAGCGGCTTTTTGCCGGATGGTGTCCACCACCTCTTCGACACGCCCTTCGGAAACCACGATGGTGATTTTGATTTTGGGAAGGAAGTCAACCTCGTACTCCGCACCGCGATAGATCTCCGAGTGGCCCTTTTGTCGTCCGAACCCTTTGCATTCCGTAACTGTCATGCCAATAATGCCGATCTCGCTGAGTCCGTATTTTACGTCCTCCAGCTTGAACGGTTTGATGATGGCCTCGATCTGTTTCATGCTTTCGCCTCCTTGTTAGAGATGTTCTTGGGGGCCCGGCTCTCTGCTGCTGTGCAGGCCGAGAGGAACCCAAGCACAAGGAAGCAAAATGGCTGCCATCTGCGGTTTCTGTGCATATCTAACTGATTTTAATGCAATTATTTTTCAGACATGTCACAAGGCCGCCTATGCTTTGATACAAAAATGTATCATGTTTTTGGCAGCAATGAGAAAGAGTGCGCGCTCTGTTGCGGCTGCTCCGGGCTGGGCTGAGGGGTTGCTGTTAAGGGATAAGTTTTAATACTTTTTTGTACCGACGGCCCCACACACAGTGAGGAGCAGCTATGGGGCCTGGTGGCCCTGACCCGGAAGCTGCCCGGGATGAGCTTTTGGGGGCTATCACCGGGGCGTTGATGCCGCCCCAGCCGGACCCGGAGATGAAAAAGGACACATGCACGGGGGATCCAGAGGCGAGACTGGCCATGATTAGTCGCATGGTGAAGCAGAGCAAGGGCACCATGCCTCCCTCGGAATAGATGGGCCCTTTCTTGGCATGAGTCTGCGAGCTTGAGAGCTCACCGTTAAGACAAAAAATCAAGGAGATAAGCCAAAACATTCACAGTCAAGCCAGCTGGTCAAGCATATTGACGACGAGGTTCCCAAGATAGCTGACTTCGGGCTGGCCGGAGGGCATCAGCTCGACGACATCACCAAAAGCTTTCACGTCATCGGCACGCCGCCCTATATGCCCGAGGAGCAACTCATCGACCTGGCGACCACGGACGCCCGAACCGATGTCTACTCCCTGGGCAAGATCCTCTACGAGGCCATCGAGGGCAAGATGACCCAGGAGCGGAACAAGCCCTTCGAGTCGGTGCAGCTTTTCGATCCGTCCACCCGAATGCTCCGCCGGCTGGACAAGGTGGTGCGAAACGCCACGAGCAAGGACCGACATCACCGGACATCCTCGGTCGCGACCATGCGCAGGGAGCTCGAGGCCATCCTGGAGGAGTCCGACCACTCCGACAGGGCGGTCGCCTCCAGAAGGCACAGGAAGCAGCTCCGTATCACCGCGGGGGCAGGCTCGGTTCTCCTCCTTGCTCTCCTGGCCGCCTTCGGTCTCCACCTGTTGTCCATGGACTCCGGCCCAAGGAGCAGGCAGCAACAAACGAGGAGCGAGACGCGCGGAGGAAGGGGCCTGGCCTTCGATTTTCAGAGCAGGATCCCCACCCCTTTGCCGGATACCTCCAAAGGAGAGCCCCTGCCGGAGAAGATCCAGGGGAGCGACGGGATGACCATGCCATAGCGGACAGGGATTACCTTTCCTGGGCGCACGTCGGAGACAGCCGACTCTACCTCTTTCGCTCCGGGAAGCTCAATCGACATCCAGATGATCCGCTCGGGTCCTGTCATGCTTCAATGGCCGCAAAACAGGATGAACGTTGCGCCGGATATGGATCAGGCATGGCTGAATTGCCGCTTTTCGAGCCTTGATAAAGCCTTACTCTCAACCGAGCTGATGTTACTTGCCCAGGGTGAAGGTCGTGCGATCCAGCCCTGTGTTCCCGTTCTTCGGATCGTAGACATAGACGAGCGCTTCATACACACCCGGCTCACTCACCTCGAGCTTCCCCTGGAATCGGCTCATGCGGCCGGCATACTTCAAGTCAAAATCGCCCACCCGCTCCTTCCCCCGGCTAACAATGCCCTTGATCTCCATAGCAGATGCATCCCACAGACCTCCCGGTGCAATGGGGCAGCCGCATCCCATGACGATGTTGGCCTCAATGTCGATCGACGAGCCAAGCTCCAAGCTGCTGCTGGCGGCAGGCTCAAGAATGTCCACGACCATTCCGGGAAGAACGAGGAGAAAGGCGTCGCCGCCGGTGATATGCTTCCCCGGCATGACCCACTGCGTGGCGCTTGCCGTATGGGCAGACTGCAGCTGGGACAGGGGGCCGAACGCCTCCACCTTGAGCAAGGTCGGCCTCTGCAGATCGATGGTCACCGTGTATTGAGCTGCCTCCCCATCGCTCAGAGGCTGCGTCGATCGCAGGGGCGTCTTCATGATCCGCTCGGTATTGCCGGTTCCGCCCGAAGTCCTGCCCTCGTCCAAAATGCGCCCGGTCATGGCATCCATGATGAGCACTCTGGCTCCGCCCATGCTGCTGCCGATAAACTTCGAGCCCTTGGCCTTCACATGGACTGTGATCTCGGTAGGCTCTGCCTGCGCCGCGGTGCAGACGAGCAGCAGACACAACGCATACATCAGGTAACGAAGCTTCATGATCGCCTCCATAAAGGATAATGGATCTGTCGTGAGCAATCTGCCGAGGTATTCCGCCTCAAAACGGTGTAGCCCTTCGGTGCTATCAAATGCTGAACGGGATGCAGTCGACAAAAGGCGCCAAGTTGATGCCTCCGCCTTCCATGCACTGCAATCCGGAAATCTCCTGCAAAGACTGGCCGACACCAACTTCTCATCCTTCTCCTTCCTGAATCCTTTTACTGACACACCCAAGATGATTGCATTCTATACCAACATTGTCTTGTTTCACAATATGCTCTTGCGACAAGCGAGGCATGAATCACCATTTTTTCACCATTGAGCTATCCGCTTGCTTCGATATAATTATGGATTATGAAGCACGTGCTTTCTGAAAAACCATCATATTGAAATTTCAGACAAATGCTATTATATTTGTTGAGGAGCTATGCGAAAAATAGTGCCATTTCTTACCCTTGGGCTGATCTTGGCCTGCATGCTGGCCAGCTGCGCCACCACGCCGACCGGTAGATCTCAGCTCGCCTTTTTCTCGCAGAAGCAGCTCGCCCGCATGGGCGAGGAATCCCATGAAAGGATGGCCCAAAAGGTACCGGTTGCGGAAGATCCCGCAGTGAACAGATATGTGCGCTGCATCGTCGATGCTGTCGTCGCCTCGCTCCCGGGGTCCGTCTCCCGCGACGAATGGCGGGTGACCGTCTATGACCAGGACGACTCGGTGAACGCCTTTGCCCTGCCCGGGGGATACCTCGGGGTATATACCGGGCTGTTGCAGGTGGCCGAGACACCGAGCCAGCTGGCTGCGGTGATCGGACACGAGATAGCGCATGTCACGTCCGATCACGCCAATGCCCGTGTATCGACGCAGTATACTACTCAGGCGGGTCTTCAGCTCGTCAACGCCTTTCTCAAGGGTCAGGCAGGCGGGGCGAGCAGTCAGATCATGGCCTTGCTCGGGTTGGGAACGCAGGTTGGGGTCATTCTGCCTTTTAGCCGGGCTCAGGAGAAGGAGGCTGATATACTCGGCTTGGACTACATGGCCAGAGCTGGGTTCGATCCTCGGCAAAGCATTGATCTCTGGCGAAACATGGCCGAGTCGGGCGGCGGCAAGCCGCCGGAGTTCCTCTCCACGCATCCCGCCGAGCATTCACGGATTGAAACCCTGCAAAAACACATGCCGGGAGCCATGGACCTCTACCGCGAGGCCAGACAGCAAGGAAGGTCGCCCCAGTGCAGCAAGCCTCGTGGAGAATGAGCAGCCTTAAGCGGGGTCCGTAAAAGGTATCCATCCCGTTTTTATGTTTTGGAGGGCAACAGCACCACCAACAAGAGATCTGTACTTCAGATATTTTTTTTACATGGATGCAGAAGGCAATCCTGCTCTTACTATCCACTACAGACTTATTGCATAGAAGAGTGAATCATGGAATTATTATTAGGTCTTGTTATTTTCATTCTCGATGTCTGGGCAATCATCAATGTCATTCAAAGCCACGAATCAGGAATCGCAAAGGTCATATGGACCTTGGTCATTATCTTCCTGCCGGTTCTGGGTCTGATCGTCTGGTTTTTTGTCGGGCCAAGAAAAGCTCGCTTATGATCAGCGTTTTCAGCTTGAAGAACGATTCCGGTTGAGCACTTCCAGCAACTCCTCTTTGTCTTGCCATTTTCGTAAAAAAGACATCGAGAAGCCAGCCCACAGAAGGTGGGCTTTTATGGCTTGCATAATATCATCATCTCCATTCTTGTGGCAAGGATGGAGCATTTGCTAGAGCCCCACTGCCGGGATATGATCATAAATGACTCTAGAGCAGAATATTACGCCTTTCCAGGCCATTCAAGATACTCCTTGTTGTTGATCAAAAAGATGCGACATATGATTTTAGCAGTTCATTCCAGACCTCATTCTGGAGGCAACCCGGAAAGAATGGTTCTCAAGGTCCTAGAGGCCTCAACCTTTGAACATGAACTGATCCGGCTTGCTGAGCTGAACATTTCTCCCTGCAAAGGCTGCGTGGGCTGGGCTCAAAGTAAGCGTTGCGTGCAAAAGGATTCGGACGACATGCATCTCCGGGCCCTGGAGCATTTGGCGGCCACCTATCCGTTCTTGAGCTCCGTGGATCACGTGACGCTGCTGGAGTCCACCTGGCACAAGCTCAAGCCTTTTGCCGGCGCATCCGAGGCCATCGATCGGCTGCGAACCAAGTACACAGTCATCGTGCTCACGATCCTGAGCTGGAAGAGCATCGTCAGGAGCTCCAAGAGGGCCGGGATTCAATGGGACGGCATCCTTTCCTGCGAGTTCCTGGGCTACTACAAGCCGTCCCTGCAGGCCTACTTGCGAGGGGTCGGCCTTCTGGGGCTGCAGCCGGAAGAAGCCATGATGGTTGCAGCCCATGAAGGCGACCTGGCAGCCGCCCAAGCTGCGGGGTTGAAAACAGCCCTGGTCAGCGTCCCGGAAGAGGACAGCGTCGATGAAGGGTTCGGTCAACAGGCTAGACCAACCTTTGATGCTGCAGCCAGAGACTTCCAAGCCCTGTGTCTGCAATTGGGATGTTGACCTCAGATAATGGGAAAGCCTCAGCCATCTCCCCAATGGGAACAGTAAAAAGCCCGGCATCTTGAAAGCATGCCGGGCACCTGGATGCCACTTATCCTACGTTCATTCTGAATACTTGCCTACTTCTTCTGCGAGGGCCTTACGCGATCCTCGATCATGTTCTTAACTTCAGGTGCTAGGGTTTTTTGACACGCTTATTTTGTTTCGACCCTTTAGAACCGCGGCCTGTCCTCTATGTGGGCGCTGTACTCCAGGTGGGCGAGGATGTCCTTGAGGGCGATGATGCCCGAAAGCTCCCCGCCATCTACCACCAGCAGACGGCTGTTGCCTGTGCGCCGCATCTGATCCAGGGCGTCCATGACATCAGCACCGCCGCCGATGGTGTTGTCCCTGGAGCAGCTGGAGCCGATCTCGGCGACTGTTCGGCTGTCCCACTCCGCTTCATCAAGGCCCTTGATCTGCTTGGAGTGGACGCATCCCTTGAGATGTCCGTCGTCCATCACTGGAAAGGTCTTGTAGTGGTACTTGTTCATATAGTCCTTGATGAGCTCCCGAACGGATGTCTGCGATGGGACGGTCACCGGGGAGTCGTTCATGTAGTTACGCACCTTCTTTCCCTTGAGGCTTCTCTGCACCAGGAGCTGCTTGTAAGCCATCTGGGCGGTTCCACGGATGAAGAGTCCCACGATGACGTACCACATGCCCGGGATGATATTGCCGGAGAGCATGTTCACCGCGCCGAGGATCACGAGGAGGATGCCGAAGACAACGCCGGTGTAGGAGGCCGATTGGGTGGCCTGCCGCAGATCGCCCGTCCACTTCCACAGCGCAGAGCGGACGATGCGGCCGCCGTCCAGTGGAAAGGCGGGGAGGAGGTTGAACACGGCCACCACCCAGTTGATGAGAGCCAGGTAGCCGATAATGCCCGCGGCTTGAACCGGAACCGACAGCGATCCGGCCACAGCGCTGAGCGCGAAGAAGATAAAACCAAGGACAATGCTGGACAGAGGGCCGGCCACGGCCACGTAGAACTCGATGCCCGGGCTTGGAGGCTCCTCGCTCATCTCGGATACCCCGCCGAAGAGGAACAGAGTGATGCCGTGCATGGGCAAGCCGTACCCCCTGGCCACAAAGGAGTGCCAGAACTCGTGAAAGAGAATGGAGAAGAACAGGCCCAGCGCGCCGATGATGCCCATGGTCCAATGAACCGTGCTCGAGAGCTCGGGATACAGGCGCGGAAAGTATCCCGAAGAAAGGGACCAGGTCACGAGGAAGGCAATGATGAGCCAGCTCGCATCCAGACGGACATCGAACCCGAAAAAGGTGAAGAGCTTGATCGTTTTGCCGAACATGTTTTCATTCCTTGGTTCAAGATTGCTCGAAATATCTTACTTATACAACCCGCATGAGGGAAGAACCGTTTTCTTGTCTGCCGGAAGCATCCCCCGCCTCTCCTCTTCCCACGCCCCGCCACAGCTTTATAATTGCCCTTTCTGCTTTCCCTGATCGGCTTATGCCCTGAAGATCAACCAGGCTACCTCAGGCACGCGCTGTGTTCTATCATTTGGTCTCTTTGGAAAGACCCCACATTCTTTGCAGAGTTTCAGTTTTTCTCCCCTTTTGTGATCTCGACAAGCATTTGGAGATTATCAGGGACTACTGCCGACACATAGCCGTAATCCTGTATAACAAATTATTATCTGGTAGATTCTGTTAGGTGAAAAAACGGGGATATCTGCTCATGATTCTTGATTTCCTTCGATACAAGATCTTAATATAATTATTCAACATAATCATAAAGGAGGTGTTCTATGAAGAAACGTATTTCTTATTGTTTTGCTCTTCTCGTGTTGGCAGGCCTTCTCATTTCGCCATATCTTATGGCAAAGGAAGGAAACAAGGGGAACATGCATCACGGTGGTGGAATGCACGGGTCTGGTATGCACGGACCAAGCCTCATCCAGAAAAACTTTTGCGCCTACATGAAAAAAGAGTTCCAGGCTTTTATGCAGGAGTCGGAAACGATCCGCAAGGACCTGGCAGTGGCTGTAGTGGGGCTCCGGACTTTGCTTTCTCAGGATTCTCCTGCCCATGATGAGCTAAGGCAACACTTCAAGCAAGTCAGGAACCAGCGAGCCAAGCTCAGGGAAATGGCTGAAGCAAGAGGCCTGCCACATCATGCCCTCAAAAAGGCCTTAGGCCCCTTAGCCAAGTGCATGGGCTGCGGGCACATAATGGGCATGGGTAAAGGCAAGATGATGGGTGGCAAGAGCCACATGATGAGCAAGGACAAGCATGAGTCTCAGGGAAAAGACTTTGATGAGAACAACTGAGATTCTTCTTCGTGAGCAATGAGCCGAGCCCCATTTGCTCACGTATTTCTTTATGGAAAAAAGACCAGGGGATGCAATTGTCCCCTGGTCTTTTTTTGATAAGTATCGTATGAACTCTTCACCACACACAGTCTATTGCCTTTCCAGTATAAAATCCATTTTCCCATTATCCGTCTCTAAAGACCAGCGCATGGTGTCTTTATCCAAATATTCAAACTAGCAAAATAGTTGTAAATCGCACTGCGAAAGCAAACGCAAAATCAGACAAGTGGAAGCTACAGATCAATTGATCACCGGACGGGACAGTCAGGGCCTGTTTGTCCGGTACCTGGAAAATATCCGCATCTTTAATTTGATTCTGCTTCCCAGATTTAACCAATTGCGCAAAAACAAAAAGGGAGCTACTGTTCTTGAGCTTTTCAAGCAGATTTTCTCTTTCAGAAATGGCTTACCCCTGCATTAGAGAGCAGCCTAACCGGATGTCTGCTGAGCAACGTACTCCCGGAGATCCTGGTACTGCTGCTCCAACTCTTGCCAAGCCTGATTCAACTTCTCCTTCATCTGTTCCCAGGTGTCCTGGCTCGAATCCTTGAGCACTTGTTATTGACGCAGAACCCTCTATATTGTTGCTTACCCGAAAGATCACCTTTGCATCTACTTGGCTCGTCCTATACCGAATGGTATATAGTGTGTATAAAATTATGAAACTTACAATTTGCTGCAACCTGTCGACATTGCAACAAAGTAGTGCCTGAATTATTTACGATGACAATGGCTGGAAGCCGTACTCTTTTCCATTGCGGGCCATCTCAGAAATAACGTCTTTAGCCTCCACAATTTCACATCGCACAATCCCAACCATAAGGAGAACGACCATGACCCGATCAATGAAATGCTATCGGAGCATCGATGCCTTCATTTCATGCCTTGCCATCTTTGTTCTGACTGTTGGCCTGTCAGGCTGTGCCTTGATGGCGGTAGGCGCAGGAGGAGCCGCAGGAGCCGGAGGTGCAGCCTATGTCTTAGGCAACCTGGAAGCCACTCTGGAGCAACCGCCGCAAGAGTTAGCCTCAGCTGCGGAGGATGCGTTCCAGGATCTGGGAATCAAACACATCGAGACGAAATCTTCAAAGGTTCATTCCCAAGTCATCGGCCGGACGACAAATGATGATAAAGTGACTGTGGAATCTAAAATCAAGGATGGCGGTCTCACTGAAGTCTCTATCCGCGTGGGCATCTTCGGCGACAAGGAGATCAGCCGTAGAATTCTGGAGCACATGCAACAGTCCTTGTAAAGCGGAACACTCCATCGCACGAGTGCGATGGAGCGTCAGTTGCCTCATATTATCGTAACCATCAGATCATGTTGGATCCTTTCGATCGCCTGAGATACCGCCGGTCAAGACCCACTGCAATCCCTGATGACGAAATCAAAAAGCATACTGAGCCGTTACAGGAAATGGCTTTGGGCGGCAGGGGCTTGCGGCCCTGCTGTGCCTTCTGCTCTTAGAAGCGTCTGTATTCCTGGCGGTCTCCGGCCTTGCGGATCCGGCATCATGGCCGAAGCGGAAGACCGCAGAAGCTCTCAACCGAGAGATTGCTATTGAAGGAGAGCTCGACCTCAAAATGGGGGTTTCCGATCAACCTTCGCTTCAACGATCTGAGCTCGGCCAATGATCCTTGGGAACCCGTAAGCATCTCGCTCGGGCCGCGATAGACTTACGGCGCACATCGCTCCCTGGCAGTTGCTCACCGGAAAGCTTCGGGTTCAGAAAACTGGAGCTGCAGCGCCCGCGGATCCAAGTGGAGGTGAACAGCCATAGAGAATGCAATCTCGACTTAATCGGCGAATCAAGGCAGACAACGCCTGAGCAAACGGGGTTTCTCTTCCGGGATATCGAGATCGAGGGCCTGTCGGCCACACAAGGCAGTCTGACAAGGACCCCCGTTTCCAAAATGAAGAAATGAGCATACGGCCAGGCAACACTCTGGTCCTTGAGAGCCCACGCACTCCTGAATCGCGACTGCCTGCAGAATGCTCCGGGTCGATGCGTTTGAAGCTCTAGGGCCTGACTCACCAAGAGGGTTTGGGATGGCGTTGAGCCGCAACGTTCTGGTGAAAAATTTCTTCTTTCCCCTGTTTGTCCTTGCGGGACTCCTGGCTCTGCGTCCTCCCTACCATGTCGCTCTGCTGATGATTCTCCAGGCTGCTGTTCCTCCGGTCACGGCGGTGCCTATTCTAACCGAGCGTGCAGGAGGAAACCGGGAGATGGTCAACCTGTTCATGTTTTCAAGCTTTACAGTCTCCCTGATTTCCATTCCGCTGATCATGGCTCTGTTCGGATTTCTTTATCAACTGCCTTGAGCAGAGATGCAAGGAGCGCCGGAGACAAGCACTCAATACTGTTAGTCCCGGATCAGACCTCTATAATATACTGTAAAAAATGAGCAAATCCAATTTTAAGCTCCAAAAACAGCCTTCTTGTACAGTGTTTTCTCGATATATGAAGAGGTTGTGGAGATCCGACCCCGAAACCAAGCTCGCTGTCGGCTCAGGTTGACACCCCCTCCTTCCAGGGCTAGCTTGCTCGGGAAATCGATATGTTCGATTGGATGCGCTTTCAGCCTGCTCCTTGCAGTACCTGTTCCTACCCGCCGCAGCCCCTGGGGCAGAGGCGCTCTTGGAGGAGAAGTCAGCCGCTGATCTTCTGCAAGGCGTCGAAGAGCTTCTCAAAGCTCACCGGCTTGGTCACATACTCGTTGAACCCTGCATTGCGGAAACGTTGCAGCTCCTGCTCAGAAGCCGCGTGGGCGGAAAGCCCGACAATGGGAATGCCCGGGTTCATTTCCACCGGATCGGCGGTTCGGATGCGCATCGCTGTCTCTATGCCGTCCATGACGGGAAGCCTGACGTCAAGCAGGACCACGTCGTAGCTCTTGCGGCTGAGCAAATCCAGGGCCTGCTTCCCATCCTCGGCGATCTCGACTTGATGGCCTTTTGAGGAGAGGAGATCCACAGTGAAGATCTGATTCATCCGCTCGTCCTCCACCAGGAGGATGCGCAGCGGCGGCAGCTCTTGCCCGGTCTCGCCTTCGGAGCAGGGCTCCGCCTCCTCGGCGATCTCGCCGTCGGTCTCAAGCGGGATCCTCACATAGAAAACGCTCCCGGCACCGGGCTCGCTCTCCGCCCAGATCGCGCCTTCCATCTGCTCGGTGAGCTTCTTGCAGATGGCCAGTCCGAGCCCCGCCCCCTGCTCGGCGGAGTGGGCCGCGTTGACACCCTGCTCGTAGGACTCGAAGATGGCATTCAGGTGCTCCGGAGGGATCCCCTTGCCGGTGTCCACCACCTTGAAGAGCACCGTGGTGGTCAGGAGATGCCCGTTGTCCAGACAGGGAGCCATGCTGAGCTGCCGGGCCTCCAGAGAGATCCAGCCCTCGTCGGTGAACTTGACGGCATTGCTCAGCAAGTTGATGAGGATGCGCTTGAGGCGGTATGGATCGCCGACGAGATTCGTGGGCAGCTCGCGGTCCACGGACATGGACAGGGAAACGCCCTTCTCCGAGGCCAAGAGCTCCATCTCCTTGATGGCGTTGTGCAGGAGCTGCCGAGGACGGAACTCCTTCTTGTGCAGCGAGAACCGACCGGCCTCTATCCTGGACAGATCGAGAAGGTCGTTGAGCAGCCAGAGGAGCGACTCCGCCGAGCCCTTGGCCACCTCGATCCGCTCCCGCTGCTTGTCCGGCATGTCGTTGCTCAGCACGAGCCGCAGCATGCCCAGGATGGAGTTCATCGGCGTCCGGATCTCGTGGCTCATCCTTGCCAGAAAATCGGACTTGGCGCTGCTGGCCTCCTCGGCATACTGCTTGGCCCGGATGAGCGAGGCCTCATACTGCTTTCTCTCCGTGATGTCCCGCACGAGGGCCATAACCCGGAGGGCACCCCCGAGCTCGACATGGGAAACCGTCACTTCCACCGGGAAGGCTGTTCCATCCTTGCGCTTATGGCGGGCTTCAAAGGTCAGGGGCTCCTCCTTGGCCAAGCAGTTCCAAAATGCTCCGCCCGCCTCCCTCTCATGGTAGTCGGGATCCAGGTCGGCGATGCGCATGGAGAGGAGCTCCTGCCTCGAGTACCCAGTCAGCTCCATGGCCCTTTGATTGACCTCCAGGATATTGCCCTCGAAGTCGTGCACAAAGAGCATCTCCGAGGTTTGATCGAGCAATGTCTGGAGCTTGTTTTTCTGTTCCCGGAGCCCCTTCTCCGCCTGCATTTTTTCGCTGACATCCACCAGAACTATACACCACTGCACCACCTTGCCTGATTCGTCCCTGTCCGCGGCAATATCCGCCCAGACCTGCACAGATTGCCGACTGCTCGTCCGCAGCGGCAGCTCGATGCTCTGCTTCTCTCCGGTCTCTCCTGTTTTCCGCAGGGCGGTCAGGAAATCGCCTTCCCATCCCGGGGCGATGAGCCGGCTGAAGCTCGAGCTGCAAAGAAGATTTCTTTCGACCTCCAAAAGGCCGACCGCAGTCAGGTTCGCCCAGGTGACAATACCTTTGTGGTTCAGGGTGAGATACCCGCACGGCGCAAGCTCATAGAGGTTCTCGTACTCCTGGTGCAGCTCGGCGAGCTCCTGCTGCGATCGCTTGAGCTCCTCGTTCTGGACCTCGAGCTCGGCTTGATGCGCCTCGAGCTCGTTGATGAGCTCGAACATTTCATGCGTATGCGACCGGGGAGCTTCCCTGGAGCGTTTTTCCAGGAGCTCCTCCGCCCTGCGGCGCAGCTCCTTGAAGTCGCTGGAGTCCATCTTATTGGGCGCCATAGGCCTCCCCACCTTAGAGGTCTTCATTCCATTGCAATCAAAGGCTCATCCGAGCCAGCCGAGGGCGCCTCCCGTTTCAGGAGCCCGCGCTCCTGCCGACCCATTGGACGGAGGCTCATGCATCCTTGAAGTGAAGCAGGATCCGGTAAGGGCGGCTACCGCTTCCCCGCTCAATGATTTGGCCCCGGACGGAGAGGGTCTTTTGCCCTTCCAACGAGCAAAGGAGCAGGGTACATGTCGAATATGCTCCGGGTGAGGAGCCAGGCCTGCTCCATCTGCTCGTTGAGCTCCTGGAGCTTTTCTGGGCCTTCTTCTGGTCGTCGATGTTGCGGAAGGTCACCACCGCGCCTTGTCGATGGCCTGGCGGTCGATATCCGTTCCGAACATTTGCAGGCTGATCCGCTTATTGAGGAGCTCGTCGAGACACTCCAGGATGACCATGGCCAGGGAGTAGACCTCCTCCCCGCTGGAGCAGCCCGGCCCCCATACCCGAAAGGAGGCCTCCTCCTTGAATCCGGCCAGGGCGGTTTCCATGCCGCTTTTCTTCGGAGCGTGGGCAAAGAAGGTCTTCAAGGCCTCCAGACCCCCGCAGAAGCCCCCAGGCCGATCACCGGGAAGTCGTTTCGCTGCCCGGCATCATCCTGCCGGGGCAGGAGCCCCCTGCTTTCGGCCGGAAGACGATCGCCGGCCTTTGCTGGCTGCCCGCCGCTGCTTCCTTTCTCGTCGCTCATGAAAGCTTTCCTGAACCTGCTGGAAAGCAGTTTGCATCCATTTAGCATACTGCCGCGCTTTGCACAATAAAGGCCCGGCAATGATGATACAACGAGATATCGGATCAAGGCCCGGCTGCGTCGGGAGGGCCCATGAGTCCAAGGCCCGCTTGGCAAGAGGCTTTTCGCGTCTCGCAGCTCTACTCGATTCTTCCCTATTTTTCACCGTTGCCTCACCTGGGCACGCCTTCAGCGACAAGGCATCCTCATATCATAAAGCTCTATGAGGAGGATACCGCCTTGAGAACCTACACCGACCGAACCGATGCCGGTCGGAAGTTGGCCGAAGCCTTGGCCTCGTATGCGGACCGCGACGACGTGATTCTCCTCGCCCTTCCCAGGGGCGGGGTTCCGGTGGCGGCCGAGGTGGCCAGGCAGCTCCGGCTGCCACTGGACGTTTTTCTCGTGCGCAAGCTTGGCACTCCGGGCCGGGAGGAGCTAGCCATGGGCGCCATCGCTCCTGGCGGATACCGGGTCATGAATCGGGACGTGGTCGCCATCGCCCGAGTGAGCGAGGAGGAGATCGCCAGGGAGGAGGAGAAGGAACGGGCGGAGCTCAACCGCCGCCTGGCCTCCTATCGGGGAGACCGACCGAAGCCGAACCTTTCCGGCAAAGGGGTCGTTTTGATCGACGACGGCCTGGCCACCGGCGCGAGCATGCAGGTTGCCGCCGAGGCCGTGCGCCAGGCTGGAGCGGCTCGGGTCGTGGTCGCCGTGCCTACCGCCCCGCCCGACTCCGTGGAGCGTATCGGGGAGGTCGCGGATGAGGTCATCAGCCTCATCACCCCCAGGCAGTTCATGGCGGTCGGCGCCTGGTACGAGTCCTTCGAGCAGACCACGGACCGGGAGGTCCGGGATCTGTTGGCCGAGGCCTGGTCCCGGGAGCTGCACGATGAAAGGAGCCAAACAGACGATAAGGAGGGAAGCTATGCAGCCAAGGATCAATGAGCTCATGATACCCATGGAGGACTACCCGGTTCTCAACGAGGACGACGAGGTCGGCGAGGCCGCATCCGCCATGCGGCGGATCTACTGCCAGGCCGAGACGGGCAGATGCCTGGAGAGCGGTCATCGAAACGTGCTCGTGTGCAGCGCCGCGGGCAATATCGTCGGAGTCCTCGATTTCTGGAACGTGCTCTCCGTGCTCATTCCGGAAGCTGCCGGGGGCTTGAGCAAGGCCTTGGAGGAGATGAACGTGGCTCTGGCCTTTGCCGAGGCAGAGGAAACCGCCCCGCAGACGGAATCCGGGGACTTCAAGGCCCGGGTGCAGCAAAACGCCAAGGTCCCCTGCAAGAAGATCATGTCGCACCTCAAGCAGGGGGTCGGCTCCGAGGACTCTCTGCTGCACGGCCTCAAGGAGCTCCATCGCCAAAAGGTCTCCGTGCTTCCGGTCTACGAGGGCACCAAACCGGTGGGCGTCATCCGGGACTCAGACCTCTTTCTGGCTGCGGTTTCCGCTCTGGCCGAGTAGGACAACCCCCGCTGCTCGGTCGATATGTCCGTACTGATGCGTCAGCGTGGCCTCTGGCCACGCTGACCCGTTGGTCATCGAACCATCCGATGTCGTTACAGGCTGCATAGATCGGACTCTGCGGATCGTACCCAGGAATTGGCTCCACGAACTTCGCCGGCACGAAAACGTCCGTGCCGTAGAGCTTGGGCTTTTCAGCCTTTTGCCGAAGCCAGGGGATGAGCAAGACGTATTGGCAGGCCAAGTGCACGCTCAAGGATCGTAACAGGCTCATTTCCCCTGACCCGGTAGATGTCAAGCATTGCATGGCCCGCTGGACCATAGGTTCATACTCCGCCTGCTTTGAATCGTGGACCAAATAGATGTTTTCCTGCCAGAAAACCCTTACCTGGTCGTCGACGCAGGCCACAATCGTGCATTGGAAGTCTTCGATGTACTTGATGAGGACCATCTTGCCTAGTGCCACCTCCTCCAGGCTCCATACGAAATCCGATATCTCGGTATGTATCCCCCATCTTTCCGGTGCGCTTCTCACCTCTTCGGTAGTATCCCCAGAAGGCCCTATGATCCGTGGGCTGAAGTCGAAAGCATAGAGCTGTCCGGGGTGTCACACCTGTGGCCAGGATTGTGTGACACTGACACATAAGCAGTGCCTTGAGAAAAACGAAAACCACTCGATATCGGGCAATTACAGCAGATCTCGATGCGGCATGCTTTATGCTTTCGGGCAGGGCGTTCAACGGACAGCCTAAGCCTATGTGCGATGGGGCTCGTCCATTGAATACAATGGTCAGCGATCTCATGGCATAAGCTCACCGCTCAAGCTCAGGGGGTTCCATGCATATCGAATAGGACACGAAGTCCGCACTTCAGGTTGGAAGCGCGTATAGCGGGTCAAGGCGAGGGAGAAGGCCGAAGAGGGTGCTCCATTGAATCGAGCTTCTCGGAATCGTGCCTGCTCATGGTCGGTTAGTATATGGGTAGATAGGCTGCCTCCCTCCATTGCTTCAGACAGTTCAGCCGGGCTCCCTACCCGAGATATCCCTATACTTTCCGGCCCTCCGGGTATAGAAAATCCGTTACGCCTTTTCTATACTATGCATCATAGAGTGCACCTTTTTTAATCCGGCTCCTGACAACCGCTTCCCCGGTCAATGGTACTTCCAAGGAGGAGGGGATGACCGGATCAAGCACCACCATACGCTTCCAAGACGCGAGCCATCTCTATTGTCTCGACATTTCCCACTTGCAGGAGCTCTCCACGGAACGCCGCAGCAGCTTTATGGGCATGCTGCAGGAGTACATACAACGTGCCGGCGAGCTGCTCCACACCCTTGAGGGCTCCAAAACGAGGATCAACTACGATGCCCTTAAGGGGGCGGCCCGCACCCTGAAAAGCAGTTCAGCACGCATTGACGCCGTTGGGGTGCAGCACCTGGCCGGGGAGATCGAGACAGCCTCCGACAACCGCGACGAGCCCACCGTCCGGACCGGGCTCCTGAAGCTCAAGCTGGCCGTGGACCGCACCCTGGCTCTCCTGAGGAATTTTCTGCATGGCTAAGGCTAAGCCCCCGGAGGCGCGCTTGCTCCCGGAAGGGTACGAGCGCGAGATCCTGTTCATCGACGACGACTCCATGAGCCGATCGATGATCGGCTCCTACCTCCAGGAATGCGGCTATCAGGTGCTCCTGTCCAGCAGCGGCGAGGAAGGGCTCGACTTTTTCAGTCAAAAGGAGCCGGATCAACGATATTTCCCGCCAGGAGGAGCTCGAGGAGCAGTTCCAGAGCCGGAAGAGATTCGAGAACATCGTAGGCAAGAGCCAGTCTATGCAGCAGGTGTACAGCCTCGTGAAGCGGCTGGTCAGCGTAGACTCCACCGTGCTCATCACCGGGGAGTCCGGCACCGGCAAGGAGCTCGTGGTG
>CAZQPF010000024.1:0-38881 GCA_964595165.1 uncultured Desulfohalobiaceae bacterium
GAACCGGCGGCCTCCGGCGTGACAGGCCGGCGTTATAACCAGCTTAACTACGGCTCCGCTTATGCCTGGTGGGCGGAACAGGGCTCGAACCTGTGACCCCCGGCTTGTAAGGCCGATGCTCTTCCAACTGAGCTATCCGCCCTCGGCAAAAAAGAATATTATGATTTTTACCGAATATTGTCAACAGCTGATAAGGCAAGATTCTTTATCTTTGGCTGAGCGCCTCCTCGATCTGCTGCTGCAGGGAGCCTATCAAGCGCAAGGGATCTTCGGCCTGGCGAATGGGGCGGCCCAGGACCACGTGATCGGCTCCGTTCACAAAGGCCTCATGCACAGTGACGATGCGCTTCTGATCGTCGGTCCGGTTCTCCACCGGCCGGACCCCGGGAGCGACCAGCAGGAGGGAGCTGCCAAAAGCGGCCCGCAGCCCGGGGATCTCCATACCGGAGGAAACCACCCCGGCACAGCCTAGCTCCAGGGCCCTCTTGGCCCGGCTCAAAACGAGGCTTTCCGGGGAGCAGGCAAATCCGAGCTCCTTTAAGTCCGACTCGTCCAGGCTGGTCAGGGCGGTGACAGCCAGGATGCCGAATCCCTCAGCGCCCTCGACCGCGGCTTGCAAAATGGCATCGTTGCCGTGGACCGTAGCCAGGGAGATCCCGGTGCTTCTCAGCTGCTGCACTGCGGCGCGGACGGTTTGGGGCACGTCGAAGAACTTGAGATCGAGCATGACTTCATGGCCCCGGTTGGTGATCCAGTCGACTATGGGAAAGCCGCCGGCCAAAAAAAGCTCAAGTCCTACTTTAAAAAAACCGAGGCTCGGTTCCAACCGGGTGACCCATTCGCGGGCCAAGGCTGGCTCGGATACATCCAGGGCGAAGATGATCCGCTTGTTTAAAGCAATGGATGAGCGGTGGTGCATAGCTTGGCCTCAGCTTTGTGGCTTGTCGCATTCCACCCGGTTGCGCCCCTTTTCCTTGGCTCGATACAGGGCGTTGTCTGCCATGCGGATGAGATCGTCCGTGTCCAGGTCTTTCTTCCAGGTGGTGCAGCCCAGGCTTATGGTAATGGATATGGAGGTTCCCTGTACCTGAAACGGGGTGCAGGCCACGGCGGAGCGGATACGCTCGCAGATCTCCTCGGCCTGTTGCGACTCGGTGCCGGGAATGAAGACCAGAAACTCCTCCCCGCCGAAACGGCCCAGCATATCGTAGTCCCGAACCACGCTTTGCAGCCGGTTGATGCACTCGATGAGCACCGCATCGCCGATGCTGTGGCCGTAGTCGTCGTTGACCTTCTTGAAGTGGTCGATATCCAGCATGGCCAGGCTGAAGGACCCGTCTTCCCGGGAGGACCTGGAGATCTCCTCCTTGATGCGCTCAATGATGGCCCTGCGGTTGAGGGAGCTCGTCAGATAGTCCTGCCGGGCGAGCTTCTCCATCTCCCGCTGGGCAAGCAGTAGCTCGTTGTGCAGCTGGACGATGCGCTGGCCGGCGCGAATGCGGGCCTGGAGCTCGTCGGCGTTGAAGGGCTTGGTGATGTAATCGTCCGCTCCGGCGTCCAAGCCCTGGACCATGTCCTTTTTTTCCGACTTGGCGGTCAGCACGATGATGTACACGTACTTCTGAAATCCGCCGCTGCACGGGGCATTCTCTCCGACTTCTGCTTCCTGGACAGGCTCCCTCTTGGTACTTTCCCGTATTCTGCGGCAAACCTCGAGCCCGTCCGGTGCAGGCATCATCCAGTCCAGAATGGCGAACTGCGGTCCGTCCGGATCGGTAAGCACTGTTACGGCTTGCTGTCCGTCTTCCACCGCGATCACTTCGTAGCCCCATTTGGAAAGCATGCTTTCCAGCATCACCCGGGACGCTTTGTCGTCTTCAGCGATTAATATCTGCATGGAACTCCCCGGTAACAACTCACTGGAAGCTCATCATTTCACAAGGTTGGGCCGGGTTCAAGCAAAAAGTCGTCCCTATTTGTTCAGCCTTTGCCGCAGGGTGCGAAGATCGGTTTCTACCTGGCTCAACAGGCTGCTGGCCCGGTGCTGCTCCTTGTTCTTACAGGCTTGGTTCAGCTTGTGCACCGAATGAAGGAGCCTATTGGCCCCGACGCTGGCGGCTGAGCCCTTGAGGGTATGCACGGTCTGCTCCAGCCCGTCCCAATCCTCAGTCTCCAGGGATTGGCGAATGCGCTCCAAGCGGCCGGGAGCGTCCTGGATAAAAATGTCCACCAGCTGCTCCAGGAGCTCGCTGTCTCCCCCCAGCTGTTCCAGGATGTGGTGATAGTCGAAAACCTTGTCCTTTTGGTTCCGGGAGGCTCCGTCCTCCGGCTCGCCATTCCCGTTGCCCCTGCCCAGCCAGTGCCGCAGGGCAGTGGAAAGATTCTCGAAGCTCACGGGTTTGCTCAGAAAGTCGTCCATGCCCGCCTGATAGCATTTGTGTCTGTAGGTTTCGCCGACATGGGCGCTCAGGCCTATAATCACCGTGCCGTTGCCCCCGAGCTCCAGATGTCCGTTTTGCCCCTCTCTATCCCGAATGCGCTGTGCGGTTTCCAGGCCGTCCATCTCGGGCATCTCCAGGTCCATCAAAAGGAGATCGAAATGCCTCTTGTCCAGCCAATCCAAGACTTCCAGCCCATTGGAGGCGATTTCCGGCTCATAGCCGAGCCTGCTCAGGATGTGCAGCAGCACCTTTTGATTGGTCAGATCGTCTTCGGCCAGAAGAATGCTTGCCTCCTGGGAAAGGGGCTCCAGCCGGTCCCGGCTCGGCTCCTTCGCTTGCCAGGTGCTTGCGCCCTGGTCTTGAATATTTAAGGCCTGCATCAAGAGGAGAAGCAGCTCGCCCTCCTGGACCGGCTTATACAGGGTGTAGTCGCTGATCTGTCTCTGCTGGGCCAGGGCTTCTGGATGAAGCGAGCGTTTGGACAGCAAGGCCAGCTTGACTTCTGACTCCGGGCTCTTTTGCCTCAAAGCGCTCTGCAGCTGCTCGGCAAGCTCTGGGCCAAGGTGATCCTCGTCCAGCAGCAGGAGATGAACGCCGCTCCGGGATTGAGCCAGAGCGGAGAGGAGCTCCTCCTGGGTCTCGATTGCCTGGACCGGGATCTCCCGGACCTCAAGCAGGGCTTGTGTTAGCCGCACATGCTTGGAAGCCCGGGGTTGAAACAGGCCTACCTCCTTGATTTTTTCCCGGAGGGCCTGAAAGCTCTCCTCCCGGGAGGCGGATTGCTGCCCGCTCTTTTTGAGCTGCAAGGTGAACCAAAAGGTAGTTCCCTGCTGCGAGTCGGTTTGCACGCCGATCTGACCGCCCATCATCTCCGCAAGCTGTTTGCAGATGGCCAAACCAAGGCCAGTCCCGCCGTACCTTCGGGTTGTGGAGCCGTCGGCCTGGGTGAAGGGCTCGAAGATCAAGGCCAGCTTGTCCTGGGGTATCCCGGTTCCGGTATCCTGAACCTCGAAGAGGAGCTTGATTCCCTCCCGGGAGGCGTCTTGCAGTCCGCCCCGGATGGAGATGGAGCCTTGCGCGGTGAACTTGAGGGCGTTCTCCATGAGATTGCCCAGTATCTGCTGAATACGCACCGGGTCGCCGGTTACTCGCTCCGGGATCCCGGGGTCCAGCCAGAAGTATAGCTCCAGGCCCTTCTCCTGGGCTCGGAAGATGAAGGCGTCCAGCCAGGTTTCCAGGGAGTCTTTCAGATCGAAGTCTATCTCCTCGATCTCCAAAACGGTGGATTCCAGCTTGGAGAAGTCGAGTATCTGATTGATCACGTTCATCATCGATTCGGCGCTGGATTGAATGATTCGGGCAAACTCACGCTGCTCCGAGGACAGCTCCGAGTTGAGCAGCAGGTTGGTCATGCCCAGGATGCCGTTCATTGGAGTCCGGATCTCGTGGCTTACATTGGCCAGAAACTCCGATTTGGCTTCGCTGGCCTGCTCGGCTTCCAGCTTGGCCCGCAGAAGCTCCTGTTCGGCCTGCTTTTTGGCGGTGATGTCGTCCAGTATGACCACGAAATGGTTGATCTCCCCCTGCTGGTTGCTGACCGGGGAGACAGAAAGGCTGATCCAGTAATGATCTTCGTTTTTCTTGCGCTCCTGGAACTCCCCTTTCCAGGTCCCGCCGGAGGTTATGGTCTGCCATAGCTGGGAGCGCTCCTGCGAGGAGAGGCTCTCGGATTGGAGAATGCGGGCCGGTTCGCCTTGGAGCTCTTGGAAGCTGAATCCGGTCAGTGAGCAGAAGCGGGGGTTGGCGTACTCAACTCTGCCCTGGCGATCGGTGATGAGAATGGAGGCCGCGCTCTGCTCCACAGCGGTGGACAGCCGCCGCAGCTGCTCCTGAAAGTACCATCTCTCAGTGATGTCCTGCGCTGTGCAGACCACGAACTCCACGTCCCCTTCCGGATCGAGCTTGGGCGTTCGGGTTACGGCCAAAAAGCGGCTGCTGCCCTGGGCATCGAGAAACCAGTCCTCGGTAAACACCGCAGACTTGGTTACAAAGACCTGTCGGTTCAGTTCAACACCCTGGAGAGCCGTTTCCCGGTCCATGATCTCCATATAGGGCTTGTGCGACACCTCCTGGACCGGTCGGCCCAGAAACTCCGCCCGCGCCTTGTTCACCGCGCCCTGGGTCCGGGGGTCGGTTACGAACCAGATCTGGAGCGGAACATGGTCCAGCAGCATGCGCTGTTCCATATTCTTCTGGCGAAGGGAGGATTCGCGCAAGCTGAGCACCTTGGCCATGGAGTTGAACTCATCCTTGAGATCCTCGAGCTCCTGAAAGGTGGAGCCCTTTCTGGAGGAGGAGATGGGCGAGAGAGGCTCCCCGTGCTTGATCTGGCTGGTATTGGCGGCCAGTCTGTTGAGCGGCTCGATGACGTTGCGGTGCAGCTTGCGAAGAATAATGCGGATGAACAGGGCAGCTCCGGCCAGTATGAAAGCCAGCAACAGGGCGAGGTATTTCAGCAGCGGACCGATAAGGGTGAATAAGGGCGTGGAGGTAACCACGCGCCAGCTGCTCAGAGGGATGGAGGCTACGCTGATCAGGTGAAGCCCGTCCTGATAGGAGCAGATTTCCGAAAGCGGGGTTTTCCCCTCCCCGGCGCGTTGCAGAGGCGGCAGATGGCCCATGTTGACCTGCTGCTCAACCAGGGAGGAGTCAGGATGAGCCAGGAGGTTCCCGTAGCGGTCGGTGATGAAGATCTGCCTTTCTTGGCTGGAGAGGAACTGGTTGATCATTTTTTGGAACCTCCGCAGCCGGACCTCTCCTACAACTTTGGATCCGGTCCTGGTGGCAGTAAGAAGGCAAAGGCTCATTTCACCGCTGGTATTCGAGTAGTAGGGAGCGGAGGTTTGCACCTGAAAGTCCATTTTCAGCTGCGAGGGGGAGAATATGGAGGACAGAGCGATGAACTCCCGATTGAATCCAGGGAGGGAGTGGATCACTGCGTGCTCCTCCAGAAGCAGAAGGCGGTCGAAATCGGAGTGGAAGTAGAGGTATTCCAGCAGCTCCCCGGCCGGCTGTTTCCGCTTTGAGGTCAGAAACACGGCGAACTTTTGCAGCTCGCTGCTGAGGTTGTTCACGTAGATCTGCACTGCCTGGGCCACGTTCTGGGCCCGGATCTGCTCCTGGGTTTCTATCTGCTGCTTCTGTTTCCATCCCAGGTACAGGGTGACCAGGAAAACGAGACCCAGAAAAGGGATGACCAGGTAGAAAAAGATGGAACGCTTGAGAATGGAATCCAGGCGAGAGCTGAACATAGAGCGCTTATTTCCGGTTGGGGGAGATTTTGGTCAGGTACACGAAGGAGCCGTTTTTTACCCGACATAGATGGATGGAGCTGAAGAAGTCCCCGCAAGGGTTCAGGTTAATGGGGCCATAGAGGCCGGCGAAGTCCTTTATCTCAGGCAGCCTGGCTGGCAGGTCCTGGGTCTGGAGATCGGCCTTTTTCAGGCCCCGGACAAGGAGCCTGGCGGCATTGTAGCCTTGGGCGGCGGCATAGTTGGCGGTCTTGCCGAACCGATCGCGATAGCCCTTGGCAAAGGACTTGAAACGTTTGGGGGCGGCCCGCTCGGAGTGAAGCTGGACCAGAGTCAGGCCTTCTACGTACTCGCTTCCGAACTCCAGGAGCTTTTCCGTTCTGGCCCATTCCGAGCTAAACAGGCGGCAGCCTGCATCCTCGGCCCGGATATGCTTGGCCAGTCCGGCCGTGTTTCTGGCCGAGGCGATGATGAACACCGCCTCAGGGCCCCGGGAGGCGAGCTCCTGAGCTATATTCTCCCAAACCGTTCTTTCCCGGCTGGAGAAGGAAACAAACTTGCAAACCCTGGCTCCGAGCCCCTGGGCCCGCTTGCGAAAGTCGTCCGCATAGGGCCGGGCAAAGGCCTCGTTGTTCAGGTCGTAGACTATGCAAAGCCTTTTCAGCTTGAGCACATCTACTATATAGCCGGCGGCAGCGCGGGCGGCCAGATCTGTGGCCGGCTGGATCCTGAAAAAGAGGTCCTTGCGGCCGCTCAGCAGCGGAGTGGAGGCGGTGGGGCTGAGCAGGACCTTGCCGTGCTCTTCATAGACCGGTAGGGCGGCCAGGCACTGATCGCTGGTCATGTGGCCGATCACTGCGAGCGCCTCGGACTGTATGAGGCGCTCTGCCGCCTGCTTGGCACCGGCATTGGAGCCCTGGTCGTCAACCGCTTGCAGCCGGAGGGTCAATCCCCGGAGGCCTGTGGCTTGGTTCATCTCTTCAATGGCCAGCTGCGCGCCGTTGCGTCCGGCGACTCCCAGATCGGAGTAGGTGCCGGTCAAGGGGCCGGCAAAGCCGATGTGAATATGGCGGCTGGTCCGGAAGAGAAGCAGGCCCAGGCAGAGCAGCAAGGTCAGGAAGGCTGCTGCAGACAGCAAAAGGACGGAAGTCAGAGGCTTGTTCATCGCAGGGCTCGCATCCCGGGGGTCGTTGCTTAGTGAGCTCGCGAAAGCGGGGTGTTCGCTTCTTAGCACGGACTCGGGCCGCAGGCAACAAGGCCGTCTTGACGAGCGGTGAGGCCCGGGCTAAGCCTGGAACTCTGTTCCTGGAGAGCCCATGCAAGTAAAAGGCCAGGTTTGCAAGTCGGCTTTGCCTCCGGCAAGCCTGACTTCATGGCAATTTATTGAAGAAAGATAAAATTCATACTTTTCAACTGCGAACCGTGAGCTGAACTTTGAGCTCTCAAGTTCCCATGAAGCACACCAGCCATGAGAGTCGCGCCAAGTCAGCCTTTCCCGGGCTGCTGCAGTGGCAGATCCATTTTCTGTTCCTCCTGCTGGGACTGTTGGCGGCCAGGGACTTTTGGCCCGCAGTCTGCTGCGGCCTGGTTCTCTGGTATTGCTGCTCTGGCTGGCTGGTCCGGGACTCGCTGCTGTCGGCCTGCCTGCTGTCCTTTTTCGGAGGATGGGCCATAGCCGCTGTGCTTCTGTCCGGGCTTCCCCTGCCGGAGCAAGAGAGGCCACTTCCGGCTTGGATTGAGGAGCGCCGGGAAATAGGGCTTGAAGCCAAAGTGCGGTCCGTCGAGTTCAAGCCGGAGAACAGGCTGCGGATCATTCTTTCGGATGCGGTGTGTCGACTGCAGGACGGATCGAGCCTGCATCTCGAATCGGACATAGTCTGGACCTGGAGCGATCCTGTGCTGCAGCCGTTCCCGGGACAACGCGTCCGGGGGCGTTTCCGGCTCAAGCCGGTTCGGGGATTCGTCAATCCGGGCACCTGGGACGTGAGGTTCTATTGGGCGGCCAGAGGTGTGGGCTACAGAACCTATACCCAGGGCGGGGAGAAGCAGGTCCTGGTGAGCGGCGAGCCCGGAAGGGCCGATTCAAGCCGGCAGGCCATCCAGAAGGCCGTTCTTGAGCGCACCGATCCCGGCCCGGGACAGGGCCTGTTGCTCGCCCTATTGCTGGGGGATCAGAGCCGACTGGACTACGACACCCTGGACCTGGTCCGCAGGGCCTCCCTGGCGCACAGCCTGGCACTTTCCGGGCTCCACCTGGGCTTTATGATCGGCATCGGCTGGATGCTGGCCAGGCTGGCCGGTTGGATAAGGCCTTCACTTTTCCTTCTTCTGCCCAGAATGAAGCTGGCCGTTCTTCTGGCTTTCCCTTTGGTGGCCCTCTACCTCTGGATGGGCCAGTTTCGTCCCTCTCTGGTGCGGGCCAGCCTCATGTTCTTCTTTTGGGGTGTCCTTTTATTGCAGGGAAGGCGCAAGATTTGGCTGGACGGGCTCTTTTTCGCCCTGCTGGTCATACTGCTCGCCTCGCCGCTGTCCGTCTACGATCTCGGCCTGCAGCTTTCAGCGGTAGCGGTGGCCGGGATCATCCTTGTCTGGCCGCTCTGCTATCAGCGCCTGCAGCAGGAGATCTCAGGGGGGGCCAGGAGGCGCTATCTCCTCTATCCGGCCTGCATTCTGGGAATATCCGCAGTAGCCAACGCCTCTCTCCTGCCCCTCATGGCCTTTAATTTCGGGCAGGTCAGCCCCCACATCTACCTCAACCTGATCTGGATTCCCGCCCTGGGAGTGGTGGTCATGCCTCTGGGGCTTCTCGGACTGGGGCTAAGCTTCCTTCCCGGGCTGGAGCCGGCATCAGGCTGGCTGCTTCAGGCCAGCGCCTCGGTCCTGGAGTATATGGTGGGCCTGCTTCAAGCCCAGAACCTGGCCGGCTGGCTGGAGACCTGGATCACTCTGCGGCCGAAATGGCCGGAGGTGGCTGGCTACTGGCTCTTGTTCCTGGCCGCGGGCCTGGGGATTGCCTCCGGAAGGCGCATTCCAGGGAGCATCCTCTTTTTGGGGCTGCTGCTTTTGCTTCTGCCCCATCTGACCAGGGAGATTCGGGCCTTGCAGGACCGGGCCGCAGTCAGCCTGGTGGATGTGGGCCAGGGCCAGGCCGTGGTGGTGGAAACGCCCGGCGGACGGCGAACGCTCATCGACGGCGGAGGCTCCTGGAACCGGGATTTCGATGTGGGACGCTTTGCACTGGCTCCGGCTCTCACCTGGGGCAGGCCGCCCAGGCTGGACAACGTGGTGCTCAGCCACCGGGATTTTGATCATCTGAGGGGCCTGTACTATATTCTGGAGCGCTTCGCGGTAGACAGGTTCTTGTATAACGGCCTCTGGCCCAGGGGCTGGGACGGGGAGAGGCTGAGCTCCATCATCCAGGAGCGCGGCATTGCAGTGCATATCTTGCGCAAGGGAGATGTCCTTGCACTCGGCCGGGGATATGAGCTCCAGGCCCTCCATCCACAAGACCCAGCCCGCTGGGACAGGACCAACGACGGTTCGCTCTGCCTGCGCCTTTTGAGCCGCAGCAAAGGGCTGGCGCTCATTCCGGGAGATCTGCAGATCAGCGGCCTGGAGGAGCTGGTCTCCGGAAAGGCGCCTCTCCGGGCCGAGGCGCTCATCATTCCCCATCACGGCAGCAGAACGAGCTGCCTGCCGGACTTCTACTCCCGGGTGGAGCCCTCGTTGGCAGCTGTGAGCTGCGGCTACCTGAATCATTTCCATTTCCCGCACCAGGAGGTTCGGCGCGAGATAGAGGCCCGCGGTGTTCCCCTGTACAGCACGGCCAAGCAGGGCATGGTGCGCCTCAGCTGGCCGGGCCGAAGCGGCGGGATGCGAGTCGACACAGCCTCCGGCCGGACTGAGATATTGGCTGGGGATTGAAGGACAGCCAGGCCCGAGGCTTGCCGGCAGTTGGGTTGTGCAGGCTTTGTCCAGGTCTATCCGGGAAATGAGCTTCAACCTCGAAGCTGAAGTTTGAACCTAGAAGTGAAGAAGGAGACTTAGGGGATTGCCTACCGGGGTTGCCGGGGCGATTTCCATGAAGGAGGTGCCCATGTCTCAGCCTGTCAGATTGCGGCGATCAACGCTCAGTGTTCCGGCCAACCGGGAGGCCATGATCCACAAGGGCCTCAAGCAGCCCGCAGACGAGGTGATGCTCGATCTGGAGGACAGCGTTCCGGTGGGGGAAAAGGAGGAGGCTCGGGGGGCGGTGGCTCGAGCCTTTCTGGATTGCGATTGGGGCCGAAAGGTTCGGGCCTTCCGGATGAACGACATGCAGAGCCCCTTTGCCTACCGGGACCTCATCGAGGTGGTGGAGGCAGCCGGAGCCGAGATCGAGGTGCTCATAGTACCCAAGGTGGAAAGCGCTGCGGAAATTCGAGCCGTGGATATTCTGCTTACCCAGATCGAGGCCCGGATGGGGCTGCCGCATCGCATCGGTCTGGAGGCCATTATAGAAACCGCTTCCGGGATGCTGCGGGTGGAGGAGATCGTCTTGGCCACGGATCGGCTGGAAGCCCTGGTATTTGGAGTGGCCGACTACGGAGCCTCTTTGAACATGCAGAGCAAGGGGCTCAGCGGGCACGGTGAGGCTGAGGGCTTCTACCCTGGACACCGTTTCCATTTTCCCTTAAGCCGCTTGGCCATGGCGGCCAAGGCGGCCGGGCTTCAGGCCATTGACGCCCCTTTTGGGGATTTCCGGGACCAGGAAGGATTGAAGCGTTCCTGCCGGCTCAGCGCGGCGCTGGGCTTTGACGGCAAATGGGCCATTCATCCGGCCCAGATCGAGGCCATCAACCAGGCCTACGCCCCTGACGAAGAGGACGTACAGCGGGCCCGGCGCATACTTGCGGCCTATGCCGAGTCCAGCGGAGCCGGTGCCGGCTCTTTGTCCCTGGACGGCAAGATGATCGATGCGGCCTCCATCCGGTTGGCCAGGCTCACCTGTGCCAAATGGGATCAGATGAAGCAATAATGGCCTCGGCTTCCAAGAAACGGAAGCCGAGGCCATTATTTTTTGCGCTTCTTCTTTTGGTCTCCGATGACCTCGTTGGCGATAACCATCTTTTGGATCTGCGAGGTGCCCTCGTAAATGGTCAGCACCCGTGCGTCCCGGTAGAGACGCTCCACAGTGAACTCCTTGGTGTAGCCGTAGCCGCCGTGGATCTGAACCGCGTCCCCGGTGACCCGGTTGGCCATTTCCGAGGCGTAGAGCTTGGCCATGGAGACCTCCTTGGAGCAGCGCTCGCCGCGGTCCTTTTTGGCTGCGGCGCTGAGCAAAAGCGTTCGCGCCGCCTCCACATCGGTGGCCATGTCCGCGATCATCCAGCGCAGTCCCTGGTTATCCGCGATGGGCCGACCGAACTGCACTCGCTGCTTGGCGTATTTGACTGCCAGGTCCAGGGCGCACTGCCCGATTCCCAGGGACTGGGCCGCAATGCCCAGCCGGCCGTCGTCAAGCCCGGACATGGCGACATAGAACCCTTCTCCCTCCCGGCCCAGGAGGCGCTCCTTGGGAATCCGGCAGTTATCGAAGAGGAGATCGGTGGTGTCCGAGGCCTTGAGGCCCATTTTTTCCTCTTTGCGGCCGGTCTTGAAGCCATCCATGTCCTTGGTGAGGAGAAAGGCGCTCACCCCTTTGTGTCCGGCGTCCGGGTCGGTCTTGGCCAGTACGATGAACACCTCCGAGGTGGAGCCGCCGCTAATCCAGCGTTTCGTGCCGTTCATCACGTAGGCCTCGCCGTCCCAGATGGCGGTGGTGGTCATGCTGGCCGGATCGGACCCGGCCTCCGGCTCGGACAGGGCAAAGGAGGCGATGATCTCTCCGCGGGCCATGGGCTCCAGGAACTCCTTTCTCTGCTCCTCGGTGCCGAATCGGACGAGGCTGCCGCAGCAGATGGAGTTGTGGACCGACATGATGACCGCTGTGGAAGCGCAGGCGTAGGCGATCTCGCTTAAGGCCAGCACGTAGGATACGGTGTCCATGGCCTCGCCCCCGTAATCCTCGGGCACCAGCATGCCCAGCAGGCCGAGCTCCCCCATCTGCTTGAGGCTGTCCGCGGGGTAGGCTTCGTGCTGATCCCGCTCGGCTGCTTTTTCGGCCAAATCCTTGAGGGCGAATTCTCTAGCCATCTTCTGTACCATGGCCTGTTCTTTGCTTAGGGTGAAACTCATGGGTCGCTCCTTGTTCAGTGAGGTCTCGTTTCCATGAGCCACACAGAGCCCAGGGCGGCTCATTGTGACTCTATAAACGGAGTGCATCTTAGTGAATATCATTTGTCTGTCAATACGTTCTGCCATCGGAGCGGCTTGCGGCTCCGGAAAGGGGGCTATCACATGAAGCCTGCCAAATCGCGGACCAGTCAAAATGGGACTGCAAAAAAATCCTTTTTGCAGTCGCAGCAGTCAGAAGACGGTGGTCAGTTGTCAGCGCAGCAGGAGGCTGCGCTGTCTTACAGGATCTTGATTTTTCCTTGCTCCAAGTGGTACATAGCCTAGAGAAGCCGGTCCAAATGCGACAACAGCTATCCCTTGCTTTGTTGCTTCAAACCCCTGGTTCAGCGATGCGCAAACAAAAAACCTTGCAGATCACCCAGTCGGAGCAGTCCAAACGGCAGTTGCTCCTGGAAAACAAGGAGCTTCGCAGCAAGAACGAGGAGCTGGAAAACGTCCTCATTGAGTGCAAGCGGGCCATCGACGTGAACAGCGACATGAAGACCCTGGTCGAGGTGGCCCAGGATCTGGTGGAGCTGAAGAGGGCCCAGGAAGCCCTCAAGAAGGAGCGGGATTACTTCAAGAACGTCCTGGACAACTCAGCCGACGCCATAGGCATCGTGGACTCCAAAGGGAGGTTCATTCGCTGGAACAAGCGGGCCGAGGAGCTCTTCGGCTACAGCTTCCGGGAGCTGGAGGGCAAATCGGCCTTTGATCTCTATGCGGACAAGAACGAGTTGGAGCAGATGCTGTCCGAGCTGAGAGCCAACGGCTACATCCGCGATTATGAGATCACCATCCGCCGCAAGGACGGGCAGGTGCTGCCCTTTCAAATGTCCATCAGCATGCTCAAGGATATGAATGCCACCATCGGCAGCGTCTGCGTGGCCAGGGACCTGAGCCAGATCAAGCAGGTCCAGGCCGCCTTGCGCCGAACCAATGAACGCCTGGAACAGCTTGTGGAGGAAAGGACCTCGGAGCTGACCAGTGCGAACAAGAAGCTCGAAGAGGCGAACATCGCCCTGCGGGTGCTTCTGGAAAAGAAGGACGAGACCAAGCGAGCCTCGGAAGAGAACATGGTCTTCAATGTGAAGCAGCTCATCCAGCCCTGTCTGGACGGGCTGAAGAGGTGCCGCCTGAACGAGGAGCAGCGGGCCTACGTAGAGATGATAGAAACCAGGCTCGAAGAGGTCATTTCCCCCTATCAGCGCGATCTTTCCCATCGCTACGGCCTTACGCCCACCGAGATCCAGCTGGTGGAGCTCATCAAGAAGGGCAAGACTACCAAAGAGATAGCCGAGATGCTCCAGCTTTCCAAGCGTACCATAGACACCCACCGGCACAACATCCGCAAAAAGCTGGGCCTGGCCAATACGAACATCAATCTCAGATCCTACCTTACCTCCCTGGATCAGGAGCTGCCCAGCAGCGCCACCGCCTGAGCTGGGCTGCGGGTCTCTTTTTGCCTCCTGCCTTAATGCGTAGGCCATCTACGTATTATGTACAAAGTTTTCCAGCATTGCCCTTGCCCTGAAGCCCATCTATAATCCTCAGCCAAAATGAGAAAATCTATAATGGAAAGATGCGCAGCCGGTTTTGAGATCGGAAGGCTAAGGCGTTTTTTGCCGCCTCTGTGTTTTAGATAGCACCAGGCGGAGCGAGGCCCGGTTTGGGCAGAGGCCCAGCAAGGAGATGGCATGCAGGAGATACCGGCCGAAAAGATCCGGGAAGCGGTGGTGAGCATGGTCCAGGAGGTGGGAACCCACCTGCCGGGCGATGTGGTGGAGGCCCTGCAGCGAAGCAGAGAGCTGGAGACCAGCGACACGGCCCGGGAGATCCTGAGCCAGCTGCTGGAGAACGCAGAGCTGGCCAAGACGAGTGCGCTTCCGCTCTGCCAGGATACCGGCATCGGGGTCTTCTTCGTGGAGCTGGGCCAGGACTGCCGCATCGAGGGAGGGTCCTTGCAGGAGGTTTTGAACCAGGCCTTGGTAGAGGCCTACGACCGGTCCTATTTTCGCAAGTCCCTCTGTCATCCGCTCACCCGGCGCAATACCGGAGACAACTCTCCGGCTTTCATACACACCGATCTGGTTCCCGGAGACAGGCTCAAGATAGCCTTCATGGCCAAAGGCGGCGGCAGCGAGAACATGTCCCGATGCACCATGCTCACTCCGGCTCAGGGCTGGAAGGGGATCAAGGATTTCGTGGTCCGCAGGATCGCCGAATCCGGTCCCAACCCCTGCCCGCCAACCATCGTGGGCGTCGGCATCGGCGGATCCTTCGACCAAGCGCCTCTTCTAGCCAAGAAAGCCCTCTTTCGTCCCCTGAACGAACCGCATCCCGATCCGGAAATACAGCGGCTGGAACAAGAGCTCCTGGAAGGGATCAACGATTTGGGCATCGGCCCCATGGGGCTGGGCGGCCGAACCACGAGCCTCGGGGTGCGCATCAATATGGCTCCCTGCCACATCGCCAGCCTTCCCTTGGCGGTCAATGTGCAGTGTCATTCCTCGAGACATCAGGAGGTGAGCTTAGCATGAAGACCTACCGGCTCGAAACGCCTCTGCGCCAAGAAGATGTACTCCAGCTCAGGGCCGGTGATGTGGTGTTGCTGAGCGGAACGCTGTACACTGCCAGGGATGCGGCTCACAAAAGGCTTGTGGAGTCCCTGGACCGGGGCGAGGAGCTCCCTTTTCCGGTTCAAGGGGCGGTGATCTACTACGTGGGCCCTACGCCGGCTCCTCCCGGGCGTCCGATTGGCTCGGCCGGCCCCACCACCAGCTATCGCATGGACTCCTTTGCGCCCAGGCTCTACAGCCTCGGTGTCAAGGCCACCATCGGCAAGGGAAAGCGCAGCCCGGAGGTCAAAAAGGCCCTGCAGGACAACCGGGCCGTGTATCTCGGGGCCACCGGAGGCGCCGGGGCCCTGCTTTCGCAAAAAATCAAGCGGGCCGAGGTCATCGCCCACGAGGACCTCGGCCCGGAAGCGGTTCGGGCCCTGGAAGTGGAGGACTTTCCCACTGTGGTCGTCAATGACGCCCAGGGCGGGGAGCTCTACGTGACGCCGAATCTGGAGTCCAAGTAAGCTTTTTTGCGGCAACTCGAGGGAAATTGAAGCCAAGGGAGTACGCATGACAGGAAAGGAAAAAATCACTGCGGCCGTTTCTGCGGCAGTCTACGCCTATCTCCAGGAGGAGCAGGAAGCCTGCGCTCTTTTGCAGCAGCAATGGTCCGCCCCGGCGCAACCGCAACAACCGCAGCCCGAGCCCTTCCGGGCCACCAGCCCCTGGTCCCTGTCCGGGCGACAAGCCATTATGGAGCGGCGGTTTCAATGGCAATTCCGTTTGTGCCGCTAGTCAGCGCAGCCTCCGGCTGCGCTGGCCCTGAACTGGAAGCAAGCAATACAGGAACAACAAGCAAAGATCAAATCATAAGGAGCGCGCCATGGTGGAGCAACACGGACAGTTACATGCAGGCACCTTGGAAGAAAAGGTGAAACCGGATAACCCCCTCAAGATTCAGGATCTGACCTTCCGCGACGGACACCAGTCCCTTTTTGCCACCCGGGGCCGTACCGAGGACCTGATCCCCATTGCCGAGGAGATGGACAAGGTGGGGTTTTTCGCCATGGAGGTCTGGGGCGGAGCCACCTTCGACTCCATGCACCGCTTTCTGGCCGAAGACCCCTGGGAGCGGATCCGGACCCTGAAGAAGTACATTCCGAATACCCCGTTCTCCATGCTCCTGCGGGGTCAGAACCTCGTCGGCTACCGCAACTACGCCGACGACGTGGCCGAGGCCTTCACCGAGCGCTGCTGCATCAACGGCATCGACGTCTTCCGGGTCTTCGACGCCCTGAACGACTTCCGCAACTTCCAGACTGTGGTCAAGGTCATCAAGGAGCAGGGGAAGCACTTCCAGGGCTCCATCTGCTACTCCCTCACCGAGGAGCGGATGGGCGGACCGGTGTACACGCTGCAGTACTACCTGGACAAGGCCAAGGAGCTGGAGGACATGGGTGCGGATACCATCTGCATCAAGGACATGGCCGGCCTCATTCACCCTTACGATGCCTATGCCCTGGTCAAGTCGCTCAAGGAGAAGATGAGCGTCCCCATTCATCTGCACAGCCACTTTACCTCGGGCATGGCGGATATGGCCATGCTCAAGGCCATCGAGGCCGGCGTGGACATCATCGACGTCTGCCTCTCCCCCTGGGCCTACCGCACCTCGCACCCCGGCCTGGAGCCGTTCGTGGTCGCCTTGCGCGGCACGAACCGGGACACCGGCTTCGATCTCAAGCAGCTCACCAAGTGCGCCGAGCACTTCAACAAGATCTCCCCGAAGTACCGCCATCTCCTCGACGACCGCATGTCGGTCATCGACACGAACGTGCTCCTGCACCAGACCCCGGGGGGGATGATCTCCAACCTGTACAACCAGCTCCGCGAGATGGACGCCCTGGACAAGCTGGACAACGTGTTTCAGGAGCTGCCCCGGGTGCGCAAGGAGCTGGGCCAGGTCCCGCTGGTAACCCCCACGAGCCAGATCGTGGGCATCCAGACCGTGAACAACGTGCTCTTCGATACCCCGGAGGAGCGCTACAAGATGATCACCGCCCAGGTGAAGGATCTCTGCTACGGCCTTTACGGCAAGACGCCGGCTCCCATCGACCCCGAGGTCCAGAAAAAGGCGCTCAAGGGGTATCCGCGTGGGGAGAAGCCTTTCACCGGTCGTCCTGCGGATATACTCGAGCCGGAGCTGGACAACGCCAAGAAGGAGGTCGAGGACCTGGCCAAGGACATCGATGATGTGCTCATCTATGCCCTGTATCCCACCACCGGCAAGCGGTTTCTGCGCTGGAAGTACGGCTATGAAGAGGTTCCGGATTCGGTCAAGCCAAAGACTATGGATGACGTTAAGCGCGAGCAGGAGCGCATTGAAAAGGCCAAAAAGGGCGAGCTCGTGGAGAAGCCTGCCAAGGAGGCCCCGCCCAAGAGCGAGAATGTGCGTACCTTCAATGTCTTCGTCGACGAGGAGTACTTCAAGGTCGATGTGGAGCAGACCGGGGGCCAATCGATCATCAGCTCCATAACCTCCATGCCGCAGTTCCAGCAGCCTATGCCCGCGGCCCAGCAGCCGCCTGCCGGGCCCGCTCCGCAGCAGCCGGTGCAGCAAGCTCCAAGCGCGCCCCAAGCCGCTGAGTCCAAGCCCGAGCCTGTCGCCGAGGAAAAGCCCAAGGCAGCCCCCAAGGCCGCGCCCACTGCGTCCGGAACCCCGGTTGAAGCTCCCATGCCCGGCATGGTCATCCGGTTCGAGGTCAAGGAAGGGGATTCGGTGAGCGAGGGAGACGTGGTCCTCATCCTGGAGGCCATGAAGATGGAGAACTCCATTACAGCGCCTGTGGCAGGCACGGTCAGAGAGCTCAGCCTGAAGGAAGGCGACAGCGTGCAGAAGGGGCAGACCCTGGCAATCATCGGATAGCCTGCTTCGGCACAGCCAGCCGGCGCCAGCCGGGGCAGCGAGAGTTATGATCCCACGATAACCATGCAACAGGAGCTAGAACAATGTCCGGACGCAAGAAGATTACCGTTGTCGGCGCAGGCATGGTCGGGGCCACCGCGGCGCATTGGGCCGCAAGCAAAGAGCTGGGCGATGTCTGCCTCGTGGATATTGTCGAGGGCATGCCCCAGGGCAAGGGCCTGGACCTGATGGAGGCTTCCCCCATAGAAGGCTTTGATGCACAAATTATAGGCACCAACGACTACGCCGATACCAAGGACTCGGACGTGGTCATCATTACCGCCGGGCTTCCCCGCAAGCCCGGGATGAGCCGGGACGACCTGGTGGCCAAAAACACGGAGATCGTCAAGGCGGTTACCGAGCAGATCGCTCAATACTCGCCCCGGGCCAAGCTCATCGTGGTCTCCAATCCCCTGGACGCCATGGTCTACGTAACCCACAAGGTGAGCGGCTTTCCGGTGAATCAGGTCCTGGGCATGGCCGGCGTGCTCGATGCGGCCAGGTTCCGAACCTTCATCGCCATGGAGCTCAAGGTCTCGGTCAAGGAGGTGAACGCCTTCGTTCTGGGCGGGCACGGAGATACCATGGTGCCCCTGCCCCGCTTCACCACCGTGGCCGGGGTTCCCCTACCCGAGCTCCTGTCGGCGGATCGAATCGAGGCCCTGGTGGATCGAACCAGAAAGGGCGGCGGAGAGATCGTGGGGCTGCTCAAGACCGGAAGCGCCTTTTTCGCGCCTTCGGCCGCAGCGGTCCAAATGGCGGAATCCATCCTCAAGGACAAGAAGCGCATCCTTCCCTGTGCCGCCTACTGCGACAAGGAGTACGGCGTGGGCGGCTACTACGTCGGAGTGCCGGTCAAGCTCGGGGCCAACGGCGTGGAGGAGGTGATGGAGATCAGCCTCAACGATGAGGAACGGGCGCAATTTCAGAACTCTGTGGATGCGGTCAAGGAACTGGTCCAAAAAATCAGCCTCTGATTCCGGGCCTGAGCCCGTGGAATAAAGGAGCAAAGGTATGGCTGAAAGCAGCAAGAGATATCGTATACTCATCGGTAAGCCCGGCCTGGACGGCCACGATCGGGGTGCGAAATGCATCGCCCGGGCCCTGCGCGATGACGGCTTCGAGGTGGTCTACACTGGGATTCGCAGAACCGCCGAGGAGATCGCCGCGGCCGCGGTGCAGGAGGATGTGGACGTAGTGGGGCTTTCCTCCCTGTCCGGAGCCCATCTGGAGCTCTTCCCCAGCGTGGTGGAGCACCTGGAGAAGCACGGGGCGAGCGACATTCCGGTAATCGGCGGCGGAATCATTCCCGAGGAGGATATTCCGGCCCTCAAGGAAAAGGGGGTGCAGGAGGTTTTCACTCCAGGAACCTCCATGGAGGAGATCATCCGCACCTTCCGCGAGCTGTGCTCCCGGGAAAATGTCTAGTCCGGATTGCCTCGTTGCATGAATATCCAGGACATCATCCAAGGCATCAGCGACCGGAACAGCCGGGCCATAGCCAAGGCAGTCTCTCTGGTGGAAGACGGGGAGGCGGAGGCGGATCTCCTCCTGTCCTCCCTGGATCCGAATCGGATTGCCGGGACCATGGTGGTAGGCATTACCGGGGCGCCGGGAGCGGGCAAATCCACCCTGACCGACAAGCTCATTGCCCACTGCCGAGATTTCGGCAAACGGGTCGGGGTGATCGCGGTGGATCCGTCCTCGCCCCTCTCCGGAGGCGCCATTCACGGGGATCGCATTCGGATGATGCAGCACGCCCTGGACAAGGACGTGGTGGTGCGCTCCATGGCCACCCGGGGCAGGCTCGGCGGCTTGTGCGCCGCAGCCGGAGCGGTATCCCGGATTATGGCCAGTAGCGGATGCGACCCGGTGATCATCGAAACGGTGGGTGTGGGCCAGTCTGAGATGGACATCATCCGAATCGCCGATGTCACCGCGCTTGTCTCTGCTCCCGGCCTGGGGGACGATATACAGGCCCTCAAGGCGGGGCTTCTGGAGGTGGCGGACATCATGGTCGTCAACAAGGCGGACAAGCCAGGCGCGGAGATGCTGGCCCTGGAGCTGCAGGAGGTGGCCCGGGCCAAAGGCGGAGAGGTGCTCCTGACCACCGCTTCCAAGGGCGAGGGGGTGAAGAGGCTGTTCAGCGCCATGCAGGATATCTTCGATAAAAATCGGGACTCGGGGGAGAGTCAGCGCCGCCGCGACCAGTCCCGGCAGATGGAGATCGTGGACTGGTGCCTGGAGATGCTCCGCCCGGAGATCCAGCAGCTGTCCCGGCAGGAGAACCGGGATTACGGCGATCCCAGGATCAAGGCCCAGGCGATCGTGGACAATCTGCTTGGCAATCTGGACCGGGAGGGCAACGGCCGTTCGGGGCCCGCGGATTGAGCCCCGAAGATAGATAATGTTTTAAGGCTTAAGAGGTGATGCGGCTATGACCAAGCATTCGAAATATCAGGAATGGGAAGAAAAGGCCCTCAAAAAGACCCTGGAAAAGTTTCCGGAACGCAAAAAGGAGTTCAAGACCGTGGGCGGGCTGGAGCTTCCCAGGGTGGCTCTGCCCAAGGAGATCGACGAGGAGTACTTGGAAAAGCTCGGCTTCCCCGGGGAGGTTCCCTTTACCAGGGGCGTGCAGCCGACCATGTATCGCTCTCGGCTGTGGACCATGCGCCAGTATGCCGGGTTTTCCACTGCGGCTGAGACCAACAAGCGATACCGCTACCTCCTGGAGCAGGGACAGACCGGTCTGTCCGTGGCCTTCGACCTGCCGACGCAGATCGGATACGACTCGGACCATCCCATGAGCAAGGGCGAGGTGGGCAAGGTCGGAGTGGCCATCGACTCCCTGGCCGACATGGAGATCCTGTTTGATCAGATCCCCTTGAACGAGGTATCCACCTCGATGACCATCAACTCTCCGGCCGCGGTGCTCCTGGCCATGTACGTGGCCATGGGCGAGAAGCAGGGCGTGCCCAAGGAGAAGCTCCGGGGCACCATCCAAAACGACGTGCTCAAGGAGTATGTAGCCCGAGGCACCTTCATCTTTCCGCCTCGCCCCAGTCTGCGCTTGATCACCAACATCTTCGAGTGGTGCAGCGAGAATACGCCGGCCTTCAACACCATCTCCATCTCCGGATATCACATCCGGGAGGCCGGATCGACAGCGGTTCAGGAGATCGCCTTCACCCTGGCCAACGGCTGCGCGTACGTACAAGCCGCTATGGACGCCGGTCTGGATGTGGACGTCTTCGGCAAGCGGCTCTCCTTTTTCTTTAACGCCACTACCGACATCATGGAGGAAGTGGCCAAGTTCCGCGCAGCCAGACGGATGTGGGCCAAGATCATGAAGGACCGCTTCCAGGCCAAGAACCCCCGAAGCTGGATGCTCCGCTTCCATACCCAAACAGCGGGGCATACCCTTACCGCGCAGCAGATCGACAACAACGTGGTGCGCGTGGCCCTGCAGGCCCTGTCCGCAGTTCTCGGCGGCACCCAATCCCTGCATACCAACTCCAAGGACGAGGCGCTCACCCTGCCCACCGAGGACTCGGTGCGCACCGCCTTGCGGACCCAGCAGGTCATTGCCCACGAGTCCGGCGTGGCCAACAGCATCGATGTGCTCGGCGGCTCCTACCTCCTGGAGGATCTCACCGACCGCATCGAAGAAGAGTCCTGGAAACTCATGCAGAAGATCGAGGATATGGGCGGGGTCATTCCGGCCATCGAGCAGGGCTTCATCCAGCGCCAGATCGAGGACTCTGCCTACGACTACCAGAAGAAGGTAGAGAGCAAGGAGCGGATCGTGGTGGGGGCCAATGAGTTTCTAAGCAAAGAGGAGATCAAGGTTCCCTTGCTGCGCATCGACCCGGAAGTGGAGAAATCCCAGGTGGGGCGAGTTCAGGAAGTGCGGCACAAGCGGGATGAAAACGCAGTACAGTCCGCACTGGGAGATCTCAAGGAGGCGGCTAGAGGCGAAGCCAATCTCATGCCTTCCATCGTGGAGGCGGTTCACGCCTATGCGACCATAGGCGAGGTCTGCGGAGTCCTGCGCGAGGTCTTCGGCGAGCATAAGGAGTAGGGCGCTGCCTCCGGACTACTCGGGAGTAAGCTCTCAATTTCGTTGAGAAACGAGCAAACGCATAGAGGAAGAGCTATGGCAACCACGCAGGATCGCATCCAGGAGCTGAAAGAGATGGAGCAGAAGATGCTCCAGATGGGCGGCGAAAAGGCCGTGGCCAAGCAGAAGGAGAAGGGCAAGCTCACAGCGCGGGAGCGGCTGGAGCGCCTGTTCGATCCCGGCACCTTTCAGGAGACGGACATGTTCGTCAAGCATCGCTGCACGAACTTCGGGATGGAAGAGGTGGATATCCCCTGCGAAGGGGTGATCACCGGATACGGCAAGGTCAACGGCCGGCCGGTGTGCGCCTACTCCCAAGACTTCACCGCGAGGGCGGGAAGCCTCGGGGAGATGCACGCCAAAAAGATCTGCAAGGTCATGGATCTGGCCCTCAAGTCAGGAGTGCCGGTAGTGGGCCTCAACGACTCCGGAGGGGCCCGGATCCAGGAGGGCGTGGACGCCCTGTCCGGATACGGCCAGATCTTTTTCCGCAACTCCAACGCCTCAGGCGTCATTCCCCAGATCTCGGCGATTATGGGAACCACGGCCGGGGGCGCGGTCTACTCCCCGGCCATGACCGACTTCGTGTTCATGGTCAAAAACACGAGCTACATGTTCATCACCGGGCCCGAGGTCATCAAGTCGGTGACCGGAGAGAACGTGAGCTTCGAGGATCTCGGCGGGGCCGTGGTGCACAACCAGAAGAGCGGCGTGGCCCACTTCGCCTGCGAGAGCGACGAGGACGCCATCGATCAGATCAAGCATCTGCTGTCCTTCTTGCCTTTGAATAACATGGAGGATCCGCCGGTGCAGCCCCAGAAAGACGATCCCATGCGCGAGGACCCGCAGCTGGACAGCATCATTCCGGACAGCGCCAACCAGGCCTACGATATCAAGGAGGTCATCACCTCCCTGGCTGATAACGGCGAGTTCTTCGAGCCCCACGCCCTCTACGCCACGAACATCGTGGTCGGGTTCATCCGATTGAACGGCACGAGCGTGGGCGTCATCGCCAACCAGCCCAAGGTTTACGCCGGCTGCCTGGACATCGACGCCTCGGACAAGGCGACCCGGTTCATCCGCTTCTGCGATGCCTTCAACATCCCCTTGCTGACCATCGCCGACGTTCCTGGCTACCTGCCGGGTACGCAGCAGGAGTGGGGCGGCATCATCCGCCACGGGGCCAAGCTCCTCTGGTGCTACTCCGAGGCCACCGTGCCCAAGATGCTCCTGGTGACCCGCAAGTCCTACGGAGGCTCCTACCTGGCCATGTGCTCCCGGGATCTCGGCGCGGACGTCGCCTTCTCCTGGCCTACCGGCGAGATTGCGGTCATGGGGGCCAGCGGAGCGGCCAACGTCATCTACCGCAAGGAGATCAAGAAGGCCGAGGATCCGGAGGCCAAGCGCAAGGAGAAGATCAACGAGTACGACGAGCTCTTCTCCAACCCCTATCGCGCGGCCAACCGGGGCTACATCGACGCGGTCATCGTTCCCCGGGAGACGAGGCGGCGCCTCATTGCCGCAATGGATGTGATCCAGACCAAGCGCGAGGCGAGATCGCCCAAAAAGCACGGCAACATTCCCATGTAGCACATTCCGTCCCGAAGACGGACGGAATGTGATTGCCGGTTTTTTATCATAAAACCGGCGTTCCAAAGCGTTGCAGCACATGAAATGGTGCACTTGAGTTGCTGAGTTCTTCGCCATGCGCCATGCGCTATGCGCGAGACGCGGAGCGAAGCTCGGAACTTGGAAGCCTGCGAGAAACCAACAGATCAAAGTTCGTATAGAGGTACGGCTATGTTACATAAAATAGATCACCTAGGCATTGCGGTTCGCTCCCTGGACGAGGCGGTGAAGTTCTATGAGCAGGCCCTAGGCGTAGGCTGCGAAGGCATCGAGGAGGTGGCCTCGCAAAAGGTGCGCACTGCGTTCTTCGCAGTAGGCGAGACCCATATCGAGCTCCTGGAGCCCACCTCGGAGGACAGCCCCATTGCCAAGTTCATGGCCAAGAACGGCGAAGGGATACACCATGTGGCCTATTATACGGATGATATCCAGGGCCAGCTCAATCAGGCCCGGCAGGCCGGATGCAAGCTGATCAACGAGGAGCCCGTGCCAGGAGCCGGGGGCAAGAAGGTGGCTTTCCTCCATCCCAAGTCCACCCACGGCGTGTTGACCGAATTCTGCACCAAGGAGGGTTAGGCCTTGAAGATTCATGAGTATCAAGCCAAGGAACTGTTCGCTGCTGCCGGGATCCCCATACCGCAAGGCAGTATCGCCTCCAGCCCGCGGGAGGCGGTTCAGGCCGCCGAGCAGCTCGGCGGCTATCCCGTGGTGCTCAAGGCGCAGATTCATGCCGGAGGCAGAGGCAAGGGCGGCGGGGTCAAGCTGGCCCACTCCCGGGACGAGGTGGAGCGGCTGGCTGAAGAGATGATCGGCATGCATCTGGTGACCCATCAAACCGGGGCCCAGGGGCAGCCTGTAAAGCGCCTCCTGGTGGAGCAGGGGCTTGGCATCCAGCAGGAGCTCTACCTGAGCCTCATTCCGGACCGAAGCACGGAAAAGATCGTTATCATGGCCAGCAAGGCCGGCGGCATGGATATCGAAGAGGTGGCCGAGAAGACCCCGGAGCAAATCATCAAGGTCTATGTCGATCCCTTGCTCGGGATTCAGCCCTTTCACTGCCGCAGGATCGCCTTTGGGCTGGATGTGCCCGGCGAGGCTCGCAAGGAGCTCATTTCTCTCACCGCCAGCTTGTACCGGCTTTTCGTGAACAAGGACTGCTCCCTGGTGGAGATCAACCCCCTGGTTCTCACTGAGGACAACCGCATGCTCGCCCTGGACGCCAAGATGAACTTCGACGACAACGCTCTTGGCCGGCATCGCGAGCTGCTGGAGTACCGCGATCTGGACGAAGAGGACCCCCTGGAGGTCGAGGCCTCCAAGTACGGGCTCAACTATATCAAGATGGACGGCAACGTGGGCAACATCGTCAACGGGGCCGGTCTGGCCATGGCCACCATGGACATCATCAAGCGCGCCGGTGCCGAGCCGGCCAACTTCCTGGACGTGGGAGGAGGAGCCAGCGCCGAGATGGTGGAGAACGGCTTCAAGATCATTCTCGGCGATGCCAATGTCAAAGCCATTTTGATCAACATCTTCGGGGGTATTCTGCGCTGCGACGTGCTGGCCAAGGGGGTGGTGCAGGCCGCGGACAAGGTGGGATTGAACGTCCCGGTGGTGGTCCGCATGGAAGGCACCAACGTGGAGGAAGGACGTCGCATTCTGGCCGATTCCGGGCTGGATCTCCGCACTGCCAAGGACCTGCAGAGCGCGGCTCAGCAAATAGCCGCCATTGTGCAATGAGGGCAAGCTCGAGGTAATAAGCTATGAGCATCTATGTCAATCGCGATACGAAAGTGGTGGTCCAAGGGATTACCGGACGGGAAGGCCAGTTTCACGCCAGGCAGTGTCTGGAATACGGGAGCCAGGTGGTGGCCGGAGTGACCCCGGGCAAGGGCGGCCAAAAGATGGACCAGATTCCGGTTTACGACGGAGTCGAGGAGGCTGTGCGGCGCGAAGGGGCCAATTGCAGCCTCATCTTTGTTCCGCCGACCTTCGCGGCAGACGCTATCCTGGAGTCGGCGGAGGCCGGAATAGAGGTCATTGTGACCATTACCGAAGGCATACCGGTCCTGGATATGCTCAAGGTGAAGAACTACCTCCGGGACCGGAAAGTGCGGCTTATAGGGCCCAACTGTCCGGGAATCATCACGCCTGGGGAATGCAAGGCCGGCATCATGCCCGGCCTTATTCACAAGCCGGGCGGACCCATAGGGGTTGTTTCCCGCTCCGGCACCTTGACCTATGAGGTGGTGCATCAGCTCACCGAGCAGGGCATCGGCCAGACCACCTGTATCGGCATCGGCGGAGATCCGGTGGTGGGAACCAACTTTCTGGACGCCCTGTCCAGCTTCGAGGCGGATCCGGAAACCAAAGGCGTGGTTATTGTCGGGGAGATAGGCGGGGATGCAGAGGAGCGCGCCGCCGAGTATGTGTCCCGGCATATGAGCAAGCCGGTGGTGGGCTTCGTGGCGGGGTTGACCGCTCCTCCGGGCCGCCGCATGGGCCATGCCGGGGCCATCGTCAGCGGCCGCAGCGGAACCGCCCAGGGCAAGATCGAGGCCATGAAGAGCGGCGGTATTCACGTCTGCGAGGATTTGGGAGCTCTGGGTCGATTCTGCGCCGAGGTTTTCAGCTTCTGAGGGCTCCATCTGCTTTTTGCCCGGCCTCCATCTCCAGACAGCCTTGGCAGATGCACCTGCAAAAAGACGTGCCTGAATGATTCAAGCGCAGGTACTTTCTTGTAACTCTTTGTTTTTACTGACACCTGACAACTGACTACAGACTTCTGACCACTGCGACTGCAAAATGACTTTTTGCAGTCGCATCTTGGCAGGGAGCTTCAGGAGGCCTTAGCCGAGCCGCTCGTTGGGCATAGACAACAAGGCGAATCAGTGGCACAACAGGAGGTGATAATTATCACAAAAAGTTGTTGTTCATGCGAACAGCTTTTACACCGTTGAACCTTATCCGAAAGAGGGGGAGCAGCGATGACTAATCCTTATCAAGAGGCCTTTGAACGCTCTATCAAGGATCCGGAAGGGTTCTGGGGCGAGATTGCGGAAGACTGCCATTGGTACAAAAAGTGGGACAAGGTGCTCGATGATTCCAATAAACCCTTTTATCGCTGGTTTGTAGGAGGCGAGCTCAACACCTGCTACAACGCGCTCGATCTGCACGTGGAGAACGGCCGGGGCGATCAGGCGGCCATAATCTACGACAGCCCGGTAACGGATACCTTGAAGACCTACACCTACTCCGAGTTTCGCGACCTGGTAGCCCGCTTTGCCGGAGTCCTGGCCGATCAGGGGGTGCAGAAAGGGGACCGGGTCATCATCTACATGCCCATGGTCCCGGAAGCCCTGGTGGCCATGTATGCCTGTGCCAGGCTGGGGGCCATTCATTCGGTGGTCTTCGGAGGGTTCGCCGCCAACGAGCTGGCCACCCGAATTGACGATGCCAAGCCCAAGGTTGTGGTTTCCGCTTCCTGCGGCATTGAGGTCAATCGGGTCGTTTCCTACAAGCCGCTCCTGGACAAGGCGGTGGACCTTGCTTCCTCCAAGCCGGAGAAATGCATCATATACCAGCGGCCCCAAGAGAAGGCGGACCTGGTTCCGGGCCGGGATTTCGATTGGGATGAGCTCATGAGCCAGGCCACTCCAAGGGACTGCGTCCCGGTCAAGGCCACTGATCCGCTCTATATCCTCTATACTTCCGGAACCACCGGCCAGCCCAAGGGCGTGGTCCGGGACAACGGCGGACATCTGGTGGCCTTGAAGTGGAGCATGAAGGCCATCTACAACGTGGAAGCCGGAGACACCTACTGGGCCGCCTCGGACATCGGCTGGGTGGTGGGCCACTCCTATATCGTGTATGCGCCGCTGTTCAAGGGGTGCACCAGCGTCCTCTACGAGGGCAAGCCGGTGGGAACTCCGGATGCCGGCGCTTTCTGGCGGGTCATATCCCAGCACAAGGTGAAAACCTTGTTCACGGCCCCGACTGCCTTCAGGGCCATCAAGCAGCGGGACCCCAAGGCGGAGCTGCTGAATAAATACGACATCTCCTGCCTCAATTACCTCTTTCTGGCTGGCGAGCGGACCGATCCGGACACCCTGCACTGGGCGGAAAGGTACCTTCAGGTGCCGGTTATAGACCATTGGTGGCAGACAGAAACTGCCTGGGCCATTGCTGCCAACTGCGTGGGGCTGCATCGCTTCACGGTCAAGCCTGGTTCCCCCACCAAGCCTGCTCCTGGCTGGAACCTCCACGTACTGGATCAGGAATCCAACCCCATGCCTCCGGGCGAGATCGGCACCCTTGCAGTGAAGCTTCCGCTTCCTCCGGGCGCTCTGCCTACCCTGTGGAACAACGACGAAGGGTTCGTCCAGAAGTACCTCTCCGATTTTCCGGGCTACTATACCACTGCTGATGCCGGATACGTCGACGAGGAGGGCTATGTCTTCGTCATGGCCCGTACGGACGATATTATCAACGTGGCCGGACACAGGCTGTCCACCGGGGCCATGGAGGAAGTTCTGGCCGAGCATCCGGATGTGGCGGAGTGCGCCGTGGTCGGGGTGGCTGACGAGCTCAAGGGGCAGATCCCCATGGGCTTCCTGGTCTTGAGCGCCGGAGTGAACCGGGACGAGGCGGAGATTGAAAAGGAGTGCGTGCAGATGATCCGGGACCAGATCGGACCCGTGGCCGCTTTCAAGCACGCCAAGGTCGTCAGCCGCCTGCCCAAGACCCGCTCCGGCAAGGTGCTTCGCGGCACCATTCAAAAGATTGCCGACAATCAAGAGTACCGTATGCCGGCGACCATTGATGATCCAGATATCCTGACCGAGATGGAGGAGAGCCTCACCAGCATAGGATACGGAAAGTCGCGGCCAAAGTAGCTCTCTCTTGCATGGCTTCCTGCGCAGGATAAAAGGCCGGGAGCAGGATTCTTTCCTGCTCCCTGCTCCCTGCTTTCTTTTTTCGGCCTACCAGCAGGTACAGAATACAAAATATTGCCTTGTCAGCGCAGCCTCCGGCTGCGCTGACATATTGGCAATTCATTGCAAAAGAGAACAGCAGTCCTTATTCAAAGGAGGGGATTTTTTTGGTCTTTTTATAGTAATAATTCTTACTATCATTACAATAATTATAACTTTTCCAATATTTCAGCTGCATACCTGTTATTGACTTCAGCCTCGGTTTTTGTTTTACTCTCACGTCAAGTTAAAGTCTTCCTTTTTCGGACAATAACCTCGGGAAAGGGATGTACCTTGCTCCAACTAGGAAGAGTTCATTATCAAGAGGGATATCTCCATGTCTGATCAGCCACAGAAGTTGGACCGAACCAGAAAGAGCGTTTATGCCGAAGCCAAGCCCGCGCCCTACGGGGAGAGGAAGCCGGACTACTCCAGCATGGGCCGCAGAATTGACAACCAGTACGCCAGGCATCGCCCGGTGGTCTGCGTTGAGGCCTGCCGTACGCCATACGGCCGGGTCGGCGGCAAGCTGAAGTCCTATGACGCACCGGAGCTCGGCGCCTTGGCCATCAAAGAGGTCCTGCGGCGCACTGAAGGCAAGCTCAAGGTCGAAGAGGTGGATTACGTGATCCTGGGACAGGTCGTGCCGGCCGGATGCGGACAGGTCCCCGGCCGCCAGGCGGCTATTCTGGCCGGGCTTCCGGAGTCGGTGCCCACGATAACCGTCAATAAGGTCTGCTCCTCCGGAGTGAAAACTATCGATCTCGCGGCTCAGATGATCCAGCTGGGACGGGCTGAGGTGGCTATTGCCGGCGGCCAGGAGAGCATGTCCAACTGCCCGTTCGCTCTTCCGGACATGCGTTTCGGCAAGCGCTTGGGGCTGCCCTCGGCCGAGGCCTTGGACCTCATGGTCTATGACGGGCTGTGGGATCCGTTCTACCAGCGCCATATGGCCCTGCACGGATCGGAGACCTCGGACGAGTTCGGGTTCTCCCGGCAGGACAACGACGACTGGGCCTTGCATTCGCAGCAGACTGCGGCTGCGGCCATGGAAGCCGGGCGGCTGCAGGAGGAGATCTTTCCGGTGGAGGTGCGATCCGGCAAGAAGGTCGAGGTTATGAGCCAGGACGAGCAGCCGCGGCCGGATACCACCCTGGAAGGACTGGGCAAGCTCCCCCCGGTTTTCAATCACAAGAGCAGCGTTACCGGCGAGCCGGGAAGCATCACCGCTGGCAACGCTCCGGGCATCAATGACGGAGGCGACGTCTGCCTGCTCATGAGCGGGGAAAAGGCCGAGGAGCTGGGCTTAAGGCCTCTGTTCAGCCTCCTGGACTACGCCGAGGTTTCCCAGCCCACCAAGGATATCGCCACGGTTCCGGGGCTGGCCATCCGCAAGGTGCTGGATCAGAATCAGATGTCCGTTCAGGATGTGGACCTCATCGAGATCAACGAGGCCTTTTCCGCAGTGGCCCTCATCAGCGCCCGCAGCATTTTGGGCCTCAGCGAGGAGGAGATGAAGGCCAAGGTCAATGTCAACGGCGGGGCGATCGCTTACGGCCATCCCATCGGGGCCACCGGGGCCCGGATCGTGATGACCCTGGCCTACGAGCTGAGGCGGCGCGGCGGAGGACTTGGCGTCTGCGGCATATGCTCCGGGCTGGCCCAGGGCGACGCCATGCTCATCCGCGTGGAAGGATGACTGGGTACTCAGTTTTGAGGAAATTATCTCAGGGTTTCCATGGAAGCATATAAGCAGCTTGAGTGTTCCCAGTTCACAGTTGGGAGAAGCTCACAGCTGACAGCTCACAGCTGATGGCAAGAAATATAAATCAGCGCATAGCGAAGAAAGAATGTTCAGAGTTAAGACAAAAAATCAAAGAGATAACTCCAAAGCATTCACAGCCAAACCATTTCGTCAATCTCAGCAGTAGAAACAATATGCTATTCAAGAGCTCTTGACTGTTGAGTAAGCAAGGAGGACTCAATAATGGAGATAGGGAAAATTATGGTCGTCGGCGCCGGCCAGATGGGCAGCGGCATTGCCCAGGTGGCTGCCCAGACCGGCTATCAGGTGGTACTCAACGACATCAGTACCGAGCTGGTGCAAAAGGGAATGGCTGCCATAGACAAGAATCTCTCCCGGGCCGTTTCCAAGGGCAAGATGGATGAGGCCGCCAAGAACAGGGTATTGGAAAAGATATCCACCTCCGAGTCCTATGATCCGGCCCGGGAGTGCGATCTCGTGGTGGAAGCCGTGGTGGAGAGCATGGATATCAAGGCCAAGGTCTTTTCCCAGCTCGATTCCATTACTCCAGCCCATGCCATCTTGGCTACCAACACCTCCTCGCTGCCCATTACCCGCATCGCTGCACAGACCAAGCGCCCGGACAAGGTCATCGGCATGCACTTCATGAACCCGGTTCCGGTGATGAAGCTCGTGGAGGTCATCAACGGCCTGGGCACCGATCCGCAGGTAACCGGAACCATCAAGGAAGTAGCGGAAAAGATGGGCAAGACCCCGGTGGAGTGCAAGGACGTGCCCGGGTTCGTCTCCAATCGGGTGCTCATGGTGATGATCAACGAGGCCATGTGGGAGCTTTACGAGGGTGTGGCCTCGGCGGAAGGGATAGACAGCATTATGAAGCTGGGCATGAACCATCCCATGGGGCCGCTTGCTTTGGCCGATCTCATCGGGCTGGATACGGTGCTGTCCATCCTCAACGTCCTGCTCGAGGGCTACAACGATCCCAAGTACCGACCCAGCCCCCTGCTCAAATCCTATGTCGATGCCGGTTGGCTGGGACGCAAGAGCGGCAGGGGAGTCTACCAATACAGCTAGCAGCCACCCGGAAGCCCAGTAGCTGCTAGCTGTATTTTCGGTGAAAAATTTGAAACCTTCAGCTGCTTATCTCTCTGATCTTTGATCATAGCTCTGAAGATTGCTTCTTCGCCATGCGCTCTGCGCTGGGCGTCTTATGCTTAGGTTTCTGCTCCTCGCTCTTGCTGTGAGCTATCGGCTGTGAGCTATGAGCGTCTTTTAACCGTGAACCTTGAACTGGGAGCTTTGAGCTCTCACGTGCCTAACTAGGGAGGAATTTATGCGCAGTGTCAATTACGAGCCGCTGACCCCGCTCCACTTTCTGGATCGAAGCGCCTATGTCTTTCCGAAAAAGACGGCCATCATCTATAAGGATACCACCTATACCTACTCCCAGTTCAGGGACCGGGTCTGCCGCTTGGCCACGGCCTTGAAGCAAAAAGGCGTCGGCAAGGGGGACAAGGTGGCAGTGCTGTGTCCCAATATTCCGCAGGTGCTGGAAGCGCACAATGCAGTCCCGCTTCTCGGCGGCGTGCTGGTAACCATAAATATCCGGCTATCCCCGCAGGAGATCGCCTATATTTTGCAGGATTCTGAGAGCAAGTTCCTGTTTGTGGATACCGAGTTCGCGGGATCCATCGAGCCCATCCTGGACCAGCTGCAGGGGATCGAGCTGGTCAATGTCTGCGACGTGAAGGGCAAGGCCTTCGAGGCACCGGATTACGAGGAGTTCATCAGCCTGGAGCCCCAGGATTTCGACTTCAGCGTTGAGGACGAGCTGCAGCCCATCACCCTGAACTATACCAGCGGCACCACCGGCCGGCCCAAGGGGGTCATCTATTCCCACCGGGGGGCCTATCTCAACGCCCTCGGCGAGATCCTGGAGTATCAGATTCACACCCGCTCCAAGTATCTCTGGACCCTGCCCATGTTCCATTGCAACGGCTGGTGCCATACCTGGGGCGTGAGCGCGCCGGGCGCCACCCACATCTGCCTGCGCCGCGTGGTGCCAGAGGAGATCTTCGCCGAGATCTCCCGCAACCGGGCCACCCATCTGTGCGGCGCCCCTGTTGTGCTCTCCGGCATGGCTGATTACGCCAGGAAGAACGAGGTGGACGTTCCTGAGGGGTTCGTCATCAATACCGCGGGCGCCCCGCCTTCTCCGGCCATCATCAAGCAGATGGAGTCTCTGGGCGCCTCAGTGACTCAATGCTACGGGCTCACCGAGGTCTACGGGCCGCACAGCCTCTGCGAGTGGAAGGAGGAGTGGGACGAGCTTCCTTTGGATGAGCGGGCCCAGATCAAGGCCAGGCAGGGCGTGCCCTATATCACCACCCAGTACATGGAGGTGGTGGACTCCAACTCCATGGAGCCGGTGCCCCACGACGGGCAAACCATGGGCGAGATTGTCATGCGGGGCAACAACGTCATGCTGGGCTACCACAACAAGCCGGAGGAGACGGAGCAGGCCTTCCGCGGGGGATGGTTCCACAGCGGCGACCTGGCGGTGACCCATCCGGACGGGTATGTGGAGATCAAGGACCGGCTCAAGGACGTGATCATCAGCGGCGGGGAGAACATCTCCTCGGTGGAGGTGGAAAACGTCCTCTACGAGCACCCCGATGTCCTGGAGGTGGCAGTGGTGGGCGTGCCTCACGAGAAGTGGCAGGAGGTGCCCAAGGCCTACATCACCCTCAAGGAGGGAGCCCAGACCAGCAAGGAGGATATAACCGAGTTCTGCCGGCAGCGGATAGCCAAGTTCAAGGTTCCCAAGGAGATCGAGTTTTCCGAGTTGCCCAAGACCGCTACCGGCAAGATCCAGAAGCACAAGCTGCGCTCCCAGAACCGCTAGGAAACGCTCAAGTCAGATTTGCCTCCGGCAAATCCGACTTATTGGCCATTTTATTGAAGAAAAAATCCGGTTTTTCAATACGTTGAATGAGCACCCCTGCAACCGGAGTTCACCCGGCACTCAGTTTGCCAGGTCTCAGCACAAGCTTGAGCAATAGCAACTGCTAAGTTGCAAAGCCTCAGATGGAAGCAGGCTGCAGTCAAACTGAGTGCGGGGTGAGGGTTTGAAAAGTGGCGTTTCATAGGAGCGCAGCCAGAGGCTGCGCTGATATATATTAAGAATAAGCTTCATGCCAGCGTAGGCATGAAGCTTATTGAGGAGGAATGTCATGTATTTCGCCAAGGAGCTGCTCGACAAGTGCAGCAGTCTGAGAAAGAAATGGGAGGACGAGGTCCGAAAGCTCGTCAATAAGTTCGGGGAGAGGAAGGATCGCTTCTCCACAGTTTCCGACTGGGAGATCAAGCGGCTCTATACCCCGGAGGACAATGCGGACATCGATTTCGAGCGGGATATCAACTTCCCCGCCCAGTTTCCCTTTACCCGGAGCATCCACGGTACCGGCTACCGCGGCCGGCTGTGGACCTACCGCATGTTCTCCGGCATGGGAACGGCCAGGGACACCAACGAGAGGTGGCACATGCTGCTCAACAACGGGCAGACCGGCCTGAGCACAGCCTTTGATTTCCCCACCCTCATGGGCTATGACACGGACAGCCCCAAGGCCGAGGGCGAGTGCGGCCGCTGCGGAGTGGCCATCGATACCCTGGAGGACTTCAAGGTCCTGGTGCAAGGCATCCCTCTGGATCAGGTGACCACCTCCATGACCATCAATCCTCCGGCCACGGTAATGTGGGCCATGTACTGCGCCTGCGCTCAGGATCAAGGGGTGCCCCTGGAGAAGATCGGGGGGACCATCCAGAACGATATGCTCAAGGAGTTTATCGCCCAGAAGACGTTTATGCTGCCGCCGGAGCCTTCCATCAAGCTGATCAGCGACACGGTGGAGTTCGGTGCCAAGTATGTGCCGAAGTGGAACCCCATCAGCATCAGCGGGTATCACATCCGCGAGGCCGGATCCACAGCGGTGCAGGAGCTGGCTTTCACCTTGCGCGACGGCATGGCCTATGTCGAGGACGTCATGGAGCGCAAAGGGATGCATCCGGACGAGTTTGCGCCGCGGCTGTCCTTCTTCTTCAATGCGCATATCGATTTCTTCGAGGAGATATGCAAGATGCGTGCGGCCAGACGGATCTGGGCCAAGGTCATGCGGGACCGCTACAAGTCCCAGAACCCCAGGTCGCAATGGCTCCGGTTCCATACCCAGACTGCCGGCTGCTCCCTCACGGCGCAGCAGCCGTACAACAACGTAGTCCGAACCGCTGTGGAAGCCCTTTCCGCGGTTCTCGGCGGTACCCAGTCCCTGCACACCAACTCCCTGGACGAGGTCTACTGCCTGCCCACGGACCATTCGGTTCAAATCGCGCTGCGCACGCAGCAGATTATCGCCGAGGAGACCGGGGTGGCCAACACCATAGATCCCTTGGGCGGCTCCTATTTTGTGGAGAAGCTGACCAACGAGATGGAGGAGGCCGCCTGGGAGTACATCGAAAAGATAGACGACATGGGAGGCATGCTGGCGGCCATCGACCAGGGATACCCCCAGATGGAGATCGCGGATGCGGCCTTCAAGTTTCAGCGTCAGGTGGAGTCCGGGGAGAAGGTCATGGTCGGGGTGAACAAGTACGTGACCGAGGAGGCCGAGGAGTGCCCCATTCTGGACATCGATGAAGAGGTGGAGCGCAATCAGCTGCAAGGGCTGCAGCGGGTTAAAGAGAAGAGGGATTCCAAGGCGGTCAAGCGCTGCCTCGACGAGCTCCGTTCGGCCTGCAAAAAGGGCGAGAACGTCATGCCCTACTGCATCGAGGCGGTTAAGCAGCTGGCCACGGAGCAGGAGATCTGCGACGTCTATCGGGAAGTCTACGGCGTATATCAAGATCCCGGGCTGTTTTGAGCAAGGAGGAAAGCATGGTCAAGAGGACATTGCGGGTCATGGTGGCCAAGCCGGGGCTCGACGGGCACGATCGCGGGGCGAGAGTCCTGGCCCGGAGCTTCCGCGATGCAGGCTACGAGGTCATTTATACCGGCTGTCACCAGACACCGGAGCAGATTGTGGAAGGTGCCTTGCAGGAGGACGTTGATCTTATCGGGCTGAGCTGCCTTTCCGGTGCGCACAAGACGCTTTTTCCCAAAGTGGTCCGGCTGTTGAAGGAAAAAGGAGCGGAGGACATTGCGGTCATCGGCGGGGGCATCATTCCCAAGCAGGACTTTCAGCCACTATACGACGCCGGAGTCCAGGAGGTCTTCACTCCGGGCACCCCGCTCGAGAGCATCATCAACTGGATCGAGTCCAATGTCCGGCCCCGGGAAGGGCTTTGATCCGCAAGCCCTGAGTTGGGATAGCTTGGGTCTGCCAAGGGCGGACCGGCGCTCTTTGATGCAAATGAAGCCAGTCCAGCTTGTGTGAGCGATAAAGGTGAATGGCCGCATGGATATACTGGAGCGGGTGAAAGCAGGCGATGTGCGGGCTGTATCGCGGCTCATCAGGAACTTTGAGGATCAGCGCCCGGAGGGCAAGGAGGTGGTCAAAGCCATCTACCCCCATACGGGCCACGCCCGGGTTATCGGCATGACCGGAGCTCCCGGCGCCGGGAAGAGCACTGTGAGCGACACCCTGATCAGCAACTATCGGGGGCAGGGCAAGAGCGTCGGGGTGCTGGCCGTGGACCCCACGAGCCCTTTTACCGGCGGGGCTATACTGGGCGACCGGGTGAGGATGCAAAAGCACGCCGAAGACAGCGGGGTTTTCATCCGCAGCCTGGCCACCCGGGGAGCCCTCGGCGGGCTTTCGGCGGCTGTGGACGACGCCATCCATGTACTGGACGCCATGGGCAAAGATATCATTCTGGTAGAAACGGTGGGCACCGGCCAATCGGAGGTGGACATCATGAACAACGCCCACAGCGTTGTTCTGGTGCTTACCCCCGGCATGGGCGACGAAGTGCAGACCATCAAGGCCGGGGTGATGGAGATCGCAGATCTGTTCCTGATCAACAAGGCGGATCAGAAGGGAGCGGCCAAGCTTTTTCAGGAGCTGAACCGAACCCTGGATATGGCCTCCAGCTATCCTTCCGGCTGGCGTCCCCCGGTGCTTCGGGCCGAGAATACCGCGGATGCCGGAGAGTTTGCCACAAGGATCGATGAGCTGAGGCAGAAGATCGATGAGCATTTTCAAGTTCTCAGGGACAAGGGGCTCCTGGAACAGCGGGAGCGCCGCAAGGCCGGGATTCAGCTGCAAAACGCCCTGAAATCGAAGCTTCTGGATCCCATTGTGGACAAGCTCAAGGAAAGCGGGGAAATGGACTCACTCCTTGCCTCCATGGTCACAAAACAGAGCGACCCCTACACCTTGGCCGAGCATATCGCGGCCAGATTCGTGAAGGGCTAGCCCGATAGGCCAGGCCGGGGCAGGAGGGGATGAGAGCTCATTTGGTCTTCCACAGATCGCTGTGCCCTGCATTGGCCCAGGCGTATCCGTTCGGCCCCAGATTTTACAACCGCTATGGCACAAAGTACGCAAAATAAGATAGGCTAGGGCTGGAGTCATTTTTCTTTTGCCGGGTATCGGCAAAAGAAAAGGCTGCCTTTTCCAAAACCGTAGCTGCATAAGGGGCCCGGTTTTGTTTCCTTGGGAAGAAGAGGCTTCCGCTCGCTGCAACCCCGTTTTGAGCGAGCAACCGGTCAGTATGAAAATAAATTTTATCAAGGATTTACAGTCCGGTACACGTTTCACACCCGAAAAGGGCGATATTTTTTCTTTTTGAACGTTGTTTTTTTTGTCGATTTTTGATTTAATGCCCAACCAATGATCGATAAGCTGAATAAATGTCTTAACCCCTTGGCAGGGGGAAGCCGGTCGGACAATCCCAAGAACGCTTTATAAAAACGACAAAGGAGTCTTCGGTATGGACATGCAAAGCTTGTACAAAGAGGTCATGGAGCTCAACCAGATGGAGGATAACGAGCAAAAGGACGCTGCAGCCAAGTCTTTCTTCGAGAAGCTCAACTACGCTCAGCTGCCCGAGCACTTCAACTGGGCGGAAGAGATCTTCGAAGGGCTGCACGTCAAGGAGCGCGGGGACAAGACCGCCTACATCTGGGCCGACATGGAAACCGGGAAGGAGCGCTCCTTCACCTATAGCGAGTTCGCCGCCAACGGCAACAAGTGCCTCAATTTCCTTCGCAAGCATGGAGTGGAAAAGGGGCACAACATGTACATGATGATCCCCATCCTTCCTGAAACCTGGTTTGCCAGCTTTGCCTGCATCAAGGGCGGCCTGGTGGCCGTTCCCACGGCTACTTCCATGACCGTCCGGGAGCTGCAGTTCCGCTTCGAGACCTATCCCCCGGATGTGGTTATTGCTGACGAGGCCTCGGTGGCCACCATCGATGAGGCCCTGGCCAATACTGGAGCCCAGCCCAAGGTCAAGCTCGTTATCGGCTCCAAGCCCGGATGGCAAAGCTACAGCCAGCTGGACCAGGAGCCCGGTCAGGCGGAGGCCGCCAAAACCAAGAGCGACGACCTCCTGTTCTGCTTCTTTACCTCGGGAACCACCGGTCTGCCCAAACGCGTAGGCCATACTGCGACCTCCTATCCGGTAGGCCATCTCTCCACTGCGGTGATGATCGGCATCCGGCCGGACGACGTGCACCACAATCTGAGCGCGCCGGGCTGGGCCAAGTGGGCCTGGAGCAGCTTCTTCAGTCCGCTCAATGTCGGAGCCACCGCTACAGGCTTCTTCTTCAAGGCCCTGGACGGAAACACCTACCTCGATTTCCTTTCCAAGTACAAGGTGACCACCTTCTGCGCACCGCCCACCGCCTGGCGCATGTTCATCCGCCTCGATCTGAGCAACTTCGATTTCAGCTCCCTGAGGCAGTCGGTGAGTGCCGGCGAGCCGCTCAATCCGGAGGCCATCTCTCAGTGGAAGAAGCATACCGGAACAGAGATCCGCGACTTCTACGGCCAGACCGAGTCCACGGCCATGATCGGCAACCCTCCGTGGATGGAAGGCAAGATGCGGCCCGGCTCCTTCGGCCGGCCTTCCTACATGTACGACATCACCCTGGCCGACGATCTCGGACAGGAGATCACCTCGCCGAACGAGGTGGGGCACATCGTGGTCCGGCTGGACCGCTGGCGGGCTATCGGGCTGTTTACCGAGTACATCGGCAATCCGAACAAGATGCAGGAAGTCTTTGTGGACAACTTCTACTATACCGGAGACCGGGCCTCCTTTGATGAGGACAACTACTGGTGGTTCGTGGGCCGGGCCGACGACGTCATCAAGTCCTCCGACTTCAGAGTGGGCCCCTTTGAGGTGGAGAGCGCCCTGGTGGAGCATCCTGCAGTGGCCGAGGCCGCGGTGGTGGGCTCGCCGGATCCCCATCGCTACCAGCTGGTCAAGGCCTACGTCATCTTGAATAAGGGCTATGATCCTTCCAGGGACCTGGCCCTGGAGCTTTTCCAGCACAGCATCTCCATTCTGGCCAAGTTCAAGATCCCGCGCATCATCCATTTCGTGGAGGAGGTTCCCAAGACCATTAGCGGTAAAATCCGGCGCATTGAGCTTCGGGAGCACGAGGAGCAAAAGAAGAAGGAAACAGCTGAAGGCCGCGAGGAGAACGAGTACTTCTATCAGGACTTCCCGGAGCTCAGCTCCAAGAAAAAATAGCTTTTCTGCCGGAATCCATCCCGGTCCGCCATGAGCTCGGTCCGGGGTGGCTAGATAATGGACTTCGAACCAAAGAAAAGGAGGTGAGGGGGTTATTGGAGAAGGACCAAGGAACAGGTATTGGCGGTTGACCATCAACTCTTAAAAGGAGAAAGGTCTATGTTTAG
>CAZQPF010000025.1:0-468 GCA_964595165.1 uncultured Desulfohalobiaceae bacterium
CCGGCTCCCCTCCTTGCCGCCTGTCTTCCAGGCGGCAAGGAGGGGTCAGGGGAGGCTTCTTTATTGCGGCATTTGAGATATGCCAAAACAGCTGCAAAGAGATCTGTAAAAGCTCAATCGACCCCATGGGCTCCATTCATACCCGGTTTCCCTTTCTGGCGGAAGTAAAAGGCTTCATCGCCCCGGACGAAGGCGAGGCCCTCCGGGAGTACGGCGAGCGGCAGAGCCGGCTGGGCCCCTGTCTGGAGATAGGATCCTACTGCGGCCTTTCCACACTGTATATTGGCCTTGGCGTGCGCCAAAACAACGGGGTTCTCTTTGCCGTGGACCATCACCGCGGCTCGGAAGAGCACCAGCCCGGCGAGGAGTACCACGACCCGGAGCTTTTCGATCCCGGGCTTGAACGGATGGACTCCTTCAAGGAGTTCCAGAAAAATATCTCCCTAGCCGAGCTGGAGGACACCGTAG
>CAZQPF010000025.1:478-38465 GCA_964595165.1 uncultured Desulfohalobiaceae bacterium
TCCCCATTGTGGCACCCTCCTCACTGGTGGCCAGACAGTGGGGCACCCCCTTGTCCCTGGTCTTCATCGACGGAGGGCACAGTCTGCAAGCCGCTTGGAACGACTACTGCTGCTGGTCGCCGCACATTTTGCCCGGCGGGATTCTGGCAGTTCACGACATCTTTCTCGACCCCGCTGAAGGCGGACAGGCTCCCCGCGCCATTTACCGGCAAGCCCTTGATTCCGGGCTCTACGTTGAGCAAGGGATGGTCAACACCCTTGGATTACTCCGCCGCATCAGCCTGAAGGATGACGGGGCCTTCTGAGGAAAGGCAAACCTGAGTGAACAGCCCGGCTGCAGGCGTGATCCGGGCCAAGGCGTCGGCAGCCAGCAGTACCGCGGCCGCGGTCCAGGTGGGCTGCTCCTGTGGCCAATGCCGTTCCAGACAAAGCTGGTAGCCGGTCCAATAGGCCCCGCTGGGCTCCCGATACGCCTGCAGCCAGCTGAACACTCTGGCCGCGCGCACGGGGAGTCCGGCGGCCGCCAGGGCGATGACCAGCTCGCTTGACTCAGCCACCGTGACCCACGGCTGATCCGAAACGCAGCGGCAGCCGTGCCGGGAGTCCACAAACCGGCTCCAGTTGGCCTGCAGTCGCCTTCTGGCCGCGTGGCCGCTGATCGCTCCGCTGAGGATGGGGTAAAACCAATCCATGGCGAATCGCTGCTTGCTCTCCCAGGTTCGGTCGAAGCGCTGGGGCTTGCTCCGCAGGGCTTGGCCCAAGGCCACCCGGGCCTCGCTCCAGTCCGGACGCTTGCGGCCCAACAGGCTGGCCAGCAGGATCCCGCACTCCAAGCTCTTGAAGACCGAGCTGCATCCGGTAACCAGCGCGTCCGGGTAAGGCCTTCCATCCGGGAGGGCGGCCCAGGCGATCTCCCCTTGTGCCGATTGCAGCCCGCAGGCAAAGTTCAGCCCGGCCTCGGCACAGGGCCACAGCTCCGCTGCAAAACGCTGGTCTCCGGTGCAGGCGTAGTAGTGCCACAGCCCGGTAGCCACATAAGCCGCATGATGGCTTTCCTTTCTAGTCCTGTCCAGCGCTGCCCCCCCGGCGTAGGCCGGCCAGAACCCTCCGTCCGCCTCCTGCCTTTCCGCCAGCCAGAGATAGGCCTTTCTGGCCTCGGCGTACATCCCGGCCACAGTGAGCCCCATGGCCGCCTCCACGTGATCCCAGGGATCGAGTATTCCGCCGGGAAACCAGGGAATGGCGCCTGAATCCTCCTGTATGCTCGCAATATAGCGTCCGCTGCGGGCAAAATATGCCCGGGGGAAGAACTTGGGCGAGAGAAGCAGTGTGTTCACGCTTGAGCCACCTTTGTGAAGTACAGGGCCACGCTCTTGCCCAGAAGGGGATTGAGCATCCCCTCCAGGAGGCGCATCCCTTTGGGTGCCTTGAGGATGTCCCAGACCAGAAGACGATGGTACAGACGGATGGGAAGCCAGGTATCGCGCTTTTTCCAGCGCAAGCATTTGAGCCACCAGTAGCAGGTGTGCAAGGCATGGGAATGGCTCTGCCTGATAAAGCCAAAGCCCAGATCCTCAATCTCCTGCCGGAGGGCTCCGGCTTTGAAGATGCGGACGTGCCCGCCAGGCTCACTGTAGTAGTCCCGGCAAAGGGCCCAGCACACCCTTTCCGGCATAAAGCGCGGCACGCTTACCGCCAGCCTCCCCCCGGGGCGAAGCACACGGCGCATCTCCTGAAGGGCGCCTTGATAGTCCGCAAGGTGCTCCAGGACCTCGCAGCAGATAACAACCTCCAGGCTCTCGTCCGGAAAGGGCAGCTGAAGGCAGGTTCCCTGCAGCACGGCCCAGTGAACAACCCGGGCTCCGGGAAGGGAAAAGCATTCCCTGCACCCCTGGAGGGCCTTGTACGCCGCTTCCCGGCTCAGCTCCAGGCCAAAGGCGTGCACCGGCTCGCTGTACAGGCCGTGCAGGTGCCTTCCCTCGCCGCAGCCCACGTCGAGCACCTTGCTTCCCGGCGAAAGCTCCAGGGCCGTAAGATCCACAGTCAGCATACGAATTGCTCAGTCGGAGCAGGAAGCGGCCTTTATCCTCCGGTCCTGTGACTTGCAGGCCGCAAGCAGGCTGCTGTAGGAGTCCAGCGTTTTTCCGGCCGCCCGAGCCCAGGAAAAGGAGCGCTCCATGCGTTGTCTGGCCAGTTGGCCCAGCTCCCTTCCCAGCTCAGGATGCTTAAGAATACGCGCCATGCCCCGGGCCAAGTAACCCGGATCACCAGGCGGGACCAGCACTCCGGCCGAGCCCACCACCTCGGGCAGCCCTCCCCCGGTGGTGGAGACCACAGGCTTGGCGCAGGACATGGCCTCCGCAGCCGGAAGCCCGAACCCTTCGTACAGTGAGGGGACCACGGCCAGGGCGGACTTGGCATACTCCCTTGCAATCTCCCGGTCGGTCAGCCCGGATACGAACCGGATCCGCTCCTTGAGCCCGAGCTCGGCGATGAGCCGGCTGGTCGGCCCGTTGCTTTTGGGGCTTCCGAGCACTGTGAGCCTAAGGCCCGGAAGCTCGTTTTCCAGACGGGCCACCGCCTGCAGGAGGATATGCAGGCCCTTGAGGGGAACGTCCGCACTAGCCGTGGCCATTATCCGACACGGCTCCGGCTCGATACCCGGTATGGGGGCAAAGGTTTGGGTGTCCACCCCGTTGTGGACCACATCTATGCGCTCCGGGTCCAGGCCGAAGTCCTGCTGCAGGTCCCGCTTGGAAGACTCGGAAACGGCAATGATTTTAGGGAGCCTGGGGGCAACCTTCTTTTGCATCTTCAAAAAACCGTGCCAGCGCCTGAGGAGCATCCGCAGGCCCCAGTTGCCCTCTCGCTGCAGGGCGAACCGAAGGTCCCGAGTGATGGGGTGGTGCATGGTGGCCAGCACGGTATGGCCGGAGCGCATGAGCCGCAAGAGCCCGTAGCTCAAGCTCTGGTTGTCGTGGATGATGTCGTAGCTCGAGCCATGGACCGCCAGGTATCTGGCCGCCCGCTGTCCGAAGGCCTGGGGCTCGGGAAACCCCCCGCTGTTATAGCTGAGCCACTCCCGGAAGTCGGGCCAGGAACGCAGCCCCCTTTCCCGTACCGCCAAGCTGGGGCGTTCATAGGCGTAGAAGTTCATCCCGGGCAGCGGGATGAGGGAAACCCTGGGATCCAGATCCGGATAGGGCTCCCCACTGATGACGTCCACCTCGTGCCCGGCCTCGACAAGGGCCCGGCTGAGATGCTTGACATAGATGCCCTGGCCTCCGGAGTAGGGGTTGCTGCGGTAGCTGAGAAGCGCAATCCGCAAGCTGCGCCGCGACTGCGGCTTCCATGGCTTGTTACTTTCCGGACGGATGGTTGGCACTGACTGGTCGGTGCGCAAGAATGTGAGGCTTGATTCCATCGCCAGTGAAGCTCCTGAAAATTCTTTCCAAAAGGCCCTGGTTAGGCTGCTTTTTCCGGACTGCTATCCAGGCGGGACAACCCGGAAAAAACACCGGCATACTGCATCCTTGGCGGATCAGGCATACCCGTTTCACCCGCCTTTGGCAACCCCCGGCCTATGAAGGGGCCGAGACTGGACCACCGCCTGGCATAGCCCTATGCAACTCAAGACAGCGTCAAAACCCTCTCTGCACACAAGCAGCCTCGACGCTGGGGGAAATAAATTTTTCGGCCTGCCTTGACAGCCGAAATGCATCTTTGCTACACCCCTCATGAATGAATATTCATTCATAATATCGCAACCGCCTGGAGCACATCCCGCAGTGGCATCCGAACGCAAAAAGAACGACAAATACCAGCAAATCCTTGAAGCGGCTATCCGCATCTTCGCCCGCCAGGGGTACTACAACTCCACAATCTCCCAGATCGCCCGGGAGGCCAGGGTCGCGGACGGGACCATCTATCTCTACTTCAAGAACAAAGACGATATCCTGGACAACTTTTTCAGCTACAAGACGCGGCAGGTCTTCACTCGCTTCAAGGAGGAAGTGGACAAGGCGGACAACGCTCTGGAGAAGCTCAAGAAACTGGTTTATCATCATCTCCTGGAGTTTGAGCAGGACCGGGACATGGCCGTGGTCTACCAGGTGGAGACCAGGATGAAGCGACATCTCTCCGACGACAAGATCAAGGAGATGTCCAAGATGTACTTCGACCTGGTGGCCGACATCGTGGAACAGGGACAGCGGGAACAAGCCATTCGAAGCGACTTGCCCGTGCATCTCGTCAAGCAGTACATTATAGGGGCCGTGGACGAGGTGATCACCACCTGGCTCTACTCCGCCCGACAGTACGAGCTCATCTCCATGGTCGAGCCCTTGGTGGACCTCTTCATCAACGGCATCGGCCATATTGAAGCCCGGGAGCGCGGCAAAGGGCTCGCTCCCAGAGGCCGAAACCTCTGACTCGATTCCTGGACCGCAATGTATCCGACTCGGCATTGGCAACCCCAACATTCAATTCGTAAGGAGTGAACAGCTATGGCACAACAGATTGCAGACCGCAGGGACATCGATTTTGTCCTTTTCGAGCAGATGGAAGTGGACAAGCTCAGCAAATACGACAAGTATGCTGAATTCAACAAAAAAACCATCGACCTCATCGTCAGTGAAGCCCGTAACCTGGCCATCAAGGAGATTCTGCCCACCAACAAGCCCGGCGACGAAAAAGGGGTCAGCTTTGAAAAGGACGGCAGCGTCAAGGTGCCAGAGGAGTACCACCGGGCCTACCAGCTCTACCGGGAAGGAGAATGGGTCTCCATAACCGAAAGCCCGGAATGGGGCGGACAGGGCATGCCCAAATCCGTTGGAATGGGTGCCAGCGATTATCTCTTGGGCGCCAACTGCTCCCTGAACCTCTATATCGGCCTCACTGTGGGCGCCGGGCATCTTATCGAGGCCTTCGGCACCGAACAGCAGAAGAAGATGTTCCTGGAGAAGCTCTACACCGGCGAATGGGCCGGCACCATGCTGCTCACCGAGCCGCAGGCCGGATCGGACGTGGGCGCCGTGTCCACCACTGCTGTGAAGAACGAGGACGGAACCTACACCCTGTCCGGGACCAAGATCTTTATCTCCGGTGGCGAGCAGGACCTCACGGAGAATATCATTCACCCCACCCTGGCCAGGATCGAGGGAGCGCCTCCCGGAACCTCGGGCATCTCCCTGTTCATCGTTCCCAAGTACTGGGTCAATGAGGACGGGAGCATGGGCGAGTTCAACGACGTGGTCTGCACCGGCATAGAGGAGAAGATGGGCATCCACGGCAGCTCCACCTGCACCCTGGCTCTGGGCGGAAAAGGCAAGTGCAAAGGGCTCCTGCTCGGGCAGGAGAACAAGGGCATGCGGGAGATGTTCCTCATGATGAACCAGGCCCGGCTTCTCGTCGGCATGCAGGGCCTCGCACTGGCCACCTCCTCCTACCTGGACGCCCTGAGCTACGCACGGGAGCGTGAGCAGGGACGCCATTTGATGAACCTGACCGACAAGAGCGCACCGGCAGTACCCATTATCCAGCACCCGGACGTTAAACGCATGCTGTTGACCATGAAGGCCTATGTTGACGGAATGCGCAGCCTGATCTATTACGTGAACCTTTGCGAAGATATGAAGGACCTGACCGACAGCGAAGAGGAGAAGGACAAGTACCAGAACATCATTGACGTTCTCATCCCCATCTGCAAAGGGTACTGCACGGATCGGTCCTTTGATGTCTGCAATCTTGGCATCCAGATCTATGGAGGCTATGGCTATACCAAGGAGTACCCCCAGGAGCAGCTTCTCCGAGACTGCCGGATTACCATGATCTATGAGGGGACCAACGGCATTCAGGCCATGGACCTCCTCGGCCGCAAGCTGGGCCAGAAGAAGGGCAAGGCCATCATGGACCTCCTGGGCGAGATGCAGAAGACAATCGCAGATGCCAAGGAGATCGACGAGGTCTCCGACTCCGCAGCCAAGGTGGAACAGGGACTGAACAGGCTGAGCGAAGTGGCCATGCATATCGGCCAGAAAGCCATGTCTGAGGAGCTCCTCAAGGCCTTTGCCAACTCCTACCCCTTCATGGAGGTCTGCGGCGATGTCATCCTGGCCTGGATGCTCCTCTGGCGAGGCAATGTGGCCGCCGGCAAGCTGGCCAAGGCCAAGAAAAAGGACAAGGCCTTCTATGAAGGTCAGATCAAGACGCTGCAGTTCTTTGTGAACTCGGTGCTGCCCATCACCCAGGGCAAAATGAACATGTTGATGGACCTTGACGGCACCGCCGCTGAAATCGAGGACGAGTGCTTCGGCGGCAAGTAGTCATTAGCCGGGGGGCAGGCGATCCTGCTCCCCGGCGTATTCTCTAAACGCTGTGCACAGGGAGCGACCATGGAAAGCGTACTGACACCTCCCGCTCTGGAGACCGTAGCCGGCATACCGGTATGGATTCTGGCCTTGATCATTCCGCTCGTGGGCATTCTCGCCTTCGCCTACATAATGGCCCGCCGGCTGATCCCCTTGGCCAAAGGCGCATCCGACCCCAGGTTCGATCGCGTCGGGACGAGGCTCAAAAGCATTCTGAAGTACTGGCTGGCCCAGTACAAGCAGCCCAGGTACATGCTGGCCGGGGTGTTGCACATCCTCATCTTCATCGGATTTCTCATCCTGTCCATCCGCTCGATCAGCCTGGTTATCGTCGGCTTCTCCCCGGGCTTCGTATTTCCGGGGCTGGGCGGCCCTCTCGGCGAGGTCTACAATGTGCTCAAGGATTACGCCGCCAGCATCGTTTTCCTGGCCTGCTTGGTCGCCGGCGTTCGCCGCGGCTTTTTCAAGCCGGAGCGCTACAAGGTTCCGCCCAAGTACGGCCAGGAGCATACCGGTGAGGCCATCTTCGTGCTGGGCCTCATCGGCGGCCTCATGGTTTTCGAGTCGCTCTTCGAAGCCACGGCTGTGGCAGCTGAGCTGCAAGCGACCGGGCACGCCGCCTTGCTGCCTCCGCTCACCCTGGCCTGGCTGTTCAGCAATATATTCGCCGCAGCCTCCATCCCGACCTTGCAGACGCTGCACACCTTCTCCTACTTCGTCCACGACCTCATCTTCTTCTTTTTCCTCTGCTACCTGCCTTTCGGCAAGCACTTCCACGTTATCACCTCCATCTTCAACGTCTTCTTCCTCAAGCTGGACAAGGGCTCGGTCAAGCCTGTGAAATGGGGCGTGAGCGATGAGGAGCTGGACAGTCTGGAGTCCTTCGGGGTGAAGTACTTCGAGGACTTCACCTGGAAGCACATGCTCGACTTCTACACCTGCGTGGACTGCGGCCGGTGCTCGGACAACTGTCCGGCCAACGCCGTGGGCCGGCCGCTGTCACCCCGATTCGTGAGCATCAAGTCCCGGGACTACTGCTTTGATCGCTTCCCGATTCTAGGCGAGATTCAGCCCAAAGAGCCGGTCATGGGAAAGATCTTCGAGGAGGACGAGATCTGGTCCTGTACCACCTGCGGCGCTTGTGAGGAGGAATGCCCCGTAATGAACGAGTACATCGACAAGATTGTGGATCTCAGACGGGGCATGGTGGACGCCGGCAATGTTCCCCAGTCCTTGCAGAAGCCCCTGGGATCCCTGGAAAAGCGGGGCAACCCCTACGGCAAGCTGGAAAAGAAGCGGCTGGACTGGACCCAGGAGATCCAGGAGGAGGTTCCGGTGAAAACAGCCGGCAAGAAGGAGAGCGCCCAGACCCTTTATTTCGTTGACAGCGCCACCTCCTACGACGAAAGGCTCTATGCGATCGCCCGCTCCACCGCCAGGATTCTTCATGCCGCCGGGGTCGACTTCGGCGTTCTGGGCAAGTCGGAAAAGGACAGCGGCCATGAAGTCCGCCGCTTCGGCGAGGAGATGCTCTTTCAGACCTTAAAGGAGCACAACACTGAAGCCATTCTCTCCACCGGGGCGGAAAAGATAGTGACCGCCGACCCCCACGCCTTTAACGCGCTCAAAAACGACTACGCTGGCCTGCCGCCTGTGCAGCACATCAGCCAGCTCATTCAGGCCCATCTCCAGGCCGGCAAGCTCAAGCTGCGCCCTCTGGAAAACAGCGATCTCGTGTTTACCTATCATGATCCCTGCTACCTCGGCCGGCATAACCTTCTCTACGACACTCCCAGGCAGGTGCTCGACGCCATCCCCGGCATGAAACGGGTGGAGATGAGCCGCTGCCGGGACACCTCCTTTTGCTGTGGAGGCGGCGGGCTCATGCTCTACTATGAGCCGCCAACCGAGGATCGCCGCATGGGGCAGGTACGCGTGGAAATGGCTGCCGAGGCCGGGGCCAACGTGATCGTTACCGGCTGCCCATTTTGCCTTACCAACCTGGAGGACGGCATCAAGACGAGCGGCCAGGAGGGAAAGATCGAGGTCATGGACCTTACCGAGCTGGTGGCCCAACAGCTCGCAGTGCAGGACTAAAAGGCATTCCCAGCCTTGGGTACCCTTGGGGATGGAATATCGAACCAAAACCATTTGGAGGAGCGTATGAATATCTTGGTTTGCGTAAAGCGGGTTCCCGATCCTGCGGAGAACGAGATCGAGATCAACCGCGAGGGGAGCGACATCGAACGCGAGGACCTCGTCTACTCGGTCAACGAATGGGACAACTACGCAGTTGAAGAGGCCATTCAGATCCGGGACAAGGTTGGGGGCAAGGTGACCGTGGTCACAGTCGGCGATGAGGACTCCGAAGAGGTCCTGCGCCGGGAGATGGCCATGGGCGCCGACGAAGGATTGCTGCTCACTGACGATGCCTTCGAGGGCGCCGACGGACGCGGTACAGCAGCTATCCTCAAGGCCGCTGTGGAGAAGGGCGACTACGATCTCATCCTCACCGGTGCCCAGGCCGACGACGCAGCGGCCCAGGTAGGCGGCATGCTGGCCGCGATGCTCGATCTTCCCTACGCTTCCCTGGTCAACTCCCTGGAGATCGTGGACGACAAAACCCTCAAGGTGGGCCGGGAGATCGAAGGCGGCAACCAGGAGATGAACGAGATCAGCCTGCCCTGCGTGCTGTCCATCCAATCCGGCATCAACGAGCCCCGCTACGTTGGCATTCGCGGCATCCGCAAGGTGGCCAGCGTGGAGATCCCCGAGCTCGGCGCCTCCGATCTCGGCCTCTCCGAGGACCAGGTCGGCGCCTCAGCAGCCAAGGTGCAGCGCGCGGACTACTTCCTCCCAGAAATGGGCGAAGGAGCCGAGATTCTGGAAGGCGACTCCGAAGAGGTGGCCGAGAAGCTTGCGGAAATGCTCAAAGCCAAAGGAGGGATCAAGTAATGAGTCAACAGATCTTCGTTTATATAGAGCATCACGGCGGCGTGGCCGACGACTCCACCCTGGAGATGATCAGCGCGGCCCAAAAGATCGACCCCCAGGCCAAGGTGACGGCCCTGGTTTTCGGTACCGGCTCCGAGCTGGACCAGGTTTGCCAGAGCGCGGCCGCCACCTACCCGGAGGTCTGGAAGGTGGACCAAGCGGAGCTTTCCTATCCCAACGCCGAGATCATCCGGGGCCTGCTTGTCAACCTGCTGCCCAAAGGCTGCATCTGCCTTGTCCCGCACGATACCTTCGGCATGGATCTCGCTCCGGGTCTGTCCATCAAGCTTGACTCTGGCTATGTCTCGGACATCGTTGATGTTGAAGGCGTTGAGGGCAACACCCTCAAAACGGTGCGGCAGGAGTTCGGCGGCCAGGTCCACGCCCATGTCAACTGCGATCTCTCCACCGGCGCAGTGATCACCGTGCGGCCCGGTACCTTTGAGGCGGATGAGTCCAAGTCCGCCGGCGGCGAAGTCGCGGACAAGTCCTCCGAGGCCGGGCAGGTGCAAGCCAAGCGCAAGTTCCTCGAGGTTCTCGAGGCTGAGATCGGCGAGGTGGACATCACCAAAGAGGACATCCTGGTTTCCATCGGCCGCGGCATCGAGGACGAGGAGAACCTGGAGATCGCCCAGGAGCTGGCCGAGGCCATGGGCGGCGTGGTTTCCTGCTCCCGGCCGGTGGTGGACGCCAAATGGATGGAGAAGTCGCGCCAGGTGGGCACCTCGGGCAAAACGGTCAAGCCCAAGGTCTATCTGGCTATGGGAATCAGCGGATCCTTCCAGCACATGGGCGGGGTAAAGGGCAACCCCTTCATCGTGGCCGTGAACAAGAACCCCAAGGCCCCCATCTTCCAGGTGGCCGATGTGGGCGTGGTGGAAGACCTTTTGGAATTCGCTCCGGTACTGACCGAGAAGATCCAGGAAATGAAAGGCTAAAAGGACAAAAGGCGGGCCGGTCCAACCGGCCCGCCTTTTTATGTTTACTCGTTATGGAGCTGGTGCTCGATCTCTCCAAGCACTGCATCGCCACCGAGATCAAGCGGCAGTACAACAAGGCCCTCAGCGACTACTTCCGGGGTCGCGGAGATCAATCCCTCCTCGAAGAGCGCATCGAAATCCTATCCGCCCTCCTGCAGCAGGGAGAGCTCCCCGGCCTGCGAAGCCGCTATCCGGGGCTGGATGCCTTATCCTCCAGCGACGTTCGGCTGCGCAAGGAGCGGGATACCGTCCGCCTCCTCTTAGACGGACGGACGGTATACGAGCTGGGGCCCTAAAAGCCGGGTGCTCCGAGCGCAGCGCAAAGGGCCCTAAGCTTCAGCCCGTCCCAAACCGAGAAATAAGCCTGTAACAGATCTCTTTACCTGGCTGCCTCCAGGGTCATGGCAAAGCCCATCCCGCCGCCAATGCACAGCGTAGCCAAGCCCTTGGACAGGCCTTGACGCTGCATCTGCATGCTCAGTCCGTAAACGATCCTGGCTCCGGTACACCCTATGGGATGGCCGATGGAAATGCCGCTGCCATTGGGGTTCGTATTGGCCCTGTCCAGACCCAGCTCCTGGATACAGGCCAGGGCCTGCGAGGCAAAGGCCTCGTTCAGCTCGATGCAGTCCAGATCCGCAATGGACCAGCCCGCCTTGTCCAAGGCCCAGCGTGTGGCTGGTATAACCCCCAGCCCCATATAGGCCGGATCGATGGCTCCTGCGGAATAGGACTTGATGGAGGCCAGCGGCTTCAGGCCGAGCGCATCCGCCTTTTCCCGGCTCATGAGCAGCAGGGCGGCTCCGGCGTCGTTGATGCCGGAGGCGTTTCCGGCGGTGACGCTGCCGTCCTTCTTGAACACCGGCTTTAGCTTGCCCATCTTTTCCAGGGTGGTGTCCATGGGCCGCTCGTCCGTGTCAAAGACCAGGGGCTCGCCCTTTCGCTGCGGAATGGTCAGGGGCACGATCTCCTCCTTGAACCGCCCCTCGGCAATAGCCTTCCTGGCCCGGGTGTGGCTTTCCAGCCCGAGCTCGTCCTGCTCTTCGCGGCTGATGCCGTAGGTTTCTGCGATGTTCTCCGCGGTCATCCCCATATGGTAGCCGTAATAGAGCTCCCACAGGCCGTCATAGACCATGAGATCCACCGCATCGGCGTTGAACATGCGAGCCCCTTCGCGAAGCTTGGGCAGAGTGTATGGGGCCTGGCTCATGTTCTCCATGCCCCCCGCGACCACAACCTCGGAGTCTCCGGTCATGATGGACTGTGCGGCCAGGGCGACCGCCTTGACCCCTGAAGCGCAGACCTTGTTTACGGTGAAGGCCGAGGTCTCCTTGGGCATGCCGGCATAGATGGTGGCCTGACGGGCCGGGTTCTGCCCTTGTCCGGCCTGGAGCACATTGCCCATGATCACCTCGTCCACTTCCACCTCGCGGTGGCCCTCATCCCACTGCCTGTACTTCTCTTCCAGCTCGATCAGGCCGCTCTTCAGCTTTTCCGGCTTGCCGGAGGTCATTTCCTTTCTGGGCGCCGGCTTAAGGCTCACCCGGTTGAAGGCCTCCCGAATGCATGCCGCACCCAGCTGCGCTGCCGGAATGTCTTTTACGGAACCCAAAAAATTTCCCACAGCGGTTCGCGCTCCGCTGACAATGACTACCTCTTTCATCGGCTTTCAACCTCCTTGTCTTTGAGTAACCACATTGCAAACAAAACAACTTTATTGCACAAAGCTCAACTTCGTGTCGCCAGCTAAGCTATTCCGTACTTATTGCAGCAAGCTCATACCCGGAAGATGGTTTCCAGAATTCGCCCCGGGGCAAGTATGCGCACATCACATGCCGAAGCTACCGCCAAGACCTGGCAGTGCATATTGAACCTTGGCTGAGCCCGCAAGGCTTGTTCCCAGGGCCCTGGAAAAGGCTCGCCTTATCGGCGGGCGTGATGATAGCCTTCTCTTAGCCGAATGACAACCGTCCCTTTTCCGGGGCCGGAAAACGAACCTGGCAAGGGGTTGACGCAAAATCGATTCATAGCTATGATTCTCTTTTGTTTATCCCCGGTAGCTCAAACGGCAGAGCGGGTGACTGTTAATCACCATGTTGGCGGTTCAAGTCCGTCCCGGGGAGCCATCAAAAGAAAGGGGCTGGAAGCGGACTTCCAGCCCCTTTCTTTTGATGGCTCATGGTATGGCCCCGTCTGCTTCGGATAGCGGGGGCTCACTTCGATGTGTCGTTGATTTGAGCGCTCAACCGCTTCCCCGGCTTGAACTTGACGGACCTCCTCTCGGGCACCTCGATCTCCCGGCCGCTCTGTGGATGCCGGATCGTTCTCGGGTTTTTGCGAACGAGCTTGAAGCTGCCCAGGTTGTTCAGCTTGATATCCCGCCCGTTGGCAAGGGCTTCCTGAATCGAGGCCAAAAAGGCGCTCACCACTCGGTCCGCCTGGGCTTTTGAACCCCCGAGCTCACAGTGCACCCTCTCTTTGAGCTCTTTTGTGCTCATTGCCTCTCCTGTCTCATCCTTAGAGTTTCACCATACTGTCCACGCCTCATGCAACGGTCAGGACAAGCATTGCTTCAGACTGAATCATCCTCCAGAAGCGATCCGCATCGCTGCAGGAGGAACGAACGGTTGTGCATCATCGCCTGTGAGCTGTCAATACAGCTTTCCAGGACAAGGGACAATCTGAAGCAAACCAGGCACCGGAAGAGCCCGAGGCGCGGGATCGACTCCTGGTCCTCAAGAGGCCGCTGCTTGCGGACGGAACCCTGTCAACAGGCCGGCTGCTGCACCTCCGCCTTTGAGCGCCCTGACGAGGCCCCAGAGGAGGGCTAACGGCAAGACGGCCGTCTGTAGGACAAAGACAACGATGAGATCGACGAGATGATCGATGATCATCTGGGTCATCGCCGTCAAGGTCCGCACCTTGGCTGCCAGATCGAGCTCTTTGAGCTGCTGCCATAAGGAGCCGGATGCAGCTTGCGCATTCGGGTTGAGCTCCTCCTGGGCTCCGGTTATGGTTTCCACCGAGGTACGATAGGTATCGGCCAGAAAATGATCGTGGACCTTTTGGCTCATGAGCGCGGCCGCAGGAATAAAGAGCACGAGGATAAGGGAGCAGAGCAAGCCGGTCAGCCCGATCCGGACCCAGGCCTCCCGGAGAAGGGCCACTCCCAGGAGCAGGGCGGCCAGGGAGAGGCTCACCAGGATGTCCAGCCCGATCCAGGGGACGATCTCGATGAGGGTCTTTTGGATACCGAAGGAGGCGAGGCTGAGGAGCATGACCCAGGAGAACCGCTCCACGAGATCGTTGAGCGGGTCGAGGAGCTGTCCGGCGGCGACGCTGGCCCCAGTTCCAAAGAGCGTGGCTTGGAGCTCGCTTTCCTGCACAAGGGAGATGATGCCGTTGAGCCCCCTGGCGGCGGCGTAGGCCACGCCGGCCCGTTGCAGCCCGCTATCCACATAGGGACGGCTCAGGCTGTGCACACCGGCCTTGATCGGCCCCTTGATCCACCGCCCGGTAGGAGGCGCCAGGAGAAGCAGGATGAGGGCCAGCAGGCAGCCCGACAGCCACCACCGCCAAGGAGAGGGCAGCCGCTGCAGTGCATCCGTCGCGTCTGAAGACATCATGCCACAGCTTTCCCCTGATGGGCCGCCTATCCCGGCAGCCGGGTGACGATACGGCATCTCAGGCCGGTTCTTTGCAGGGACTCCTTCCGAGCCTCGGCCTCGTTTCTTGCGGGATATGTATTCACCAGGAGCTGGGCCTGGTTCGTGGCGTCCCAGACCCAGATGTGCTCGGCTGGAATGCTCCCGGCCAGAAGCAGGGAGAAGCGAAGTCGCTCCCTGGCCCGGTCCCGCTCTGCAAAGCAGAGCCCTTGGAACGAGTCGCCGCAGACAAGGAGATGGTACATATGACAGTAGTTCAGGATTCAGGTTTCAGGGTTCCCAGTTGAAGAAGAGGTGGGTATTTCCTCTGTAGCAAAGGAACCAGCTGGAGTAAAGGTTGTCCTTCAAGAAGACCGATAAGCCACAAGGGACGGGCGATGCAGCGCATTGAGTACGGCAGGCTCCTGGCTGCGGCAAACCCGCAGCTTGCCTTAGATAAGGCGGAGTACTTCTTTCACCCTGGAATGCTCTTTGATTCCAGGCAAAAGTGGTGGGGGGACTTCGGCGAACGGCACGCACCGCATGAAGGGATCGATATCTGTTTTTATAGCCCAAGCCAGGATAAAACGCATCCTCTCCCTCCGGAAACTGTAGTGCCGGCCTTGTCATCCGGCCGGGTCCTTGCAGTGATCGACGACTTTCTGGGCCGAACGGTCTGTGTCAGCCACGATAGGCCTACACAGGAGACCATTCGGTTGCTCTCCATCTACGCCCACATTACGCCGCTTTCCGACATCGAAGCAGGGTTGGTGCTTGATGCAGGGCAGATCATCGGGCGGATCAACCGATCGCTCCGCCTTCCTCCAGGCATGCTCCCCCACCTCCACCTCTCCGTCGGGGTGCTCGATCCGCAAACGGACGCCGACTCCCTCTCCTGGCCCAGGCTCAACAAGCGACAGGGCATTCGGCTCCTGGATCCCCTGGAGTATATTAGCCTGCCCTACCGCATCGACCGCGAAGGAATCGAGAAGCTTCTGATTGCGAGGCGATAGAATTTTCGCTATGCCATGGAAGATGCGACTGCAAAAAATCCTTATGCAGCCGCAGTGGTCAGAAGCCAGTGGCCAGTTGTCATTAAAAACAAAGAGTTACAAGAAAGTACCTGCGCTTGAATCATTCAGGCACGACTTTTGGCAGGTGCGTCATGGAAGGAACGCTTCCTTTAGCCTTAGATCCCATAGTTTGAAGGTTGCGGGGTGCGGGGTTTAAATCCACACGCTGCAAGCCTCTTTATGAGTCGCTATGAGCCTTTTGCACACCTCCGCCAAGCACCAACCCATCCTGGAGCTTTCCCGGGTTTTCGCCTATCGGGGGCAGAGCGCAGTTTTCAACAACCTGAGCCTTGCGCTTCCAGCAGCATGCAACAGCGCCATACTCGGCCCCAACGGCGCGGGCAAGACCAGCCTGCTCCTGCTGCTCACGCGGGAGATCTATCCCTCCCAGGGCACAGTTACGGTCCTGGGCAGTCAGCGATGGAACGTCTGGGAGCTGCGCTCGCATCTGGGCCTTGTCTCCCAGGAGCTGCAGCAGCAGTTTGTGGCCCGTACCAAGGGATTCGAGGTGTTGCTGTCCGGATTTTCCTCTAGCCAAAGGGTGTGGGACAAACAGGCCTTTACCGAGGCGCAGATTGATCGGGCTCACGCCGTTATGCACTGGCTGGGGACGGGGCATCTGCGGCAAAGGCCTTTCTCAGAGATGTCCGCCGGAGAGCAGCGGCTGTTTCTCCTGGGGCGGGCCCTGGTGCACGACCCTGACATTCTGGTCCTGGACGAGCCCACGAGCGGCCTGGACCTCAAGGCCTGCTTCGCCTACCTGGACCTCATTCGCAGGCTCATGCGGGCGGGCTCAACCGTGGTCCTGGTGACCCACCACATCCACGAGATCCCGCCGGAGATCAATCACATCGTCATGCTCAAGCAGGGGGAGGTCTTCGCGCAGGGGCCCAAGGCGGAGCTCCTCACCGAGGCGAACCTGGCCAGTCTCTACGATACGCCGCTCAAGCTCGTGCAGCTGGACGGCTTCTACCAAGCCTTTCCCTGGGAAGCCTCGTAGACACCGGAAGCTGAAACGCTCCCTCTGCTACACAGGCTATTCGGGTACCTGCTGCAGCAATTGCTTTACCTCTTCCCGGGAGAGGTCGTACCAGTTGCGGTAGGCGTTGGCCACGGCAAAGGGCCCTCTGTCCTGGACATGGAGGCTATAGACCCGATCGGCCAGCGGCGCGACCATGTCGATGCTGCGCAGTGGAGCGGTGGGTACGGCCACGACGATCTCCTGTGCCCCCTTTTGCCGGACGAGGTGGATGGAAGCGAGCATGGTGAAGCCCGAAGCCAGGCCGTCGTCTACCAGGAAGACCGTTTTGCCGGTGAGATCCGGAAAGGCTCGTCCGCCTCGGAACTCCCGATTCCGGACGGCCAGCTCCTCCTCCACCTGCTGCTTCTGGGCCTCGATCTGCTCCCGGGTCAGGCCAAGATGTTCCACGAGGTCCTCGTTGAGGAAGACCTCGCCGTCCTGGCTCATGGCCCCGAACCCGGCCTCTGTGTTTCCGGGAACCTGGATCTTGCGCACGATGATGAGATCCAAGGGGCAGCCCAGGCCTTGGGCAACCTGCAGCCCAATGGGGACGCCCCCGGAGGGGATGGCCAGAACCACCCCGTCCTCCATCGAGGCGTAATCTCCTCGGAGGACCGCAGCCAGCCGGTTCCCGGCATCGAATCGATCCTGGAAGATGCGGCTTTGATTTCTCAGGCTCGGCTCCTGCTGGAGATTGTCCGCCATGCCGAATCTCCTTTCCGAATAGGCCTGCTTCCTGGCGCGGAGAACCGACCCTAGCCCTGGAGATAGATGGAGTGCTCCGTGGTCCCCTTGAGCAGCGGCTCGACCTTGCTCATGATCTCTTTGCGCTCCTCGTTCTCCAGCCAGGATTTCCAGTTGTCCACCGACTGCCAGGTGCTGATAACCAGATACTCCTCCGGATCTTCCAGGTTGCGCAGGGTCTCGCCGGATATGTAGCCGGGCTGTACCGTAGCCAGAGCGCGAAGCTTCGTGAGGTAGTTGCGGAGATATTCCTGACTTTCCCTGGGAACGCGCCGTTTAATGAGAATCTTGACCGCCATGCTTGCTCCTCCCTTGTATTTGGTCCATCAGCCAGCGGAGATCGTCCTCAGATCATGGACCACAATGGTAAGGTTATCCATCCCCATTCGCACCTCGAGCACCTCCCGACGCAGCCTGTCCGCAAGATCCTGCGGATCAGAAGACTCGGCTGCCGCCTCAGCCACCTCATCGTTGCTAATCACGTCGAAAAGCCCGTCGCAGGCCGCTATCAAAAAGCGATCCTCCGGCCCGATCCTTTGCCTGAAGACGTCCGGGGTGGCGATAACCCCAACCGGTTTGAAATAGGGATCGCCCAAGGTGCGCGTGGGCATGAGCCCCTGCATCCCTCGCATAACATAGGGGTGGCGGATTATGCCGCCGCAATGCTCGATCCGTTCCCGCTCGCTCTCCTCCTCCAGACGGTGGTCCCGGGTCAGCTGCCTCCAGCCATCAGTGCGGATCAACAAGGCCCGCGCGTCACCGGCATGGGCCACTGTAAGCTCCCTGCCCTGGATAAGAAAGGTGACTGCGGTGGCCCCTGACTCCTGATCCTCGAGCTGGCTGGAGATGGCGTGATAGGCCTCCACAAAGGCATGTCCCGGGGAAATGTTTTTCTTGAGCTCCTTGGCCAGCTGCAGATGGAGGTTTTGCTCTGCGTAGACAGCGGCAAAGCTGCCGCGATGCCCATCGTAGACCCCGCCGTAGATCCACCCCTTGCCTGCGAAGTTGGGCTCTACATGATGGGCATCCTCCATCCTCCAGCGATGACCTTGCTCGGAAACCACTCCCAGGGAAGTCAAGCCTCCTTCATCGACTGAATTGCACATGGATACCACCTGCTTCAGATTGTTACGGAATATACCATAGTCTGTAATCGAACCGCAATCCGGTCTTGAGGCAAGCATTGGATTTGAATGACAGCCTATTATATACTATAAATCGCTGCTAGGCAGTTAACAACAGCTTGCAGCCCAAAAGGAGGTTTTATGGCTGAAAAGGTTCTCATCTACGGGAAGGCGGGATGACCCTATACCAGCAACGCCCGTGCGGCGTATCCGGATCACGAGTACATCGACGTCAAGCAGGACGAGGCCGGGATGAAACGCATGCTGGAGCTCACCCAGGGAAGGCGCGATGTTCCGGTCATTGTCCGCGGCGAGGAGGTGAATATCGGCTACGGGGGCACCTGAGGCGTCTAGCCGCCATCGGCAGGATGCCGATGCCCTGTGATCAAGCCTTTGAGACATTGCCCCGGCCGAAAGCGGCCCGAGATGTCAAAGACAAGAGCCCGCCGTTGTGGCGGGCTCAATCAGGTAGCATAGAGCCTGGATCAGGAAAGAGCTCACCAGAGCGCGTTGCTGTCCGGGCTGCCCAGCCCGTGCGAGCGCAAGGTCTCTTCCAGCTCCGGAAGCTTGTCTTCGGGCCAGAAGGCCAGGGTGGAGGCCAGAAGCACCGGTCCGTAAACCAGGCTGGCTGAGGCCATTTCACGCCGGTCCCACTCTTCCTTGATGGCAGCCGCCCGGATGAGGGTCTGAACATACCGCCATAGCTCCGGCTCCAGGCTGTCCAGGCACTCGGTGAGATACTCCCCGGCTTCTCCCTGGGCGATCCGCTCCCAGAACACCTGGGGCAGCCCCACCGGGAGCTTGCGCAGCGGCTGTCCACCGCTTTGCCGGAAGGCCCAGACCGTTACCGCCGTGGCGTAGGCCACTACCGGCCGGGTCCGGCCCATGACCTGCTCGCTTTCCTTGAGGAACTGAAAAAGCTCCGGGAAAAAGCCCAGATGCTCGGCCACACGCTCCGGACCGAAGCTATCCTCGTCCAGCTGCTTGAGGGTTTCCTGGCTGACGATTCCCATGCATCACGTCTTGGGAGCATCGCCCATTTTTTCTTCGACAGATTCCACTTTTCCGGAGAGCCGACCCGATTTCTGGGCCTGGTAATCGATCTTGAGCACGAGGTAGATCCGGTCGCTCTCCTTGGCCAGGTCCTCGAAGCAGGTGTTCACCACCTGCATCACCTCCTGCCATTCGCCTTCTACGAGGGTGCCCATGGCATGGAGCTGGTGGTTCAACCCGCTTGCGTTGATGATGGAAACGGCCCTGGCCACATACGGACTCAGGCTCACCCCTTTGTCCATGGGGAACATGGACAGCTCGGCTAAGACACTCATATCTCCCCCTTTTCTGCTTTTGGCTTACTGGATTGGCACATTTCCTATGTCGCCTGTAAAGTACCCACCCCTGACCCCCCTACCGCCCCGCAGACGGGCGGCAAGAAGGGGAGCCAGAGCAGAAGCGTATTCTGTCGAATATGCGATGATCTATATGAGACAGAGCCTTACGGCCTTGGGAAGGTTTGCCGCCAAAACCATGAAGGGGCAACGGCGGAACGTATCCAGCATCAAGTCTAGGCCAAAATGCGGCTCCTGTCCAGGGGAGCCCACGTCCCATGGTGCCCGCGACACTTCCGGCTGTGGCCTCGTGGCCCTTTTGCAGGTAGACTCGGGGGAAAGGAAAGAAGGGCTGCCATGGCTCCGCAGCAGAGCCCCGGGATGATCCGTTGAACAGTCTTCGGGAGCAGGAGGCGGGTGCTTGGCAGGATGCAAGCCTCATCGAAGCAACAAGGAGGAACACCCATGGAGCTTAGTCCCATAGGGGTCCTGTACACCCCGTTCACTGAAGCGCAGAACATGCCCATCCAGCCCACCGGAGCGAGCGATATTGCCGGAAGCGCGGAGATATATCCGGAATACCGGGAGGGGCTCCAGGATCTTGATGGCTTTTCTCACCTTATCCTGCTCTATCACTTCCATCTGGTGACCGAGGCCCAGCTCACAGTGACCCCCTTTCTGGACGACCAGCCGCACGGCGTATTCGCCACTCGGGCTCCGAAACGGCCCAACCCCATAGGTCTCTCCGTGGTTCGTCTGCAGCGGATCGAGGGATGCGTCCTCTATCTTCTGGATGTGGATGTGGTCAACGAAACGCCGCTTTTGGACATCAAGCCCTACGTTCCGGAGTTTGACCACCGGGCAGCGACGCGTCTTGGCTGGCTGGGAAAAAGCCGGGACCGCGTAGAATCCGCCAAGTCGGACAGCCGCTTTCTCTAGCCTCCCGGTGCCTGTCTCCGGGAGACGCTGGCAGCGGCTGCCCGCTCAGCCTGTTCTCTTCCGTCGCTCCTCGTCCTTGAGCACCCGCCGCAGCACCTTGCCCACGGCAGAGGTGGGAAGCTCCTCCCGGAACTCCACGCTCCTGGGCCTTTTGTAGCCGGCCAGCCTCTGCTTGCAGAAGTCCAGAATCTCTGCATCGGTTGCCTGTTCATCCTTGCGAAGCTGGACAAAGGCCTTGACTTCCTCCCCGCTTTTCTCGTTGGGCACCCCGATAACCGCCGCCTGGGCCACTTTGGGATGCTCGAAGAGCACCTCCTCCACTTCTCGGGGATAGCAGTTGAACCCGCCCACCAGGATGACATCTTTCTTGCGGTCGGTTATCAGCAGATAGCCGTCCTCATCCACATGGCCGATATCGCCGGTCAGAAAAAACTGCTTCTCCTCGAGCTCGATGAACACCTCGGCATTGGCTTGGGGCTTGCGCCAGTAGCCCAGCATGACCTCCGGGCCGTGAACTGCAATCTCCCCGTCCTCGCCTTGCTCCAGCTCCCTGGTCCCGGTCTCGATATCCACGATGCGGATATCGGTGTTGGGCATGGGAAAACCCACCGAGCCGAACCTCCGCTTCTCCTTATCCGAGGGGTTGGCTGCGATGACCGGGGAGGTTTCGCTTAAGCCGTAGCCTTCGAAAATCACCGCGCCGGTCTTTTCCTCGAACCGCTTGGCCAGCTCCACCGGCAGGGGCGCCCCGCCGGAGGCGCAGCAAATGAGCGAGCTCAGGTCGTACTTGCCGAGATGGGGATGATTGACAAAGGCGGAAAATATGGTGGGCACAGCCACCAGGAGCGTAGGACGATGCTTCTGCACCAGCTTGAGCACTTCGGTAAACGGCGGCTTGCCCGCTCTGGGATCCGGCACACAGATAAGACGGCTTTCCGAGGCGCAGGCTCCCAGGAGGCACAGAGTCATACCGAAGATGTGATACCAGGGAAGCACCCCGAGATAGCAATGGAAGCCGCCCCGTCTCATCCTCTCCGGCGGAAGTCCGGGCTCATGGGGAATGCGGATCCACTCGTCCACGGCCATGACGTCGAAAACAAGATTGGAGTGGCTGAGCACAGCTCCCTTGGGAACCCCGGTCGTCCCGCCGGTATAGATGATCAGCGCCGCATCGTTCTCGGCATCGATTTCCGCATTCTCCTCAATCGGAGCAGTCTGTTCCAAAACAGTATCGAACTGGAAATGCTCCGCGTGGTGAGACTCCGCTCGGGGTATCTTTCCCAGCAAGCCCCCCAAAAAGCCCTTGATCGGAGGCAGCCAGCGCTTGATGTTGCAGATGACCGTGACCTCCACCGCTGTGCCTTCCAAGGCCTGCTGCGTGGTGGCATAGAACTGTGGATGGTCCATGCAAAAGACCGCTTTGGCCCCGGAATCCTTCAGCTGATAGCTCAGCTCGCTTGCGGTATACATGGGATTGCAGGTGACGCAAATCGCGCCCGCCTTGAGGATTCCAAAGTAGATCACCGGGTAGTGGGGCAGGTTGGGGAGAAAGACTGCCACCCGGTCCCCTTTGCCAATGCCTTTGGACAGAAGAAAAGCGGCCACCTTGTCCGAGTCTTCCTTGACCTGGGCATAAGTGCGTGTGGCCCCGTTGAAGATGGTGTAGGTCTGCTGCGGGAAGTTTCGGGCGGCGTCGTCGAGCAGGGAAAAGACCGGCTTGCTGTATCCGGCTACTTCGCGTTCCACACCGTCCGGCCAGTAAGGAAACGTGTCGGCCTTGGGCATCATAGTGCAATCCCCCGATATGGTTTCTTGAATGATTACGGCTGGCGGTTACTCATCCTGTGGCAATCGCTGCTTGCCAATGTACTTCGCCATCTGGCCCACTACGATGGACACTACATCCCGGGGCAGAAACTTCTCCGGCAGCTGCCGCTCCAGCCGGGATACGATCTCCTCGGTGGCCTGCTCGGCATCTCCGGTTCGGTCGATGGCCTCCTCCAGAATCTCCCGGGTCCGGCGCGCCGACTGTGCGGACCTCTCCAGGAACTGCCTCGCCTCCTGGCCGACCCGGGCACCAAAGTGCTCGGCCACATGGATTTCAACCTCGAGGTCCCGCATGCGGCTCAGGCTTTGCTCATAGCGGTCGAAGTTGGAGTTGGCCGCGGTGAACACCTCCTCCCCCATGGGGATGCCGGTGGCATCCGAGGCGAAGAGGGCCTTTTGGCCTGGATCGTACAGGGCGATGCAGCAGGAGGAGTGTCCCGGAACTTCCAGGACCTGAAGGCGGGCTTCGCCGCAGGAAACGGTGTCTCCCTCGGCCAGGGGCTGATCAACATCAACTCCCGGAAAGTCCAGGCCCAGCTCCTCCACCTGGCCCTTGATGCCCTCCCGTTCCAGCAGAACCTGGTTCATGAACTGGATGGACTCAATGACCTTTTTCGTGGCCAGAAGCTCCTTGGCCCGCCTGGAGCCGAGCACGCTGAGCCAGGGCCACTTGCGGCGCAAAAAGGGTACCGCGGCGCAATGGTCGAAATGGGCGTGGAGAATGACCAGCTTGGTGATCTGCTGCGGGTCGATGCCAAAGCGGCCAACCTGCTCTGCGACATCCGGTCCAACATAAGCCATTCCCCCGCCGAGCAGAACATACTCCCCGTTTCCCTTAAGCAGGGAGAGGCAGGACTCCTCTCTTCCCAGAAGCCAGATGCGGTCTGTGACCTGAGCCGGGGCTTGAACAGGCATAGCCTAACCTCAGGATTGTTGCGGAGCTGAATCCTTTATCAACATATTCAACAGGATTTGACCTTATCCCGTGGCCCTGACCCTGTCAACAACAGCTGACTTCATGAGCTTTGATGGACAAGAATCTGGCCCTCACTCTGCTTGACCGCGTTCTGCTTCGATTTGAGCTTTACCACACTCAAGCTACGGCTTTTCTCCAAACTGGAGATGAAACTGAGCCCACTGAGTGCGGGGGCTCTATGCCAGATCCAACCGCCGCAGCCATTGCTGCATTTTCTCCTGATGCGAGCCCGGCCAGTAGATGCGGAAGCATTCGGGGCATCTCCGAAAGGTTTGAAAGTACTTCTTGGTTTTGGGCTCCAGGCGATGGAGGATGGCCTCCTTGTCCACCGGCTCCAGCTTCCTGTTGCAGTCCAGACACCGGCTGAACAGGGCAAAGGGCCTTTCCAGACCGAAAACCCGGATGACCTCCAATAGCTGATCTTCAGGGCTTTCCGACCTGAGGTAGCGGCCCCAGGTGACAAGCTTCCTTTTGAGCAGCCCGATATCCTTGCTGAGGACGATCCGTCCTTGCGACTCGGATAGATGAGCGATGTCCCCGTCCCGCCAGGTCCAATGGTAGGCGGCGTCAACCCCGAGCATGCGCAGCAGCCTGGCCAGCTTGCCCACATTGACATCCACCACGAAGCGGACCTCGGGGAGCGGTTTTGGACAGAGGAGGGACTTTTGTGTAACCTGTATGGGTTTCTGATGGGGATAGATGAACAGCTCCTCCCCCGGCTCCAGGATGTGGTCGAAACCGAGACGGTTTCCGTTGCGCTCGATGCTTCCCACTTCCGGGTGAGGCGGTCCCAGGGCCTCGATGGCGTCCTTGACCGAAGCGCGACGCTCTAGAGGATAGCTTCTGGCCAATCTCTCCTTGTCCGGAGTGAGAAAATCCTGAAGCTCGCCAAAGAAATGAAGACTGCAATGGGACATGATCGATGGATGTATTGCTGCTGAGCCTTATTCTCGCATTCCTCATCGCAGCTACCGGGCTGCAGAGCCTGGCCGCCCTGCTTAATGTCCGGGCTCTGGACCCGGAGCTGCCGGCCGAGTTCCAGGGCTACTACGACCGGGAAAAGTACAAGCAATCCCAACGCTATACCAAGGCTCGCACGAGATTAGGGGTTCTCAGCTCGGGTGTCAATCTGCTGCTCCTGCTGCTCTTTATACTCCTGGGCGGCTTTCCCTGGCTTCATCAGCTCGTTTCCTCCTTCGACCTCCCCTGGATCGCTAGCGGGCTCCTCTTCCTGGGCCTGCTCGCCCTGGCCCAGGATGTCCTGGATCTCCCCTTCGAGCTGTACCATACCTTTCGTCTGGAGCAGTCCTTCGGGTTCAACCGCATGACCCCGGCCACCTTTGTTGCGGACAAGATAAAGACCTACGGCCTGTCCCTGGCAATCGGCGTACCCATTATGGCCGGCGTTCTTGTCTTCTTCCGCAGCTTTCCGGAGCTCGGCTGGCTCTACGCCTGGGGTCTGGTGGCAGCTGTTTCCCTTGTACTGCACTATCTGGGGCCGAGATTCATCCTCCCCTTGTTCAACACCTTCCAGGAGCTCCAGGACGGTGAGCTGCGCAGCAGGATCCAGGAGTACGCGGACCGGGTGGGATTCGACGTGGCCGGAATCTATGTCATGGACGGCTCGAAACGGAGCAGCAAGTCCAACGCCTTTTTCACCGGACTGGGACGCAAAAAGTGCATCGCCCTGTTCGACACCTTGCTGGAGAAGCATTCCCCCTCGGAGCTGCTGGCGGTTCTGGCCCACGAGGTGGGCCATTTCAAGCTGGGACACATTGTGAAGTCCATCGCCCTCAACCTCTTGAAAATGGGACTACTGCTCTGGCTCCTGTCCCTGTTCATCGGGTATGAGCCCCTCTACTCCGCCTTCGGAATGCAGTCCACCCCGATCTATGCCGGGCTCGTCTTCTTCTTCCTTCTCTACACCCCGCTGTCTCTGGCCCTTTCCCTGGGCATCAACGCGCTGTCCAGGCGGTTCGAGTTCCAGGCCGACGCCTTTGCAGCGCGGACCGCCAATAGCCCGGAGGATCTGGTCCAGGCGCTCAAGCGGCTGTCTACGGACAATCTGTCCAACCTCACTCCGCACCCGCTGCTCGTGCTCCTGGAGTACTCCCATCCCCCGGTTCTGCAGCGAATCCGGGCCTTGCAGGCCCTGGAAAAGGCTTGACTCCCCAAGCCCCGCCGCGCTACTACTTATCTATCCGCCCTTAGCTCAACTGGACAGAGCGTCGGACTTCGGATCCGAAGGCTGGAGGTTCGAATCCTCCAGGGCGGGCCATAAATTCAGGGAGTTACAAGGCAATCCCTTGTAGCTCCCTTTTCTTTTGCTACCCTATTGCTAACCAATCGCGTCATTTCCGCTCGCCCTCGTCGATACCCCTTACCCCCATTTTAATCAATCGCGCCAGAGTCTCCAAATACTCTGCTACCCTCTTGCTACCCTCCGGGTCCTTCCCGGGCCTCGAAACATACGGGTATGTCAAGGCTCGAAACTTCCGCACTTTTTGCGGAATAGCTCCAGCGGAAGAACGGAGCCATCGCACAATGTGCGAACTTCTTCTCTATTGTGCTACCCGCCTTCATGGCCGGCACCCTGCCCAGCCTCGATAGCAATCCCTACCCCTGAACCTCAGTAGCTCGCATGGGCGACATGATCAATGCCGGATCCGGCGGTGAGAAATCGTACCGCGAAAGGGTCCTGGAGCGAAAGCGGCAGGTGGAGCAGCCTGAAGAGAAAAGCGGAGGCACGGACATCCCGAGCTCGTTTGTCATGCAGTGCCTGAACGCCAACGAGCTCGGCGACGGCCTGATCTTTGCCTCCATCCACCGGGATACGTACCTCTTCGCCCACAACCTCGGGGAGTGGCTGGAGTGGAACGGCCACTACTGGGAGCTCGATCACCAGAAGCACGCGGCCAGAGATGTCGAGGACGTAGCCCTGCGCTACCTCGAGGAACGGGAAAGGATCGTGGGCGAGATCGGCCAGGCGGCCAGCCAGGGCAACAAGGATCTCCTGGCCAGGCTGGAAGCCCAGAAGGCTTCCATCGACCGCAGGGTGAATCGGCTGCGCTCCAACCGGGGCCAGGCCAACACCCTGGCCATGGCCCACACCTGCAGGGACGGCCTTGGCATATCCGGCAACGAGCTGGACGAGGACCCCTATCTGCTGGCCTGCGCCAATGGGGTTATCGATCTGCGCACCGGGCAGCACCGGCCAGGCCGAAGAGAAGACTTCCTGACCAAGGCCTCGCTCGTCGAGTGGCAGGGAATCGAGGCGCCGGCCGATATCTGGAAGCAGACCCTGTCTCAGATCTTCAACCACAACCAGGATCTCGTCGAGTTCGTACGACGGGCCTTTGGCTACTCCCTGCTCGGCCTGCACCGGGAGAGCGCCTTCTTTGTCTTCTCCGGCCAGGGGCGGAATGGCAAGTCCCTCATTGTGGAAACCATCCGGCGGATCCTCAACACCCTGGCCGGCCCCATCCCATCGGAGCTTTTGCTGGACCAGGGCAGAACGAGGAGCTCCACCGGGCCCACCCCGGATCTCATGACCTTGAGAGGCCTTCGGCTCGCCTTTGCCCAGGAGACGGACGAGGGGCAGAAGATCAGCCCCGCCAGGGTGAAGTGGCTCACTGGAGGGGACGTCATCACCGGACGCAACCCCCACGACAAGTACAACTCGAGCTTTGTTCCCACCCATACCCTCTTTTTGCTCACCAACCACCGTCCTGTGGCTCCGGCCGACGACTTCGCCTTCTGGGAGAGGCTCTATCTCGTTCCCTTCGCCCAGTCCTTTGTCGATCGGGAGCCAAGGGCCCAAAACGAGCACCGGCAGGACAAGGATCTCAAGCAGAAGCTGCAGGCCGAGGCTCCGGGGATCCTTGCCTGGCTCGTTCGTGGTTGTCTTGAATATATGATCGGGGGCCTCAACCCTCCGCCCGCGGTCAAGGAGGCGACCTCTGAATACAGGAGGGACGAGGATATACTGGCCGACTTCATCGAGGACTGCTGCATCGTGGACGAGAAGACGGAAGCGGATGCCACCCAGCTCTACAAGCGCTTCGAGTCCTGGTTCGAGGAGCATGTGGGAAAAAGGGTCTGGTCGCAACGGGCCTTTGGCCGGGCCATGGCCAAGAAGTTCGAGAAGATCAAGCGGGGAACGGTGAAGTATCTCGGTGTGGGGCTCATGTCGGAATAGATCAGGACCAAATGGACCTTTGCGGACCTTGAAGCCATTCAAGGTCCAGGATGTAAGTGATTAATATGAATGGGAAAGTTTATTCTAACGGAAGGCTGGACCATAAATGCCTATTACCTCAGAAATATTTATTCTTTTTTCTTTGTTTTTTGTTTTTTTATAGAGAAAAAAGTCCAAAGGTCCAAAAAGAAAAAAATAAATCATAATAACAGCGACTTGCCCGTGGACCTTGTAAAAAAGCAAAGGTCCACGAAGCTCCACAAGGTCCAAGATGGGCATAGCCAAAGAGCATCTCACTCAGGCTGATCGAACCGATATCGCCAGGCGCTATCTTGCGGAGCCCAAAATGCGCGGCTCCGAGATCTGGGCCAATTGTCCCTGGCATGTGGAGAGCACCCCTGGAGGGGCTTTTTCCTACAATCCGGAAACAGACCTGGCCTACTGCAACTCCTGCGGGGCTCGCGGCGACCTGGTGGACGTCTACGGCGGCGTGCGGGGCATGGGCAAAGAAGAAGCCTTCAGGGAGTTCGTGGCGGAGCTCTGCCCTCAGGCCAAACAGACCGCGCGCAGACAGAAAACGCCGCGGCCGCCAGGCGCCAGACAAAGCCAACCGATCTTTACGCCCAGGGAGGCACAAGATGCAAGCTCCCTTTGGCGAAGCAAGGCCGAGCGCCTGATTGTGTGGGCCAGGGAGAAGCTGGAGGAAAAGCCGGAGATGCTCGAGTGGCTCGGCCGGCGCGGCATCTCTTCCCATGCGGCCGCCAGGCACTGCCTTGGCTTCAACCCGGGCGAGCATGGCCGGGACATCTGGCGCGAGCGCTCCAGCTGGGGCCTGCCCCGGGAGTGGAGCTCGAAAACCGGCAAGGAGAAAAAGCTCTGGCTCCCGGTGGGCCTGACCATTCCCGTCTACCGGGGCGAGATCCTCCACCGGATCCGGATCCGCCGCTTTCAAGTTGATCAGCTGCCCAAATACTGCTGGGTGCCCGGCTCAGGAGAAGCTCCGCTGCTGATCTCCAGAAAAGGCCAAGCCAAGCTGCCGGATGCGGTCGTGGTGGTCGAAGCCGAGCTGGACGCGATTCTCATCCACGAGTGCGCCGGCGACCTGGTGCATGCCGTCTCGCTCGGCACGCTGCAGGGCAAGCCGAGCTCACGCGAGGTCGCAGAGCTCTGCAGATCAGCCAGCGCGATCCTGCTGGCCCTGGACTTCGAGTCCCAGCCGGAAAAGGTCCGGAAGGCGCTCGCATTCTGGAGGCATCACTTCCCCCGGGCAGAGTATTGGCCGGTACCGGCAGGAAAGGATCCGGGGGAGGCGTATCAGGCTGGATGCGACATTCGTGAGTGGATCCGGCAGGGGCTGCCGCCGGTGTTTTCGGTGAAGACGCAGGGCGCAAAGCGCAATGCGCATGGCGAAGAGGCGAAAAAGAAAGAGGCGGCGGTCCACCCGGCACCCGCTCCTGATGTGAGTGCCGGGACAGACGGGCCTTTGTCGAGTGGCCAGGTGGATGAGGGGAAGGGGTCGTTTTCAGATGCCGGGCCGCAAGGGCCAGGGCACTGCGAGGAGCGGATGGAGGAAAGCCAAGAGCTCAAGGATTCGAGCATCCCGGCCACGGTGCGCGAGCTGACAGAGCTCATGCTCCGCCTAAACGTGCAGGTGAAGCAGGACGACCTGGGCAACCTCGGGCTTGTGGAAGACGCCGGCGTAGCCAGGGACAACTGGCAGGATTCGAAGCGCATCTCCGAGCTCGTGTTCGAAGATGTCTATGTCGCCTGGACGCTTGGCTGCCTTGGCTCGGGCACCTGGTCGGGAAGTGATCTGCTGCGAGTTCAAATCAAGGGGGCCATTACATGACAAGCGAGCTGCTGCTGCTCAGGATCCGGGACGAGGCCCAGCAGGCACTGGAGCGCATCGACCTGCGGGGCGAGAAGATCGATCTTATCTGCTACCTCCTCCGGTGCCTCCGGGAGCAGATGAAATGGCCGCAAGATGGAACCGATGCAAAGAAGCCGAGCACATAAGCACATCATTACCAAGGGAGGCCATCATGTCGGGTACGTACAACAAGGCCATCGTAATCGGAAGGCTGGGCCGGGATCCGGAGCTCAGGTACACCCAAAACGGCACTCCAGTGGCGCAGCTGAGCCTGGCCAGCAACGAGGCCTATACCGACCGGGAGGGCAACCGTCAGGAGCGCACCGAGTGGCACCGGGTGGTGGTCTGGAACAAGCAGGCGGAGAACGCAGCTAAGCACCTGACCAAGGGCAGACTCGTGCTCATCGAGGGCCCGATGCAGACGAGGAGCTTCCAGGATAAAAACGGCGTGGACCGCTATGTGACCGAGATCCGGGCCTCGCGCGTGGTGTTCATGCCGGACGGCAAAGGATCAAGCGTTCCGCCGCCAACGGACGAGGACGTGCCTCCGGGCGAGAGCCGCAGCTCCGGCCCGGCCTTCCCGCAAGGCGGATCCGGGATGGATGAGGCGCCGTTTTGATGCGCAAACGGGAACAGGCGATACGTGATAACGGCTCACTGACCACGAGGTGACAGCAGAATGACCAGAAAGAGATCCGAAAGCACGGAGATGATCTACATCGCAGCCCCCTACTGGCACGAGGATGAGACTGTCCGGGACTACCGCCGGCAAAAAGCCATCGAGTACTCCACCACCCTCACCAAGAGGGGGATCATGAACTACTCGCCCCTGCTCTACACCGAGCGCTTCAACAAAACCAGGGTCAAGGAGAGATACTGGATCGAGCACGGCAGGCGCATGGTGGAGGCCTGCGACGTGGTCCGGGTGCTTTGCCTTGATGGCTGGCAGGAAAGCTCCGGCGTCGCCGGCGAGATCGAGGTGGCCAGGAGATCGGGCAAGAAGGTGGAGTACATCGAGGAGTGCGTCTCCCTCGCCTTTTGCGGCAGCCGGTCCCTGGGTGACAAGAAGGTGAAGGAGATCATCGACATGGAGATCGAGCGCCACCGCCCCGAGATGATCGTCACTCACGGCGAGCCGGCCGGGGTCTGCGCCCTCGCCAGAGCCGTCTGCCAGGAACGGGGCATCCCCTTGAAAGCGCACTACCTGCAGCTCAAGAAAGCCGCGGGGAAGTTTCACCACCGCTCTGTGGCCGTATTCAACGACTGCGACTTCTGCGTCTTCATCCACGACGGTGTGAGCAAGGGCTGCCACAACGAGCTCGAGCTGGCCCGCAAGATGGACATCCCCCACACCTACTACCTCCTGCAGGAAGGAAACGTGGTCCAGCCAGAGGATCAGGACCTGGTCTGGGAGGAGCTGGAAATGCCGGACATGCTGGATCTGGAGGAGTAAAGCGATATGCCGGATGAAAAAATGAACCAGCTCCTGGAGGTCTGCTCGAGCTCCGAGGCGGCCGAGCTCAAGATCCTGCACAATGCTCAGATTCAGTGCCTCAAGGCCTACCAGAAAGAGCCCACGGCCCAGAAAAAGCGGGACTGGGACGCGGCCAGGGAGGGCCTGGAGCAGTGCATGGACAGGCTGTGGTCCATCTACCTCGCGCCCGGCTCAGCAGAGGCCCTCAAGAACCGCATCGAGGCGGTAAGCTGGCTCAAGGAGCAGGGCTACAAGGTGGGCAAGACGAAGTTCTATGACGATGTCAAAGCCGGGAAGGTGAAGCTCAAAAACGATGGATCGGTTCCTATCTCGGAGCTGGAGCGATACGTCAGAAGCGAGGGATTGATCCCCCTGTCCAGGGCTACCGGTCATCACGGTGAGGACGAGCTGAGTGAGCAGAAGCTCAAGAAAGAGATCGAGAAGCTCGACTGGGAAAATCGCAAGCGGGAGTTTGAGTATGAGCGCGAGCTCGGCAATTACATCCCAAGAGAAGAGCTCGAGCTGGAGCTCGCCTCCCGGGCCGGCGTGCTCGACTCAGGGCTTCGCACCAAGATCAAGGCCCATGCCCGCGACTGGGTCCGGCTCGTAGAGGGGCTACCGGATAGAGTTCCTAACCTCGTGGAGGCTATTTCACAGATACTCGATGAGCAGCTCAACGAGTTTGCTCGTCTAGATCGCTTTCAGGTGGTGTTTACAGGCGAAGAGGAGAAGGAATGAATCAGCCGCATTTACCGGGCTTCGACCCTTCCACTGCCTTATCCCACTTCACCGTGCCCTCCAGTTCATCCTGGCTACCTTACTCAATAAGGGAACGTATCCAGACTGAAGGACAAATCACGCGCATAAGCGGCTTTTCCAGGGCGGAGAAAAGGGTGCTCCGGAAAAGGCCTCGCATCCCCATCAGCCAGTGGGCGGAGAAGCATCGCTGGGTGCGGGTCTCCTCGCGCGAAGGCCAGTGGTCCAACACAACCACGCCCTATCTGGCCGGAGTCATGGACGGGATCGGGTTTCCCAGCGTGCGCGACGCCACCATCTGCGCAACGCCGCAAAGCGGCAAGACCGAGGCGGTCTACAACTGCCTGGGCTACTGGATCGACCACGACCCCGGCCCGGTTCTCATCGTCTATGCCGATGAGACCACGAGCAAGGAGGAAAAGGACGAGCGCATCGATCCCATGATCGACGACTCGCCCCGGCTTCGCTCCTACAAGACCAAGGCTGCCCGGGATACGACGGCGCTTCGCCTCTCCCTGCAGCACATGGTGATCCATATGGCCTGGGCCACGTCTGTGGCAAGGCTGGCCACCAAGCCCAAGCGCTACGTTATCTTTGACGAGGTGGACAAGTATCCGGCGAGCCTCAAAAAGGAGACCGATCCCATATCTCTGGGCATCAAGCGTTCCCGGACCTATCCGGACGACAAGAAGATCGTGCGGCTCTCCACCCCCACCTGGGAGCAGGGCCCGATCTGGAGGTCACTCAATGATTGCCAGTCGGTGTTCCACTATCATGTCCGCTGCCCGGAATGTCTTCATTGGCAGAAGATGGACTTTGGAGACCGGGAATCAGGTTACGGAATCAAGTGGTCGGAAGATATACGCGATCCAAACGACATCGAGACGGGCAAGCTCGCCTGGTACCTTTGCCCGCACTGTAAGGCCAAATGGGACGACACCGACCGCGACCGGGCAGTGCGCTTTGGGAAATGGCGCGAAGCATCATCCGGCCGCGAGCTCATGGATGAGCTGCAGCTCAAGAAGCCCTCCCGGATCGGGTTCCACATACCCGCCTGGCTCTCAACCTTCGTCTCCCTCTCGGAGTGCGCCGCCTCGTTCCTTCGCAGCCAGGGCGACAAGACGAGGCTCAAGGACTTCATGAACGCCATCAAGGCCGAGCCCTGGGTGGAGTACGAGGTCGAGCGGGAGGAGGACGATCTCCTGGCCCTCAAGGACGAGCGCTCCGCCGGTATAGTCCCTGAAGAGGCAGATGTCCTCCTGGCAGCGGCAGACGTCCATCCCAGCGGCTTCTGGTACGAGATCCGGGCCTTTGCCGTCGGCGTCATGCGCGAGGCCTGGCAGGTACGGGCCGGCTTCATTCCGGCGGACTGGACCAGGGTGGATCCGCACGCTCTGCGTGAGCGTGCCTGGGACTACCACCCCGCCTTTGATGCCTTACGGGAGGTGATATTCGAGCACGAGTACACAGACGCCCAGGGCAGGGTTTATCCGGTCCGCTTCTTCGGCATCGACGCCATGGGGCATCACACCGCCGAGGTCTACGACTTCGTAAGGGCCCACAAAGGCCAAGCTGTCCCCCTGCAGGGAATGCCCAACCGCTCCAACATGCCTTACAAATGGTCCAGGATAGATACCTATCCCGGGTCGAACAAGCGGATACCTGGCGGCGTCTCCCTGCTGCAGCTCGACGTGAACCACTACAAGGACGAGCTCTCTACCAAGCTCCAGATCGCTCCGCTCGATCCCGGGGCCTGGCACTTCCACAGCGAGACCACGCATGAATGGATTCGGCATATGTGCGCCGAGTACCTGGAGGAGAAGACAAACCGCTGGGTGTGCCCGGATCACAAGCAGAACCACGGCTGGGACTGCAGCGTCTACGTCTTGGCCTTGGCTGATGTGCTAGGGATCAAGCATTGGCCCAAGGACAGAGAAAAAGAATCAAGTGAAGACTTAGCTAGGGAAAGGCTGTCCGGAAGGCAGCAGATAAACCGCAACCGCCCCACATGGTTCAACAGGAGGTAAAAATGCCCGATAAGACTTCGAAGAACGAACTGCTGGATGTCAATCAGACGAGCCGTGAGCTGGGGATATCGCCTTCGTCTGTATATCGGCTGATACATGCCGGAGAGTTGCCGGTTAGGCGGTATGGGCCGGTATATGGGTTTAGAATTAAGCGCAGCGAAGTGCATCTGTATATGAAAAAAAGAGTAGAAGGTTTAAGATAAAAAAATTGTAAGTTATAAAAAACCTTTGGGTGTCAAAAAATATTTTTCATACTAAAGTTGTATATACTTGATTAGTTGTAAAAAGTATAATATATTGAAACCGAACAAAAAAATAAATACAACTATTTCAGCTATATATAATACAAACTATAAACAGGGGGTTTGGTATGAAAAATTTAATAATATTATCAACAGTATTTTTGACGTTAAGTTTTTTTGGGAACTCTTACGCCAAAAATATTGAAATTTTAAAAAGTATAAAGTTCGAAAGGAATCAAGGAAAGCCAGTTGAAAAAGAATCGTATTTTCCAGGATTAAAAAAAGAAGCAAAAATCATAATACAAAATGGTGGAGACTCAAAAAAATCAAAAGTAAGTGCTGCATCAATTAAAGTAAATAATGAAAAAATTTTCAAAACAAAAGATTTTAATAAAAAAATTAATAAAATAGAAAAAAATATTTATATAAAAGAAAGCAATATTTTACAAATAAAATTATATGGGACACCTAAATCTTTTATTAAAATAAGTATTATACAAGACATTCCCCAAAAAAAATATGATGATATCATGCAGAAAGTAACAATTTATGAAGTAGCAAATCAATTGAAAGAAAATGATATTAGCTCAGCTATGAACTATTTTTACCCCAATATTAAAGATAAGTATGATTCGTTATTTCATAAAATGGATGGTGATACCTTAAAACAAATAAGTAACTACTTGATAAATAGCATAAAATTACGACAAACTAAAAATATTGCAGTTTATAAAACTGAAATAAAAACATATGACAACAAAACAGAAACAAGCACATTTGAAATGTACTTTTACGAAAATCAGTGGAAAATTATAGGGCTTTAACGATATCTTAATCTTAATATAAAAAACTTATTAAAAATGGAGAATGATATGAAATATAAAATAATATTTATATTTATTATGATATACATATTTATATTTAACAGTATAGCCATAAGTTATAAAACTAATAACGAGCTTGAAGAGGATATTTATAATTTAAAAAACATTAAAATGAAAGTTGAAAACTGGATAAAAAATGAAAAAAACCCAAAAAAATCTAATACAGAAAAATATAAAGTACTTACGCACCCATGGATTACATTAATGGCATTAAATATATATGAAAATAATAAAAAAATTAATATCGATGATTCATATAAAATTGAAAGTGTATGGGGTTCCATAGAAGAAGATTGGGATAGATATAATACTTCTGCTTATGATAATATGTCAGAGTTACATTTTAATGAAAAAATAACCTCTGAAATATTTCGTCATCATAGAGCATTAAATCATTTTTTTACTTATCCGAACTTTCCTCTTGAAATCCCGTTTGTATCAGAATTTCTTGGAAAAGATCCTGAACACGCAAAAGATTGGGCTTTAAGCCATAACAACAACTATACCTTATACAAAAATGCTATAACTTCTTATAAAGAAGGGAATTACAAAAAAGCATGGAAAGATTTAGGCCATACATTGCATCTTATACAGGATATGACTGTACCTGCTCACACCAGAAATGATCCTCATGGTATACCGCATCTTGATGAAGATTTTTTTGAAGTATATCTAGGAGAACTGAACCCTAATGAGTTATACAATAGATTATCGAAAAAAAGTTTCAGCTATAATAGTATAGAAGAACTGAATAGCCAATTTGATAAAGTTTCGAACAGAACGGCGTCCTATTATTTCAGTGATAATACTATTTTTATAACAAAAAAATGGGGTATAGATTTACCATATGTTAAAGCTTATGAATCTGGAAATTATTACTATAACATTTTAGGTAAAAAAATAGCTCATAAGGGAGTTATATGGAAAGTTATGTATAACAAATGCTTAGCAGAATGTTACACACTTCCATTCTGTAAAGTTGATGAGAATAAAAAAAATGAATGCAAAGAAGATGCAATAGGTAGCTTAAAGATCAATGATATTGTGGCAGAGTCACAATTCACTGATTTAGGAGAATATGCCATAGTTGAAACTGCTAGAACTATCAGTTATTTTTTAGAAGAAGTTGGCGATGAAGATGCAGATACAATTTTAAATGATGGAAGTCGCACAGGTATAGAATTTGATAATCCATGTGCTGGTGGAAATAATCAATATTGTGACGATAATTGTCCTATGACTCCTAATAGAGAACAAGAAGATTCAGATAATGATGGTATAGGTGATGCTTGTGACAATAGCATGGTTTATAGCATTCCAACCGCTGATATTCATGTGGATGGGTCTGCTGTTGACTGGAAAAATATTGATCCTGTAAATTTATCACCTGAAGGTTGCAATAACAATGATTCTTGTATAACAGGAAGTGATGTTAGATCTATCAAATTGGCAAAAAAAGGAGATACATTATTTTATTCATTTGAGACATGGACTCCTTTAGACACGACTGGTGAAGTAGGATATAGGTTGTGGTTTGACAATAATAAAAATGGTCAGATTGATGGGGATGATGAAGATATACAAGTAAGTACTTCATATTCTGATGGAAATTTCATTGTGTGGTGCCAAAATATGGTGACAGGCATAATAGAAGCTGAAGGAGTTTCAGTAGGATCCGGACATTTTTTGGAAGGTAGAGTAAACGCATGCAAATTAGGTATTGAGGAGGAGTTTGCCTTAGAATCAGGCACCCATAGTGAGACCAGCAAGGAAAACTACGATAGGTTTCCAAGAATAGACCACGTTGATGGAAATGGCATTATAGATAATTGCGGCAGTATCAGTGATACGTTGATAAATTTAAATTTTGATAACAATTCCTTGATAAAATTTCCTACCAACCCATCACCAGGTCCTGGCACTTGTTTATATGAAGGCACTGAAACAGCACAAATTCAATCTAATTTTTGTGGCTACAATAATAATTTGTTGGTATTAATAGATAATAGTAAAGCTGAAAATAATAATATCGAAGCAAAAATATATCCTGAGAATAATTATAATTCTGAAATATTGATTGAGTTTGATATTATTGTTTCCGATGAAAATTTAATTTCCGATTCTCAAGATTGGATTTTAAATGTTTATGCATGTGGGTCAGATTCTGACCCTGGCGATCCTGCAATTTTTAATATTGCTTTTACTAAAAAAGGTTTGATAAAGAATAAAACTAATACCATGAATTTTACTTATAATACAAAACACCATATTCAAGTTTATGCTAATCCTGCCAAACAAATTTTTAGTATAAATATAGATGGTAAATATCTAACAAAAGATGCACAATTTAATAATATTGATGCAAATAACTTTAAATTTTTAGGTTTTGAATCTTTTTGGGATTCAACTGTTGAATTTGGTATAGATAATATTTTAGTAAGCCCGTACTGATCTTGAAAGCTTTAATCATTTTTTTGTTTTCCGTTTTACAAAAAAATGCTTAAAACTTTCTTTCATTATGAATTAGTATTTACTTTTAATGTTATAACATTTTTTTAATTTTTCTTTTTTTTTTCAATTCTTTCCATCCTTACCAATCTTTGCAGACATATCTTGACCGCTCCGGTATATCTTGAGGTGTAAATTGTCTAAATCGCACCACTCGAGATCTACCGGAGCTTTTTCTTGTCAATCTGGACCGAAGCCGAGCTCTATGAGCAGATAGCGGACTGGAAGCAAGCGCTCAAGGCCTGCTCCAAGGGGCAGACCGTGGAGATGGCCGGGCGCAAGCTGGGCATGTCCGACCTGCCGGAGATCAGGAAGACCCTTCGCTTCCTGGAAGCGGAGAAGGTTGATCTGCTCCAGGGCTCCGGCCCCTACCTCCTGCCGGGAAGGCCGAAGCGATGATAGGCCTGCTGCCAAACATGCTGGAGCGGGCCCTAGCCTTTGTAAGCCCAACTCTAGCCCTCAAGCGCTTCCAGGCCAGGCAGTCCTTCCACGCCCTGAGTTCCTATCCTATATCCCGCGACTCCGGCGGAGACAAGGGCACCATGGGCAACTGGGTGCCGCAGTGGCTCAACCGCTGGACCGAAGGGCGCAACCGGGAGAAGTCGGCCACCCGGGCTCGCGACCTGGTGGCCAACGACCCCCACGCCGTCAGCGTGGTGGATTCCATGGCCTTCAACACCGTGGGCACCGGCCTAAAGCCTCAGTCCCAGCCTGCAGCTGACATCCTCGGCTGGTCCGAGGACCAGGTCAAAGTCTTCCAGACCCAAGCGGAATGGGCCTTTCACCTCTGGAACAGCCATGCCGACGCCAGGGGCAAGCTCCCCTTCTGGGCCATGCAGTTCCAATCCCTGCACTCACTGCTCGTTAACGGCGAGTTCCTGCAGCTGCCGGTGATGCTTGATGCCGGCTCCGATACCCCTCGCCGAAAGTTCTCCCTCGCCCTGCAGAGCATCGATTAGTTATGACAACCCAAAATTGACCACCTGTGATAACGCAAAATTGACCACCCC
>CAZQPF010000026.1:0-38445 GCA_964595165.1 uncultured Desulfohalobiaceae bacterium
GCCTAGGCGAGATAGACAGGCTGCCCGGTTGTCTTGATTCGGCAGAGCCCATACCCGATTTTTGCGCTTGTGGAGAGGCCTTGAACGAATGCCCCATATGGGGCCCTGTGCTGCGTAAGGCTTGTGATTTGGATTGGCGCTCTATGTCCTTCGATGCCTTCAACGACTTTTTGATGGAGGAACTGGCCGCTGCTAAGCCCGAGGCCGAGATGTTCTTCGATAGTAGCGGGCGTTTATCTCGACTAAAGCAGCTTTTGCAAAGTCGGTTCGTCAAACAAGTTTCAGTCAAGGTAGTCTATCTGACCCGCGACGTGCGCGGTGTGGTTTATTCGGCATCAATGCGCGGATATCGGATGGGCGCTAAAAAGCAATTACTGCTTCGGGCCGCAGTAGGTTGGTGGTGGCGAAATCTTCAATATCTCAATTTTGTCGAGACGTTGCCCATGTATCAGTACATTCACCTCCGATATGAAGAGCTTGCGGCCGATCCTGGAGCCGCGCTCCGTAGGCTGCAACGCTTTGCGAGAATAGAGGAATGTGGCTTGATCGACGACTGGAAAGTGACGAAGCATCATACCTTTGCAGGCAACATGCGGTTGCGCAAAAGCGAGCATACGACGATACGTTTCGATGAGAAATGGCGTCAAGGCCTTTCTCCAGTTCGGCAGTCGCTCATCACTGCGATCGCCGGGCGTCTCAATAAACGGCTAATAAATGGATTGAACGCGTAGTCCGTCCAAGGGGCGCTTCGCCTGATGCCTATGCTGAAAACATTACGCGAGCGCACTACATTCGACGGCCACATGGTCGAAATCCTCAAAGGCACGTCCATATCCCTGCCATTGAAGATTCTCGGTACATTCCTGACGTTCGTGTTCAACCTATGTCTTGCTCACCTAATCGGTGCGTCTGGAACCGGCCTATATTTCCTGGCTCTGACCGTGACCACTATCGGCACCATTGTCGGCAGACTGGGACTGGAAAATGCCATGCTCAAATACGCCGCTGGCGGTGCGTCAGCAAAAGACTGGGCTGGTGTCAAAGGGGTCTATGTCCAGGGAATGCTGACATCTCTCTTGTCCTCGCTGGTGGTCTTCTTCGTCATCCTAGCGACGGCTCCATTCATTGCTGAGACCATCTTTTCCAAGCCAGAGTTGAGACAACCACTGCGCTGGATGTCGCTTGCTGTTGTTCCCATGTCCTTGTTTTTGCTGCACGCGGTCATGTTGCGCTCCATCATGCGTATCATGGCCGGCACCTTTGTCTTTAGTACGTCCATGCCGCTCTTTGCCGTGCTGCTCGTGTTTCCCTTATGTTCATTGTTCGGCGTCAACGGCGCGGTCCTGGCCCAAGCTGGAGCCTGTATCCTCACACTCTTGTTGGGCATCTATTTTTGGAACAAAAACACCCCCCAACTGCGTGAGGTGAAGCCGAGTTTCGATTACAGGCTACTCATGGCCACGAGCCTGCCGCTGTTCTTGGTCAAGTCCAACCACCTGATCATGACCTGGACATCGACGTTCTTCTTGGGGGTGGTGGGCAGCGCCGAAGATGTGGGCATCTACCGTATCGCAGAGCGCACCTCTATCTTGATGTCGTTTGCGCTCGTAGCGGTCAATTCCGTGGCCGGGCCCAAATTCGCCTCCTTGTACAAAAATGGTGACTTTCAGGCTTTTGCGCAAGTCGTGCGAGGGACCACCAAGCTAGCTGCCCTCATCGCCGCGCCCTTGTTCCTGCTGTTTTTGCTGTTGCCTGGTTTTATCATGAGCCTGTTTGGTGAAGAATTTCGAATCGGCTCCACCGCCCTGGCCATCCTTGCTTTCGGGCAATACGTTAACGTGGCTGTAGGGCCGGTGGGCTTGGCCCTGATCATGGGCGGATGTGAAAAGGCTATGCGCAACGCCGTGTTCGTTGGGGCACTGATGACCATCCTCGCCAACGCTTGCCTGACAATGCTTTACGGTGTAGTCGGTGCAGCCTGCGCCACATCTGTAGGGCTGGGCTTAATGAATCTGCTCTGCATGTACTTGGTTTGGAAACGCCTGGGAATCTGGTCACTTCCTGTGGGGGAGTCACTGATAAAACATTTTTTACCTACCACGGCGCTTAAAAAGCAAGGTTAGCAGGAGCTCATTCTTCATGTTGCCCAACGTAGTCATGGTCGGCGTACCCAAAAGCGGCACGACATCGGTTTTTTACTATCTAGCCCATCATCCTGCTGTGTGCCCGTCTTCAGAGAAGGAAACGTACTATCTGATGGACAAAGGGCACCCGCTTTACAAAGCGGCCGGCAATTACTTCGAGCAGGGCATGGACGGCTATGCAGCCTATTTTAGCAATTGTTCGACCCGGAAGGCAGTGGCTCTGGAAGCGACGCCGGACTATTTTTACCAGGAGACAGCGTTTACCGTGCTTTCGGGCATGAATCCACGGCCACTCATAGTTTTTATGCTGCGCGAGCCGGCCGCTCGAGCTTATTCCCTGTTCCATTTCGCCAAGAACAATATTGGCCTGTTGCCCTTTAAATACACGTTTTCGCAATTTGTCGATGATCTGCTGTTGCGGGATGGCAAAAAGTTCGCAAATCGACCGGTATTGCGAAACGCAGTGGAGCACGGCAAATACGACCAACATGTCAGGTGCTGGCTGGAAAGGTTTGGGGAACAAGGCACGGCGTTTTTCCTGTTCGAGGAACTGGTGTCGCAGCCTGACCAATTTATGCGCAATATCAGCGTTCGTCTGGATATCGACGCATCTTTCTACGATGACTACTCCTTCGACAGAAAGAACCCTACATACGAGGTGCGCTCTATTAAGTTGCAGCGTTTGAAAAAACTGATTGGCGACTCCGATGTGAAAGGCATATTAAAGCCATGGCTGTTGCCCATGTATCGACGTTTTAACGTCCGCTCGGGGCGTTCCGAGAAAACACCCCAGGATTTGGAGACTTTGCGCAGGCTAAAGGATGTCTATGTAAAGCACAATGCGCGCCTTGCAGCCATGACGGGACTAGATACTTCCATGTGGTCCGATAACGTCCAGTGATGTTTGCACGTCGAGATCCCCGGTGTGGTGAGGCGACCGCAGGCGCTGGGGCGGAGGCAACATCCGGATGGGCACAGCGCGATCACTTGCAACCACGTGCTCGCGGGGATTGATTGCCGGGCTCCTGCTCTCATTTGCCGGCTGCGTCGACATCCGTGCCAAGTTTTTTTCTTTAGAGGAATGCAAACCAAGGCTGAGCAAGATGAATACAGTATTTCATATCGGCTTGCACAAGACCGGCACTACATGGTTCCAGATGGTATTTTATCCCCATCACAAGCATATTCATAACATTGTCGACTCCTCAGCTCCTTGGAAAGACCCAATCATGCGTGGGCTGGTCAAGCCTGCCGAAAGTATGTTTGACGCTGTGGCAATGAGGAAACGCGTGGAAAAGGAAGTTGCCGATCGTGCTATTCCTGCAAAGGATGTGATAATGATTTCCGCCGAGCGCTTGTCGGGGCACCCTGCCTCCGGTGGGGCAGACCGTTTTCTTATTACTCGACGTATCCGTGATGCCTTTCCGGAGGCAAAGATGTTTTGCGCTCTGCGCAACCAGACGGATATGATCGACGACATGTATCGGACCATGCTGTTGGAGGGCTATTCCTGCTCAATTGAGCGGTTGCTGATGGACGAATCCTGGAAGACCTCTTCCCCCAAGGGCCAGTTTTTCGATTATCTTCCATTGTACGAGGCTTATATTAAGGCTTTAGGTAAGGATAATTGCCTGTTTATGTGCTATGAGCGCATGCGAGTTAATCCCGAGGACTATTTGACTCGATTGTGTAAATTTATGGGCGTGGAGTCTGATCTGCCTCCAGCTGATGCTGTGCGCAGGGAAGTTAATATCGGGTTGCCCACGGTGGGCAGCAGCGTTTTGCGCCGCATCAATGCATTTCGTCGCACCGAGTACCATCCGGATCCGCCCTTCGCCCTACCCGACGGCGTGTATTCCCTGATGAAAGGACTGTTACGGAGGTTACCACAACGCTCCCGAGTCCTTTCGGACGAGCAAGTGAAGCGCATACGGGACATGTATGCCAAATCCAATTCCGAATTAGCCGAGCACATTGGCGGCGAAACGGCGCAATGCATTAGGAGCTACTCGGTCTCATGAGGCCACAAGACGTGCTTGAGAAAAGCCGAGTGAGTGCGGCATGATAAACTATGCTCCATCGTTTTTTGTTGTCGGTGCCCAAAAAGCGGGCACATCGACACTTCACGGTCGCCTGGTCCGGGAGCCGAGGTTGTGTTTGCCATCCATTAAGGAAACCCAATACTTTTCTGACGAAAAGCGTTTTGCCAAGGGCATCGAGTGGTACATGCAGTGGTTTCGATGCCACAGGAATGCAGTGTGCGGGGAAGTCTGTCCCGAGTACATGTTTTACGAGGAAACACCTTGGCGTATGCGCGACGTCGTGCCCAACCCACATCTGTTGTTTATCTTCCGCGAACCTATTGACCGAGCCTATTCGCATTACCGTATGACCAAGTCCCGCGGCTATGAGGATCTGGGATTCGCCCAGGCTCTGGAGGTCGAGAAGGAGAGGCTTTCCGGACCGAACCGCTGTTTTGCCCAGACACATTACAGCTATATGGCGCGAGGGCGTTACGCCGATCAGGTTGAGCGCTTCCAAAGGGTCTTCCCTGACTCGAAGTTCCTCTTTCTGAAATTTGACGAATTCATAGCCCCAGAGACGAAGGAGCTGGTATACGCGCGCATTTGCCGTTTTCTCGGCATAGAGTCAGTCTTGGACGACGATATATTGGACGAACGCAGCAATGTCGCCTCGAGACCGAAGTTTACCATTGTTCGCGACCTGCTATACGGTGAGAGTGCGTTGAAATACCTGCTCAGTCCCATCGTCAGGTCGCTGTTGCGTGGCGAGGCCCTGCGCCTCAAGGTGGCTATGGCGGTAGACAAACTCAATCGCAGTCCGTACGCCAAGACCGTTCCAGACGAGAGGGCGCAGACACCAGCCCGGTTCCGGCAAGCGGCTCGCGAGGAAACAGAAAAATTGGCAGCCTTGACGGGGCTCGATCTGAACATTTGGCATCGTCAGACAAACGAGGAGCATACAGAGGAAAGGTCATGACCGCCTCTCAATCCCCAGTCCTGTCCGTGGTAATCGTTAACTACAATGGTCGACGATTCATGCGCGATTGCTTGAATTCCCTCGAGTGCGAATTGTCCATACCCTATGAGGTCGTGGTTGTGGACAATGCCTCGCCCGACAATGACGCGTCCTACATAGGCGAGCACTTTCCTGAGGTATTGCTCATTGCCGCAGATAAGAACCTAGGATTTGCCGGCGGCAACAACCTTGGTGTGGCCAAAGCACAAGGCGAGTTCATAGTACTGTTAAACAACGATACTATGCTGTGCTCGGACCTGGTGTCAGGCATCGAGCTACTCGAACGTGATGAAACTGTGGGAGTTGTGGGCGCAAAAATGTTAGATGTCGACAGCAATTACCGTCACTCTGTACAGCGTTTTCCGAATTTTCCTGCTTGTCTAATGGTCCGAATGCTCAACTACCGTACAAGGCCTTTCAAACATGGCAATTTTCCAGAAGAATCATTAAAGAATGGTTATTCAGTGGATATGGTGGAAGGCTCTTTTATGCTCCTCCGCAAGTCACTGTGGGAACAACTTAAAGGTATGGATGCATCCATCTTTATGTACGGCGAGGATACGGATTTTTGCAAACAAGTACAGTTAGCAGGCAAGCGCATCGTCTTTTTGCCGTCCTTGCAGTATGTTCATTTTGGCGGTTTCAATCCGGAGCGTGAATACCTTATTGTTGATGGTATTTTGCGCTATCATAGACGTTACTCCTCGAGGTCCTTGTATTATTTGGTGTATGGTTCAATGCTTGTACGCTCGGTAGCCCGTTTTTTGCTTTTTTCTGTACTTTCTATGCTTAAATCCCGCAAAATAAACCAACAAAAGTCGCTGGGAGCTTTTTTGTCCTTGCGACGCAACTTTTTGTAAGCAGCGTGAAGGTAATCCTTTTTATTCATCAGTCTGCCGAGATGTACGGCTCTGACAAGATGTTCCTCTATCTTGCGAGTGGGTTGGACACGACGCGCTTTCATCCCATCGTTGTCCTTCCAGCGGAGGGGCCGTTGAAGGAGGAACTTGAAAACCGAGGTGTGGAGACCCTCATTGCCCCGGTGGCCAAAATTAGTCGGGCCATGCTCACACCCAAGGGGCTAGTGCGCTTTCTCCTGCAGGTGCTTTCCTCCCTGTACGGCATGCGGTCCGCACTGGGCGGTAGGCGAGTGGACGTAGTGCATTCCAATACACTGGCAGTGTTGAACGGCGCTGTTTGGGCTAAGATGCACCGTATCGAGCATGTCTGGCACGTTCATGAAATCATCGAACATCCGGACATGGTTCGCAAGTGCTTTCCTCTCATGTTGTCGCTATTCGCCGACAAGGCGGTAGCCATTTCCCATGCAGTGGCAGATAATCTGCTCCGTGAGAGTCCGAAACTGAGGAATAGGATCACTATTATCCACAATGGAATGGATCCCTGGGGATCTGCCAATGCTCAAGCTGTGGCTGCCTTTCGCCAACATCTGGGTCTTGATGAAAATGATGTTCTCATAGCTTTGGTAGGGCGCATTAATCGCTGGAAAGGACAGCTTCTATTTGTCCAGGTAGCCGAAATCCTTATCGGACGAGGGGTTAAGGGCGTAATATTTTGCATAATCGGTGGACCACCGCCGGGACAGGAGCATTTTCGAGAAAATCTCAAAGCTGCTGTGTCGACTTCAGCCGCGCGCTCATCGCTTCGCATCCTAGATTTCATGGAAGACATCCGTGTTGTCTGGGACGCCTGTGACATTGCTGTCGTGCCTTCCACTGAACCCGAACCGTTCGGAATGGTGGCCCTGGAGGCCATGGCTTCGGCAAAACCGGTGGTGGCCTCCAGACACGGAGGACTTACTGAAATTGTTATTCCTGGTGAAACCGGTTTTCTCTTTACGCCCAACGTCCCCCAAGAGTTTGCTAACGCTCTGGCTACGCTCATAGCGGACAAGGCGTTGAGGATATCTATGGGAACGGCGGGCAGACGACGACTGGAAAAGAGTTTCAGGCTTGACCAATATGTGCGCAGTTTTGAGCGGCTGTACGAAGAACGAATTTAACAGGGAATGCGGATCAAGACAGCATATGTATTTTCTCCTTTTCTTTTTCTTACTCGTAGCCGTCAACAACTTCTTTTTTTTGTTCCCTTGGTCCAAGATCGAGGGAGAGTTCAACACGATAGACATTGGCCTATTGATGCTTGCACTGAGCCTGATCTGGCTTTTTTTTCGAAAACAGCCGGGGCAGATCTTTCATAATGTATTTGCCTTGTACGTTGGCATTCTTCTGTTCATGGTCGTGTTCCACATTTTTTATGCCAACATACGGTTCGACCTATCATACCTCGATTCTATTATCGCCAGCCGATACTCGCTGTATTACTTCTCATTCTTTTTTTTCTTGTACATTTTCGACAAGCCAGAACGGTTCCGGCGAGCGCTTAATGTAATGTCTTACATTGCAATTGTCATCATCGCTTTGAGTGTTGTGAACTATTTCGGACCGGTAATGTTTTACCATGACTGGGCCGAAGGCCATTACGAGCGCTTGGGCGTTAAACGGGCATACATTCCCAGCATGTCTTTGATGAGTTTTTGCGCGGTGTGGTCCTTTTCCAGATTGTTCACAAAAGGGGCGCTAAGCTTCTCGGCAGGGTGGAAATCTGCAGTCTTTGTGGTGGCGCATGTTTTCCGTCAAAGCCGCATGCGACTCATGGCAGCCATGCTCGTGTTTACCCTGCTGGCCCTGGTCAGGGGCAATCTAAAGAAGAGTCTCGTGGCCGTTGTGATCGTTGCATTCGGCGGTGTAGTCATATTCACGGTGTTCAAGTCGAACCTGCTGGTGGAGCTTTTCGAGTCCACCTACTACGACTTGGTGCACCAGAAGGGTACTTGGAAGGGACGCCTGAACTACATCGAGTTTAACTTCGACGAACTTATGAAATCACCCCTCTTGGGTACCGGCAGCAGCGCCATACGCGCCAACGAGGCAGCTTACGAACATCTTCCCTTAGCCAAAAAAGAGTACTTTAGGCTGTTGGGCAAGCAGACTGACCTGGGTTACTTCATTTTTATCCGCAATTTTGGAGTCCTCGGCCTAGTATGGCTTGCCGCTTTTTTCATGACCGCCTTGAAGAGAAGCTGGGCCCTGATGCAGCGCAACAAGGATGAAAACGAAGACTTGGCGGCATTTTGCTTTTTCTACATGATCTTTGTCGGGATCTCATCTGTGACGCTCAATCATTTTTCCATCTCTGATGGCATTTTCCATATCTGTTTTGTTTTGGCGCTCATAGTCAGACTGCACAAATACACTAATAATCGTTTGGAACACGCGTCGTGAGAACATATCGCGCCTTTTATCCTAAGTCTGTGCATTATGCGGTGTGGATTGTCGTGTTGTGCTTGATGCTGGTGGAGAATATCGTAGTTGCCCATGCCGCTGATTGCCCTCACCAATGGCCATGGCGTGGTTTTGTCATGTCGTCCACCACCTCCGATGCCAGCGATGTTGGCACTATCGACGCCATGGTCGATGCGAACTTTTTGTCTCTGCAGCTCAAGCCTCGGCTACGCGCCAAGATCGATAAAATCAGCTCACAGCAGGCGTTGGCCAAGGAGATCTTGTGGGCGGACAAAGTTTTAGATGCATGCAAAAAACGAGGATTCACCGCATTGATTGTCCTGTACCAATTCCCTATGGACCCCGCACTCGATTTCAAGCAGAACACGCCTGTTTTCTGGAACAATAAGAAATACCTGGACGAGGTTGTGGAAACGGCTAGCAGCTTAGCGAAGCATTTTGCTGAACGAGGCCCCGAGCTGGCCGGTTATCAATTCCTTAGCGAGCCGCGGGTTAATGCTGGTGGGAAAAGTGGCGTACCCAAACAATGGCCGGTACTATTGGAACGTATCATCACAGCGCTGCGGGGGGAGGATCCTGATTGCTGGATCGCCGTTTCCCCAGGTCCCGGTGGCGATCCTCTAGGATACAGGTCCTTCGACAAACTAGATCACGAGCGTATCCTGTACAATTTCCACATGTACAAGCCGCATGCCTTTACTCACCAGGGGGTTGGCATGTTTAGACGCGGTCCGGAATATCCAGGCCGGATACGTTTCCGCTACTGGGATAAGTACCGGCTGGAGAAAGCTGTAGCTCCTGTCAAGCGATTTCAGGCAAGGCATGACGTGCCTATCTTAATCGGCGAGTTCGGCGCCGCAAGGTGGGCAAAGGGCGGGGAGCAATATCTTTTGGACCTGGTCTCCATTTTCAATGTTAATAACTGGGGCTGGGCCTACCACTCCTACAGCGGGTCTCATGTCTGGAATCCCCATTACGATGAAGTCTACTCGCGCACCAAACGTTCCGAGTTCGAAAGGCATTACGTGGGCATGAATACCAATCGCTGGGACACATTGAAGAAGGCCTTTTCTATCCCCTTTAACAAGTAGTAATAAACGATCACGTAACAAGTACTGATTATCATCATGCAGTTTAAAAAGCTTTCTATCGCTCTCATTGGCACACGCGGGGTTCCAGCCCAATATGGTGGATTCGAGACCTGCGTTGAAGAAGTGGGGCGACGCTTGGCCTCCAGGGGCCATGAAGTGACTGTTTATTGCCGATCATCATACTATCATGCCAATGAGCGCTTGAACTCTTTTGAAGGCATGCGTCTCATTTACCTTCCCAGCCTGAAGAAAAAATCCCTGGACACCTTCTCCCACACCTTCCTCTCGGTACTGGATTCACTCAAGCGCAGCTTCGATGTGCACATGGTTTTCAACGCCGCTAATTCCCCATTCATCCTGCCTCTGCGCCTGGCTGGAAAGACCGTAGCCCTGAACACTGACGGGCTGGAGTGGAAACGTTCCAAATGGGGCTTTGCCGGCCGTAACTACTACAAGCTTTCAGAACGTATTGCCTGTATAGTGGTAAACCGTCTGGTTTCTGACTCTGCAGGCATTCAAGAGTACTACAGGAGTGTCTACGGTGTTGATTCATCCGAGATCGCCTATGGTGCTCCGGTGCAGACTTGTGACCAATATACTAGACTGGCTGAGATGGGTCTGAAAAAAGGGGGGTATTTTCTACAGATCACCCGCTTTGAACCGGAGAACCATCCGTTACTTACACTGGAGGCCTTCAAAACCTTAAAAACCAACAAGAAACTCGTGCTTGTGGGCGGCAGCCCCTATCCCACTGAATACGCTAGGGCTATCGAGGCCGAGGCCGGGGCTAGGGAGAATATAATTCTGCCCGGATTCATATACGAAAAGGAGCTGCTGCGCGAGCTATGGTGCTCCTGCCATGCCTATGTCCATGGAAACTCCGTGGGGGGCACTAATCCTGCTCTTCTTCAGACCATGGGCTCAGGCTGCTTCACCATAGCCGCCGATGTTCCATTCAATCATGATGTGCTCAAGGATGGAGGCATTTATTTCAAGGGCACCATCAATTCATTGGCCTCGGCCATGCAGTGGGCCTTGGACAACGAGCACAAGCTCGAAGATTACAGGCAGCGGGCTGTCGAGCGCATTTCCCTTCATTACAACTGGGACGTCATTGCGGATCAGTATGAACAACTGTTTCTTGAGCTTGCCGAAGGCCGGTATTCCTGGCGTCCCAAGTTTTCAGCCCTTTTCCCTAAAAAGCCGGATCAAAGGTTCATCCAGGCAGCCTAAGGGGACAATGACGTGAGGTTACTGGTCACCGGCGGGTGCGGCTTTATCGGCACCAACTTCATCTATCACATGCTTGAAAGACATTCCGATATCCAGGTGATCAATGTCGACAAGCTGACCTATGCCGGCAACCCGGCCAACTTGAAGCCCCTGGAAGGTTCCGGCAATGGGAGGCGATATGTCTTCGAGAAAGCTGATATTGCCGATAATGAAGGAATTCGGAGGATCCTGGAAACGCACAGACCCGATGCCGTGATCAACTTTGCTGCCGAGTCCCATGTGGATCGCTCCATCAACGATCCTTCCCCATTCATCACCACTAATGTCATGGGTGTGCAGAATCTGCTCTGGCTGTCCAAGGAGTTGAAGATCGAGCGTTTTGTCCATGTCTCCACTGACGAGGTCTATGGGTCCCTTGGCCCGGATGACCCACCGTTCACTGAAGACAACCGTCTGGCTCCGAACAGCCCGTATTCAGCTTCAAAAGCTTCAGCCGACCTGCTGGTGCGGGCCTTTCATGAAACCTATGGATTTCCGGCCATCGTTACCCGCTGCTCCAATAATTATGGACCTTATCAATTTCCGGAGAAGCTTATCCCCCTGATGTATATCAGGGCTATTACAGATGAAAATTTACCCGTCTATGGCGATGGATTGAATATACGAGATTGGATCTATGTCCTCGACCATTGCCGTGGTGTGGAGCTAGCTCTTGAAAAAGGCAGGCCAGGGGCAATCTACAATTTTGGGGGCAATGCTGAGTTGACCAACTTGGATGTGGTCAGAACAGTGCTCAGCGCTCTTGGCAAGCCTGAAGATCTCATCAGTTTTGTGAAAGATAGACCGGGTCATGATCGCCGTTATGCCATGAATTATTCATTAGCCAGGCGGGATCTTGGTTTTAAGCCAGAGTACAGCTTTGCCGATGGCATGGATGAAACGATCAAATGGTATGCTGACAATGACCATTGGCTGAAGCAAGTACAGAGCGGAGAATATCGTGCTTTCATGGATGACTGGTACGCTGAAAGAGCATAGATAATAAGCCCACGAAGGGTAAAGATGTGTTTGAGCCATGAAGAGGGAAGCGACAAGAAAGTACAGGCGTTTTGGCTTTTCAAGAGTCGGGAGAAATCGGCAATATATTTTAAAGTGACATCGAGAAAGGATTCCAGTTGTGAAAGCCATCATTTTAGCTGGAGGAAGCGGGACACGGCTCTATCCTTTGACCCGGGGGGTTTGTAAGCAACTGATCCCTATCTATGATAAGCCAATGGTCTATTATCCCTTGTCTGTCGTCATGCTGGCTGGAATCCGGGAAGTCCTAGTCATTTCCACGCCTAGGGATCTACCTATGTTCCGGGAGCTTCTGGGGGATGGAAGGGAGATCGGAATGCAATTTTCCTTTGCAGAGCAGCCAAAACCTGAAGGGTTGGCCCAGGCCTTTCTCATTGGCGAGGAGTTTATTGGGGACGATGATGTCTGCCTGATTCTCGGTGATAACCTTTTTTATGGCCACAATTTGACTCGATTGTTGGACGATTCGGTTAAAGTCGTTCGACAACAGCGCAAATCAGTTATTTTCGGCTACCAAGTCAACGATCCCGAACGCTATGGGGTGGTAGAGTTTGACCAAAATATGAGCGCTGTATCCATTGAAGAAAAGCCGAAACAACCTAAGTCCAATTATGCTGTCACCGGATTATATTTCTACACCAATGACGTTGTTAAGATCGCCAAGGGAATTCGACCATCAGGGAGAGGAGAACTGGAAATCACTGATGTGAACCAGGCCTTTCTGGAAAAGAGTCGCCTTAAGGTAGAAATTATGGGCCGAGGATATGCATGGCTGGATACAGGTACGCATGAAAGCTTGCTGGAGGCCGGTTCGTTCATTGAGATCATTGAAAAAAGGCAAGGACTGAAAGTGGCCTGTATTGAGGAAATTGCTCATGAGTTAGGTTATATTGATTCTGATCAGCTTTTGGCTCTGGCAGAACCTCTGAAAAAGAATCAATATGGCCAATACCTCATCAGAAGGGCCGGACAGGGAAGCATTAGCTAGAATGGGGTCAGATCTTAATTCAGACAAAAGGCTGGACTGCAAAGGATGAGGATGGTGATTGAGGAAACCGGTTTTCCAGGACTCTTTGTTGTCAAGACCAAAGTGTTTGAGGACAGACGCGGTTTTTTTATGGAAACCTTTAATGAAAAGGTGTTTGAAGAAAACGGCATCAGGGTCCACTTTGTTCAGGACAATCACGTACGTTCCGAACAAGCGGGAGTTCTCAGGGGATTGCATTTTCAACTGCCTCCCTCAACACAGGCAAAGCTCGTAAGAGTGACTTCAGGGGCCGTCTTTGACGTGGTTGTCGATTTGAGGCGTAACTCACCAAGCTTCAGTAAATGGCACTCCATAGAATTGTCAGCGGAAAACAGAAAGCAACTTTTTGTTCCCCGTGGTTTTGCCCACGGTTATCAAACCCTGATCCCAGGCGTGGAATTTCAATACAAGGTCGATAGTTTCTTCGATCCTGCGGTTGATGCGGGGCTTAGATGGGATGATCCTCAATTGAATATCAACTGGCCAATTGATCCACCAATTCTCTCAGACAAAGACAAGAACTTGCCCTTACTTCAGGATTTTAATTCCCCCTTTGTTTATGAAATCTGAATTCCTCTGGAAAGATGTGAAGATATTAACTCCAGTGTATTAAGACAGGTAAAAGGCTTCTTTATTCTGCAGAAATTAAAACTGCACTCAAGCTCAGGACTGGTAAGGCATCCTGAACCTTGTTTTTTAGTTGTCATGAAGTTTACCTTTTTCGCGTTATTTTGCCATGCGAGCGTATACTGCGTAATTAAAATGCATTATTCAGGGGATTGAAGCAGATCGTTTATGTTTAGGACTGTTGACACATGGCTTTCATGTTAGCCTTACCAAAGGATCGAAACGCGAGTCTGACCCTTGCGGTTCTTGGGTTGGTTGTCCTGGCCTTTGCCTGGATGTACTGGCAGCACTTCCCGGCGCTCTGGGGACGATGGAACACTGAGGACAACAGCTACTGTATGCTCATTCCGATCCTGTTCGCCTACTTGGTCAATCAGGTCAAGGGCTCCATCGGGAGGAACAGCGGCGGTGCAGTATGGCCGGCCTACATCGTTCTCGGGCTGACGGGATTTTTCTATATCGTCGGTCGGCTGGGCTCTTTAGAGACCCTGGTCTACGGCTCCATGTGGCTTGCAGCGGTGGCCGGATCCATCGCGCTCCTGGGCTTCAGGGCACTCAAACCGCTGGCAGTCCCGTTGGTTGTCCTGGCCTTTGCCGTACCTGCTCCGCCGTTCATCAATCAAATTTTGACCTTCAGGCTGCGGCTCGCGTCCTCCCAGCTTTCCATGCCCTTTTTTCACGGTTTACAGGTTCCCGCCTTCCGGGAAGGGAACATCATTGATATGGGCTTTACTCAGCTCCAGGTGGTGGATGCCTGCAGCGGGCTGCGCTACTTTTTCCCCGTCATCATTATTGGCCTGGTCCTTGGCTTTCTCTATCATCGAAGCTGGTGGGAGCGCCTTCTCCTCCTTGCCCTGAGCGTGCCGGTGGCCGTGCTGGCCAACTCCCTGCGCATTGTGGCTATGGGCCTGGCTGCCAAGTATATTTCTCCTTCCTTTATTGAGGGATGGTTCCACGAGGCTTCCGGATTCGGGGTCTTTTTTGTGGCTGTGCTGCTATTGGGGCTGGTGAGCTTTGTTTTAAAGAAAGTACGGGTATGGAGAAGGGCGGGCAGCCCTCGGGATGGAAATAGGCAAAAAGCCGCAACAGGGCAGCAACAGGCTGCTGCTTCCGGAAGCCCTGACAGGAGGGCTTCGTCCCGGTTTGCCTCCAGGAATGCTGTTCACTTGGCAATCATGGCCCTGGTTCTCCTGAGTTTTTCCTGGCTGGGCAGCGGACTGGTCCAAAGCCAGATAGTACCCGAGAGAAAGAGCTTGAATGAGTTTCCGGTCAAGATCGGGGCCTGGAACGGCGAGCACCGAACCCTGAGCGAAGGGATCCTGGACAGCCTCTGGGCGGATGACTACGTGACCGGCATCTACAGGAACCCCCGGAGCGGCAATGTGGTCCACCTGCTCATTCCCTACTATGAGTACCAGACTACCCAGCACACCGCCCATGCCCCGGCCTCCTGCCTCCTGGGGGGAGGCTTCGTCCTGAAGGGCAAGCGGGTGCTGCCGCCGAATCCGACTACTGGCCGGGACTTTCCGGTCCATCAGATGGTCCTCGGCAAATCTGGTCAGAGACTGCTATCCAACTTCTGGTTCGAGCAGCGGGGACGGGTGATCACCTCGGAGTATCTGAACAAGTGGTACCTTTTTTGGGACGGCGTTACGAAGCAGCGAACCGACGGAGCATTGGTCCGGGCAGAGATGGTGCTTCGATCTCATCAGAGCTTGGCAGAAGGGCAAAGAATATTGGATCGCTTTCTGGCGCAGCTCAAGCCGGTACTGGCCGACTACGTTCCGAGATAGCATTGTTGTGATCATTCAGAGGATTTACCACCCGCTCGAGGACTCGCTAGCGATCACAGCGAGCACCGCGTTAGGGCTTAAAGTTTTGGCTGCAGCCAAAACTTAAAGCTCAAGTGCAGCTGCTATCGCAGCAAGAAAGCAATCTCATGATCTCCGGCATGTGAGGCAATCGACAGCAGGATTGGCCGACAGGCAAAGCATTGTACCATTTCAATGCTCCGTGGCCTCCGTGGTGAAATAATGGGTTACTCCTCTGACCGGTTATGCGTTGCATATCCACAGATGGTTTTGCATCGGCAGAGCACATAGCGCATAGCGATGTCAATGATCACCCTAATGGAACCACCCATGATCGCCTAATGGAGCCACTCCATGATCACCTTAATGGAGCCATTTTGGAGGGCCGATTTTAGGGTTTCGATACCTTCATTCTTTGTTCGTTTTTTGGTGATTCAAAACGTCCATTTGGAGAAGTTAATCATTGGAGATTGATATCCTGAAAAGCGGCTCTATAGTTGTTTCTTTTTGTTTTTCGGGCTCTTTTAGCATTTCGGGCATCGGCGGGGCTGGCGGGCCGATTGCGAGCTACACCCGGAGGGAATATGTAGCGGCTGCAATCGGCATGACAGCTCCGCCCATCCTCATGGATCTTTTATCGAAGCGGCTGCCTGCTCTCTCAATACGCGATAGCTCCCTCCTTCCAGTACCAAGAGGTAGGCGTTATGCCGCAGCCTATCGATGGTAGAGGCGCCCAGGAGCTTGTTCTCAAAGGCCTCCATCCACTCTGGATAATCCAGGTTGCTGGTCAAAATGGTGGCCCGCCGCTCGTAGCGCTCGGCAATGAGCTCGTGGAAGTCTTCATCAAAGGGTGGACGGAGGGGCTTGAGGCCGAAATCGTCCACGATCAGAAGAGGCACTCGGCAAAGGGCGTTGAACCGCTTGGCATAGGTGCCTGTGGCCTTGGCCGCGGAGAGGCTGGATAACAGCTTGGTTTGCGTAGTGAACAGCACATCGTATCCCTGGCGAATGGCGTAGTGGCCAATGGCCTGGGCTATATGGCTCTTGCCCGTTCCGCAAGGCCCGGCAATGAGAACGCAGGCCTTTTCCTGGATAAAGCGGCAGGTGGCCAGATCATAGACCAGGGGCTTGTTGAGGGAGGGGTTGAAGTCAAAGTCGAAGTCCTCCAGGGTCTTGTTTGATCGAAACCCGGCTCTGCGCAACCTGCCGGCGTACTTCGTGTTCTCCCGGCGAGAGACCTCGTCATCCAGCAAAAGGGCGAGGAAGTCGGTGTAAGCCAGGCGCTGCTCGGTGGCTTGCTTGTTTCTCAGGGACAAGGTTTCCATCATTCCGGAGAGCTTGAGCTTCTTGAGCTTAGGCGCAAGGTCTGGAAAGGACTGCATGGCGATCTCCTTTTCCGGCTCAAGCCGGGGCTACTGGACAAACGCTGTCTGGTATTTGCCACTGCCGGTATAGACCTCGCTGAGGGGCAGCTGCTGCTGGGCTTCCAGCGGATGCTGGTCCAGCCCCTTTTTGAGGATCGCCTTGACGCTTTTGTAGGTGGTGGTTCCATAGGCCAGAGCCCGCTGACAGGCCATCTCCAGCCTTTTGGCCCCGTAGGTGTCTTTGAGACGGATGATGCCTTGGGCCGGCCTGAGCTTATCCAGGACCCTGTCGGCGAAAAGGTCCTCGATGAGCTCAAGGCAATAGGGTCCAATTCTCTCCGCCTGAGCGAGGCACCACTTGGGATCGCGCATGAGGTAGGCCTGTGCCTCGGGCGGGTAGTGGTCGTAATTGGTGGATCTGGCCCCTGGCCTGCACTGCCTGGGATGAGTGGCTACAAGCTCGTGATCCTTGTAGATGCGCACCATCTTTTCAGTGGTTCTGGCCCAGAGGGCCTTGCCGACATGAATGAATGGAGCTGAATAGTACCGCTTGTCGAGCTCGATATGGCAGTCTCCGTGGAGAACGACCCGGGACCACAGGATACGTTCCGGCCGCACCAATGGCAGTGGGCGCAGCATGGCGGACTCGGTTTCAACAAACCGGGTCAAGGGTTTCTCCTTGGTGGTTCCATGGATACGGTTGCCGGCCTGGCCCATGACCCAGTCCATGAGCTCTTTATTGCCCTGGGCCAAGCTTCTGATCTCCCGCAGGGGGAAGAAGCTGTTTTTGACATATTTGACTCCCGACTCCACGCGGCCCTTCTTTGCAGGATCCGCAACCGGGCAGGGGTCGATCCGGAAACCGTAGGAGCAGGCCAGCTCCTCGTAGCTCCTTTGGACCTCGGGGTCATAGAAGCAGGCCTTGGTGATGGCGCATTTGGTGTTATCCACCCGGACCACCTCCGTGACTCCGCCAAAGGACTCAAAGGCCCTCTGGTGGCAGCCAAGCCAAGTATCGAGCTTCTGGTTGGGAATCAGCTCGACGTACATATGCCGGCTCCAGGCTAGGGTCATGACGAAGAACCAGGTCTTGAACTCCTTGCCGGTTGCCGGATCCAGGAGCTTGGGGCCTGCACCGAAATCCACCTGGACCATCTCTCCGGGCTTGAACTCGAGCCTCACGCTGGCCTTAGGGTTTGCCTTCTTCAGGCTCTGAAGATAGCGCCGGATCCCGGAGTATGAGCCCTGATAGCCGTGATTGCGAACCAAGGCCCCAAAAATGGTGGTTCCCTGGATGCCCTGCTCGAACCAGGTCTTTACCTGGGGCTTAAAGGGTTTGAGCGGCGACTGGCCCTCTTTGGATGCGGTCGGGCCAAACGTTTTCTGCAGCTCGTCTTCTTCAGGCAGCGCTGCCTCTGGATCGAGCCAGCCCATATCAAGGGCCATCTCCCTGACCTCTGCGGCCTTTTTGCGGCCCATGAGGCCGGAGCGTTTGATCTGCCGGTCCGAATCGCCCAGCCTCATGCGGACGATGGCCTGTCGAAAATGATACATGTCGAACCTCCTGTTAGCCATTTGTGTGCCCTCCTGTGCAGGTGTGTTTTGTCCAGGAGGTACACGGTTGATGGGAGGTTCGAAACCCTAAAAACGGATGATCGGTCCGGCAGGAGAAAGTGGCTCCATTAGGTGATCATGAAATGGATCCATTGGGTGATCACAAGGTGGCTCCTTTAAGCGATCATCACCTGGCTCCATTAGGTGATCACAAGGTGGCTCCTTTAAGGTGATCTTGAAATGGATCCATAGCAGTGATCACCAACAAGCGAAGAATGGAAAAAGAAACGGATGTTTCGCAATGTATTCCCAGCAAGTGAATCTCATCATTAATGTGCTCATGCTCGCAGAGGGCCTGATCATTATTTTTTCTGGATATGCTGCGTACTCCATTCGCTGGGTTGTTGGCAGCTACATGTGGCATATGGATCAGGCGGTATTCCTTGGCAGCATCCTCTTTGTCATGTTCGTCAACAACTTCATCATGGGCCAGGTCGGCCTGTACTCCCAGCAGCGATTGCCTTCGTATATGACAATTGCCAAGCGCTTGATTGTTGTCGTCTGCCTCGATTTCTCCCTGTTGAGCATGGGGTACATTCTAATAGGCGTCGACATCCCTACGCGGCTGTTCCTCTTTCTTTTTGCCGGGCTAACGTTCGTGCTTTTCGCAGTGGAACGGACGATTCTCGAGATCTATCTCGACCGTCGGCAAAGAAAGGGCGGCTTCAATGTGCACCGGATCCTCTTGGTAGGCAACTCCAGCCGCACAGCCGTAGTCCAGAATGCCTTGCTGCGTCAGCGCAGCTGGGGGCACAGGATCGTTGGCTACGTCTCCCTTGATTCCTCGCAGGCAGAAGCGAAAGTCTCCGTCCCGCGGCTCGGCAATCTGGATGACCTGGAACGAGTGCTTGTGGAGTACGCCGTGGACGAGGTCGTTTTCGCCTTTTCCAGAAGCAGCAAGGATGTAGATCTTGAGGGCGCTATCGAGCTGTGCAAGAACATGGGCATCGCCTACCGCATCGTCCCTGCCATGTATGATCCGGACGATCTGAGCGCTATGTACGTCGAGACCATCCAGGGGATTCCCACCCTGACCGTCAATATGAGCCGTATCAACCCCACCGGACTGCTCTATAAAAGGACCCTGGATTGCCTCGTAGGCATGCTAGGCGGGCTGGTGCTTCTGATCCTTTTTCCATTCATTGCAGCGGCCATCAAGCTCGATTCCCCCGGTCCCGTGTTTTTCCGCCAGCAACGGGTGGGCCGGCATGGTCGGGTGTTTTCCATGCTCAAGTTCCGAACCATGGTACAGGATGCGGAGCAGCTGAAGGAGCAGCTGCAAGAGAACAACCACATGCAGGGCCACATGTTTAAGATGGAGGACGATCCCCGTGTAACTCGCGTCGGGCGTTTTTTGCGAAAGACCTCCCTGGACGAGCTGCCGCAGGTTCTCAACGTGCTCAGCGGAAGGATGAGCATTGTGGGAACCCGCCCGCCCACACTGGACGAGGTGAGCCACTACGAGCAGTGGCATAGGCGCAGGATTTCCATGCGACCGGGCCTTACCGGGCTCTGGCAGGTGTCCGGAAGAAATAAGATCAGTGATTTCAACCAAGTGGTACAGCTTGACCTGGAGTACATCGATCACTGGCGCTTTATCAATGATCTGGCCATCATCTGGAAGACGTTCTGGATGGTTCTCAAGCGCAAAGGGGCATACTGACCATCAAGCCTCCGCAGACGCAGGCCTGAAGGTTCGTATATTGATGGAAGGCTATGATGCAATAATGCTTTCCGCGAATAGCTCCCTGAAACGGCAGGCCGTTTCAGGGGGCTCCACAGTGCACCGTTCATAGAACAGAAGTATCTAATCTGTGCAACGCAGGTCTCAGGGCTAATCGTTAAGCTACTCAATTCTGGATACAGAAGTTGTATTCAGCGGCGACTTTGATCTCGTCATGAAGTGGGATGGCTGGGAGCATAATGATACAAGCTCGAAGGATGGATCTGAATTGAACGGAAACCTTATCGCTTTATCATAAAAATCGTATCTATTCACCATTTCGCTGATCCATCGAAAAGGTGAATAGATACTTTTATCGTAATACCTGTATCATTTCCTTATCGCTTAGAGTTTGGCTTTTACCTTTTTCAGGGGCAGTCCGTGCGCCCGAAGTCCGTGGAGAAGACGGCCAGATCCGAGCCGTCCACATCGTTGTCTCCGTCAAAATCGCCTGCGCAGGTTGGGGCCTCACCGCAATCGGTCCGGCCGAAGTCCGCGGAGAAGACGGCCAGATCCGAGCCGTCCACATCGCCGTCTCCGTCGAAGTCCCCTTCGCACCACTCGGGTATCACAATGGACACGGTGTGCCAGAACCCAGGATAGAGATGGTAGCTCGGGGATAAGGCATGCTCCGAAACCTCTAGCGGCGAAGGCTGCGCAATGGTTGCAGTGTTTTGATAGCTGCCGGAGGTCATGCTTCCTCCTCCACCCGCCAGGACCGAAGAGGTGACCTGGTAATTAGCGCTGCTCATCGCAGCCTGAGCATTTACGCCCAGGCCCAGACTGAGACAGCTTACAAGCAAGATCTTCAAGGGCATATACATTGTTATTTCTCCATTTTTTGGGAATGTGGATGTTATTTGCATATTCCACGGAAAACAACCAGAAGCGGTTGCGAATTATAAATAGACCATTCAATATTTAGTACGATTCAAACAGGCTGCCGGCACGCCAGTCATTGCTGCCGGGCACAGACCTGTCCATTCCGCCGCCGATCGTGCTCCTATTGCCAGCGGCCTCGTTTATGTAGCCGCCGCTGACGCTGCTGCCACTGCCACTGGCCGTATTAGATTGCCCGCCGCTGACGCTACTCTCGCTGCCACTGGCCGTATTAGCTCTTCCGCCGCTGACGCTGCTGTAATACCCTCTTGCCCAGTTCTCTCTCCCGCCGCTGACGCTGCTGTAATACCCTTCTGCACTGTTTTTATATCCTCCGCTGACACTGCTGTAATCAGTGCTGGCAGTGTTATCCCGGCCCCCGCTGACGCTGCTGGCTTCCCCGGTGGCTTCATTGAGTGAACCGCCGCTGACGCTGCTGTGGAGTCCACTGGCAGTGTTGTCTTCCCCCCCACTTACGCTACTGTAGGTCCATGTGGCACTGTTTTCAAGACCGCCGCTTACGCTGCTGGCTTGTCCACTGGCTGTATTGTTTCGACCACCACTGATTGCAGCATCTACACCCTCAGCAAGATTAAAGGAACCGCCACTGACATCACTGTAAGTACCGCTGGAGGTATTTTGTCGACCTCCGCCAACATTGCTCGCATAGGCACTGGCTGTATTATCATACCCTCCGCTGACGCTACTGTATGTGCCATTGGAAATACCCATGTATCCTCCGCTGACGCAGGAAGCGGCAGCATAATTGTGATTCATGCCATCTCCGCTCATGTTTTTCCTTCCGCCAAGGATGGCAGAGTAAACTGCAAAAGCCTCGTTCCCTTCTTTTTCCTCATCTCCACCGCCGCCGCCCACAAAGCTGTAATCACCGCTGGCCACGTTGTATCTGCCTCCGCTGATGCTGCTGTAATTGCTGCTTGCTGTGTTTGTAGCACCACCGCTGATACTGCTTCGCCAACCGCTGGCCATGTTGTTATATCCTCCACTGACGCTGCTTGAAATACCGCTGGAAGTATTGTCGTATCCACCACTGACGTTACTTCGATCGCCACTGGCCATACAGCCGATACCACCGCTGACGCTACTGTAGTCGCCACTGGCCGTGTTCAAATAGCCCCCGCTGACAGTCGCTGCTGGTCCGGAGACTGTGTTTTGACGACCGGCAACCACACCACCATATGAGCTGTAGTTGTGTTCCCTGCCCACGACGATGTTGTGGGAGCCGGTCTTGGTGCTGCTGGTCGACCGGGCTTCGTCATAGCCCACGATCATATTGCCCAGGCCATTGGGCTTGCCGTCGGTCGAGCCGCTTCCGCTTCGAACATGGACGTTCATGCCCTCGAAGTAGATGTCGTACTTGTCTCTGACCACGCCGGCCAGGAGACTTTCCAGGGCCTTGACCCGGTTTTGCAGCTTGGAGATGCTGCTCTGCAAGGCCGCAATGTCACTCTGGTTGTCAGCTATGTCGGCCCGGTTCTGGGAGACCTGACCGGCTGAGCCGAAGTCCTCGGCCGAGCTGCCGTCCAGGTAGTCTGCATCCAGGTCCGGATAGCTCCCCCCGGCCACCTGTTCCGGGGTCACCGAGGCCGCGGCCAGCTTGTCCGTGGTCACGGCACTGTTCTCCAGCTTGACCGTGCTGATCGAGCCGTCCGGCACAGTGTCGGCCGTGCCCGCTCGGACTGCGAAGCTAACGCTGGTCAGCTTCTGCCTGGGGGTCATGGGTCCAGCTTCACCGGAAATCTGGACTTCCAACCACAAAACGTCGTAGTTGAGCAGGGTATCCTCCAGGGTGTCGAAAGCCGGATTCATGCTGCCCGTGCCCAGGACCACGTTGTAGATGCCCTGGGAGACGGGCACGCTCTGCACTTCCTCCCACAACGGCGTTCCGCCAACCTGCTCATGAAAGAGTCGGAAGTTCATGGTCACCGTCTCGTCTACCGGAGTGCCGGCACTCTCCAACCGGCCCTGGTAGTTGACCTGGGCCGGAACTCCCCAAGCGATTGAATTGAAGAGAATCGCCACCAACACCACAAATCCAGCTGCAAAGATGTGTCTCACTCTCATGTTCGCTCCTCCTTGTTTGACTTTGATGGTTCTGGGTAGCAGTCCATGATGAGGAGACAACAGTTCAGCTACAGCAGGCGTGCATGAAAGTGGGGTCATTGGGAAGAAGAAGTCGTCTCCAAGGCCTCCTTGTACTTCTATTCAGCACTACAGTGACGTATTAATCAGATTGGCAGCTCATTTCGACAATACAAAAAAATGTACCATTTGATTTACATCAAGGACAATCAGTTCTTCCGAAATCTGCTGTGAAAACAGCAAGGTCGGTTCCGTCAACATCATTATCTCTGTCAAAGTCACCCTTGCATGAGTTTTGAGTATTACAGTCTGTTCTTCCGAAATCTGCTGCAAAAACCGACAAATCTAAACCGTCAACGTCATGGTCGTTATCGAAATCCCCTTCACATGTGTCGCTTATCGTTGCCTCTTTTGTTCCTCCATAGGCGCCGATGTTGATTCGTTGTCCATTAAGAGTTGGTTCCTTGTGAAAATCAGAAGTTTCCGTGAAGCAGTATGCCTCATCAGCAACAAGATATTCGAGCTCCAATGGTTGGTTAAGAGTTATTGTTTTTCCGTCTATGCTGTTTACAGCTAGTTTTTCTGTATGATTGCCGTTGGTAATCCATATAAAAGATCCTGGAAAAATGATCATTGTTGAATCGAGAAAAATTTTATCTCCTCCTGAATAATCGCTTGTTAAGAACTTTATTGGGTCACCGCTATCTATGCAAGGAGAAACCAATGCTAAATGGAAATCGTACTCGTCTACATTGGTAAAGTATGGATTTTTGGATATGCTTCCTAAGCCTTGTGTACAGCCTAAATAATTGCCAGCGGCATTTGATGCTATATTGTTGTAAGCTAGCAATGGTCCAGGTTCGGTGTAGCAAGCAATACCATAATCAGTATTCTTGTAAATGATGGAGTTGAATATAAATATGTTTTGTCCACTATTACATGTAAGACCAATTTGATTAAAGACAATATTGCAATTTGTAATTGCAGCCGTAGATGTATTGTCTGAAATCAAAATCCCACTTAGCATGTTATGTCTGATTATCGAATTTTTTATAATAATATTCGAATTCGACAATATATTTATACCATATCCTCCATAACTTTCAGATATTATTGTGTCTAAAACTTCAAGTGTCGCATTATCACATTCAATTGAGGATTCGTACCCATGTTTGATATGAAATCCTGATAAATGTAGTTTTTCTAAGTTAACTATTTTAATAGTTGGTTCTGAATGATTTGTTCCGTTAATAATAACTTTGTCTTTACCGTTGCCAAGTAAGTCAATATTTTTATTGATAACTAAATTTTCTACATATTCGCCATCCAGAACTCTTATCGTATCTCCGGGTCCAGAATAAGCAATTCCTTCTCCAATGGTGTTGAAGGGGTTCAATATAGTTCCCAGCTCCTCGCCCGCAAAACCAGATTGCACAAAAATTAAAGTACCAGCAGGAAAGTCAGTTGCATCGTTTGGATTAGTGTCGGATCGATACTCTCTCAAGTTGCAAAATCCATCACTATCCTTGTCAGCTAAGGCGTCGTTGGTTAAAGGATCCAAGCTTTCGAAAACTTCCCAGCCGTCCGGCATGCCGTCATCATCAGTATCTTCTTGCTTTGGGTGTGTGCCAAGGTCATGCTCCTGCTTGTCGGTCAGTTGATCATCATCCCAATACAAAGTGCCGTCACGATCCAAGTGGCAAAAATACAGCATTTCCCATTCGTCAAGCATTCCGTCGTCATCGGAATCTTCCAGCCCAGTAATATTGAGGCTAAAGGCCCCGTAGGCGCCGCTATCCTTTCTGATCCGGAGATAATGAACCTCGGAGGACGATGCTGTATAGTTGAATGTTCTGGTATTACCATTAGTGACGTTGCTTATAGATTGGATCGTATTTCCGTTGGCATTCATGAGCCACATGTCGAGATTTCCAATGTTGATATGTGGAGTGATATCAATCTGAACACTTTTGCCAGACACTGGAAAAAACCTAAAGTATTCAGAATCGTATCGGCTCAGTCCATATTCTTCGCTCAACATGAGCTGCGAGGTGTTGAGGCTCGAATAGAAAAAGCGGTTACAGTCTGTAACATCCGGGTTGAACCAGGCGTTGAACACGGCGAGGTCGTAAGCACCATAGGCCCCGGAGTCTCCGTCCACGCGGAGATAGTAGGTCCCGGAGACTGTGGGTGTGTAGGAGATGGTCTTGGTGTTTCCGTCGGGGATGTCGTTTCTGTAAATGAGGTTGTTGCCGTACTCATCAAAGAGTGCCATGTCCAGGTTGCCTCTATTGATATGAGCTGTGACGGCGGCTGTGATGCCTTGACCGGCAACGAGATCGAACCTGAACCAACCGAAAGTGCTCAGATCCGCATCCTGGACGGCATGGAATTGATCTCTGGGCTCCAGGGGCAGAGCATTGGCCTGGCTGGTGGCCAGGGTGGAATCCAGGGTCGGATAGTTATGGTTGGGGTCGCTGCCTTGAGCCAGCTCCTCAGGGTCCGAAACGCCGTCACCGTCGGAGTCGGGCTCATTCAGATTCGTCTGATGGTGATATTCGGCTGCGTCATACAGCCCGTCGCCATCCGTGTCGGTGTTGGAGGCGAGGTCTCCCGAGGGGCTCAGGCTGTAGGATCCGTAGGCCCCGTAATCTCCGTCCACTCTAAGGTAGTAAGCTCCAGAAACTGTCGGGGTATAGGAGACGGTCTTGGTGTTGCCGTCGGTGACGTCGTTTCTGGAGGCCAGGTTGTTGCCGTACTGATCGAAGAGTCCCATGTCCAGGTTGCCCTGATTGATATGGGCAGTGAGATCCACGGCGAACGCCTCGCCGCCTTGAGCCTCGAAGCGATACCAGTCTTCATTGTAGGAGCTGAGATCGAAGCCGCCGCTGGCGATGTACTTTGCGGTGGAGCGGCTGGAGAAGAAGCTTCTTGAGACGTCGGTAATGCCCGGGTTGAACCAGGCGTTGAACACGGCGAGGTCATATGTACCGGCGGCGCCATAATCGCCGTCGATCCTGAGGTAATAAGTACCGGAAACAGTGGGTGTATAGGTAATGGTCCCGGTGGTGCTGTTGGTGACGTTATTGAAAGAGTCAATGCTGTTCCCGTATTGATCAAACAGTACCATATCGAGATTGCCCTGATTGATGCTTGCTGTAATCGCTGCCGTGATTCCTTGCCTTGCCTGGAGATCAAATTGAATCCAGCCTGGCGTGCTCAGGTCTTCATCTTCGACTTGAAGAAAAGAATCATATGATTTCAAATTGATAGCACTATCGAAAGTAGTGGCATGTGTAGCATCCATTGTATCATTATTCCCCAATACAATGGATGGTGATAATATAAATAAAAAAATTATAATCATGAAAATTCTCAATTTAATCATTATTTTCTCCTTGAGATATCACTACAAATTAAAAAATAAAAATGAAAAGATCATTTCCTTATATTCTGTTGAAAAAAACATGAAATCCATATATGCTAATGTAGCAATACATTGAGTGCATATTTTTTAAATAGTTAGTTTTGATACTGGCATCTGATATATCATTGATATGATCAGCGCTTATGGAAAGAAAAGAGAAAGGATTGAAAAGGAAGGCTGCCACACCGTAAGCTCTCCAATCCGCGTTGTTGATTAAATAATGATTTTTAGGTAATTATAATACAATTATATATAAATTCTTTTAATTTAGGTATTTATCCTCCTTGTTGGTAAACACAACCTCATTTATAGATTGCTATATATTTCTCCATTTTTTATCAAAAATTAACTTTTTGCAAGAAAACAACAATAGGACAAAAGTATGATATTTTTGAAAATTTGCTTAAAAAAGGACTAGTACTAAAAATTTTATCAAGAAAGTAATGAAGTTTCTAGATGTAGATGGCCTTATCTTAGGTCTGGTAGCGGTTGATGATCTGGTCCAGCTTCTGGGTGAGCTCCCGGATGTTGAACTCGGCCCACAGCGGAAGGTGGTCGCTGATCTCCTTTTCCCCGCCCGGCGGGTCCTTGTCCTGGAAGACGGCCTGACCAAAGGGCACGATGTTCGCCTTGCCGCTGAAGGCAAAGGAGGGGCGGTTGACCCAGGCTATCTTGTCATACGTGGCGGTGCGGGAAAAGTTCGTGTTTAAATCGCTCATCTGATCGGGCATGACAAAACCCCGTGATTGCAGGGCGGAAAAGAACTGGTCAGCGAACTTCTCAATGTTGAAGTCCCCCACCACGAAAAAGTCCCGATCAAAGACCTTGCTGCCCTCCACCTTGACCCGGGCGTTGATGAAATCGGCCAAACGGACGATCTCTTCTTCCCTTTGCTCTCTCTCCCTTTTGGTGCTGCCGCAATAGATATGGACATTGGCGACCACGAAATCGAAGCGTCCGGCTCGGAAAGAGGCGCAGTAGGGCATGCGGTGCAGCTGGTAGCCCTCGTGTGAGGAGCTCGGAACCTTGAAACCGATCTCGCAGACCAGGCCGGTGCTGATTACGGTTCGCTTGTCGTAGAGAAAGGCAAACCGTTCATAGTTACCGGTGGGATCGGTGACCAGGATCTTGTAGTTCCCGGGAAGCAGACTTTGCAGCCGGCTCAGACCGCCCAGGTCAGTCTTCACCTCCTGCAGCGCGATGAGATCGAACCGCTCGCAGATGTCTGCGATATACTGCAGGGAGCGCCCACTCTTGCGGTTGGAGAAATGTCTGATGTTCCAGGTGGCGATAAGGAGGTTCTCGTCCACCTTGCGCGGCGGTATCCGATAGGGGCCCTCATCCATGAGCTCCATGAGTCCCTTTCGTTCGCGAGCCATGATGAGCTGTTGGTTCATGGTCCTTTGGCCTCCCGGGGTTGCGGCTTATCAATGAAACGGCTCGCCAGCGGTGGATCAAAGGGATTGCCGTGTGCAAGCGGGTCCTTTTGCCTTCAATGTAGTGGAAGGACGCATCAAGGGCAAGCGGGAGGCAGAAAAAGGCTGTCAGTTGTCTTGCCTTGGCCCCAGCAAAGGAGGCATACTGAAGAAGACCAGCAGTCAGCTTTGCCTGCGGCAGATCTGAGGTAAGGGCAATTATATTGGATACAAATAAAATTCATATTTTTCAACATCTTGATAGAAAGACACTGTAACCGGAGTTCATACGAGCAGCTGGATCATGTTTCCGACAACCAAGGAGAGGCCGTGCTCATTGCCGCCTGGATTCTGTTCTTCCTGTTCCTGATGCTGAATATCCTAGACGGGGTGCTGACCTACAAGATCCTGCTGCGGGGAGGAGGGGAGAGGAATCCCTTCGTGCGCTGGCTGATGCGTCTTATGGGGGTGGCTTACGGATTGGTGCTGGCCAAGGTTCTGGCCGCAGCCACGGCCTTGGTCATGTTCTGGGTGCTGGAGGACGGCGATTACTGGCTGGTGCTCTTGATGGGGACAGCCTGTGCATTGTTCGGCTATGTCGATCTGCACAACTACCGGGTCTGGAAGCGGCTGCAGGGCAGGCTGGCCGCAAGGGCCAGGCTGTTGCAAAAGATGAATGCGCCGTATGAATAGCTCGGCATTATCAGAGGCACTTTCTTGGTGCAGGCATGTACGGTGAGGACATGACTTCTCAGGAAAAGAAGATCATCATTGCGGTTTCTGCATTCATCGGACTCATCTTTGTCATCAAGGTGGGCGGTTTCCTGTACTATGCATTGACCCATTGAAGATGCGGCTGCAAAAAATCGTTTTGCAGTTGCTATGATCAGAGCTCCGTGGACAAGTTGTCAGTTAGATCAGAAAGTTACAATAATATACTTGCGCTTGAATCTATCACGCATGACTTTTTGCAGCCGCGTCATTGATGGCTGAGCGGAGGAGATATGGGCAAGCTTTCCGGTTGGTGTGTGCACTTTGCCATTGTGCTCGTTTTCATCGCCTCCGGCGCTCCTGTGTGGGCCGAGGAGGCGAAATGGCTTAAGCTGAAAGATGTGTCCCATGAACTGCGGGATAATCAGGACCTGATCTGCGTTGAGCTCAGCAAAACGTTCTTTCCCAAGGCCAGGGTACTGACCAAGAAGCCCCCGCCCCGGGTGTTCTTCGATCTCAAGCCGGTTCGCGCCTACTCCGGGAAGAACCGCATCGAGGTGGATTCGAGCCTTGTGGAGAAGATCCGCATCGGATGGCACCAAGAGCAATTTGTCCGGGTGGTGGTGGATCTCAAGGAAGGCATTCCCTTTGAGACCTCCTGGACGTTTTCCGCCCCGGAGAACCGCTACTGTCTGGAGTTGGAGCCAAGGTAGGTTGCAAAGCGAACCGGCTGCATTTCACTGCAGGCTCGAAGAAGAAGTGTTGTGGGCTTTTGCAGCAAGCAGTCCGAGATGACGATCAAGGAACAAGACTGACGGAAGCCGCGGTGGCCCGCGGCGGTCCCAGGCAGGAACAAGACTGCCACAAGCCGCGGTGGCCCGCGGCGGTCCCAGGGAAGGGGTAACCCATCAAAAGGCCCTAGGTTCAGCCCCCGAGCCCACTCTGATCGCTTGAAGGGGCATCTTTATACTCGAATCCCTTGTCCGCGATCCGCTGCAAGACGGTGAAGAGTTCCTCCCGGTAGCGGGCGGCGTTGAGCACCGGCTCCAGCTCCCGGACATCCTGTTGCGGCAGACCGTCCTCCCGCTTTTCAGAAAGCACCAGATCCAGGGCTTCCTCAAGCATGGCGTCAAAGACCTCCAGCGGGGAATCGGCGTGTCTGATCGAATTCGCCTTGGATTCCAGATGGCTGGGTTCCAGGCTGAGACGTTCATGGGCCTGTTTGATTTTCTTGAACCGTTCCGGGAAATGCTCCGGGGGATAGCGGCGGGTGAGCCGGACGTAGGCTCGCCGGACCTCTTCCGGGCCGCAGTCCCGGGCCAGACGCAGGGCTTTGAGATCCGATTCGAACATCAGGAGCTCCCCTTGTTCTTATTCTTTCGTTTCTCCTCGAGCACTTCGTCCAGCAAGGTCTTTTTCTTGCCGGATTTCTTGCCTTTCCTCCCGCCCGTACTCGAAGGCTTGCCCCGGGAGGCCAGGGGCTTCAGCCACAGCTTGGCCTGCTTGAAGTCCTCGCTCGCATGCGCAGCATCCAAGAGACCCATTTTCTTCCAGATTTGCCACACCGAGTAGGCCAGATTCGCTGAGCCGTAGTGGTTGAGCGCCTCGGCCAGCAAGGCCCATTTATCCTCCCGGTCCGCATACTCGGCCACTTGCCCGATGATCTCCGCAAGGAACGGATCGCTGGCCCGGGTGGGCGGAAAGCGAAGCATCCAGAGCAGCACGCGGTACAGGATGTCTGCCGGAGGGAGCTGTTTCAGAAAAACAGAGGCCTCTTCCTGGTTCTCCGGCAGGAGGGTGCTGGGATTCCGTTTGGCCAAGGCGAGCTCGCCCAGCCCCCGGAGTGGAAAATCCTCTCCGGCCAGGGGGAGGAGCTTCTCCATCAGCTCCCGGGGGATGTTGAGCCAGGGAGCCAGCCGTATGTAAAAGAAGTCTCCTTCCGGGTTAGACGAGTCCTCAAAGCAGTCCAGGAGAAACTTCCTGGCCAGGGCTTGCAGGGCGGAAGACTCCAGGCAAGCCGACCAGCGCTCCAGGACACGGACAGGATGCTTCGTCTCCCGCAGCAGAAAAACCGCCTGAGTCAAGCTTTTTTCCTCAAGGGACATCGGCGAGGCTTTGCTTTGTATAGTGGCCAGGAGGGGGTCCTTTTCAGCCCGGCTGTATATTTCGCCCCCTTTGAGAAGCAGAAAAAGCCAGATGTGGGGAGGCAGATCCAAGCCGGAGATCTCCCGGGCTATTGCCGTCAGCTGGTCTTTGACCCCGCCCATGGGCAAGGGGCCGGAAGCAGAACACCAGATGCCAAGCGCCTTGATAAGGGTATCGTTCTGGTTGGGACGCATTTCCCGCAGCAGGGGAAGGAGCTGGAGCATGGCTTGGCATCCCAAATGGGTCGCCTGTTTCCTGATCTGTCCCAGCTCCTGCGGATCGAGATCCATCGGGATGGCCATCCGCTGGAACAGCTCCCGGCTCACGTCCCGGAGGCGAGCCAGCACTGCAAAGAGCAGGACGATACGCTCTCTGCGGGACCAGACCTCCTCCTTGAGCGGCAGGGTGATATCCGAGAACAGCCCCGGGAAGTGTTCACGGCTTTGCTGCGCCAGGCGGTCTCTGGCCCTTAGCTGGGTGCAGGCGTGCTCCGGCAGCCCGGGGAGAATGCCTTCCTGGTGAGAACGCAGGCCCAGACGGACCGATTTCTCCCATTTGGATCCGTGGGTCCGGCAGCCGAGCCTGAGGGCGGTTTCCCAAAAGCTCCGCACAAAAGGATGTCTACTGAAGCCGAAGCCAGAGCGTCTCAGAAAGACCCGCACCTGGGCCTCTTCCTGGAGATTATCCGGCCGGGCCGCAAGCTCCCGGATGAGGTCGGCCAAAACGGCTGCATCCTTAAGGACCCTGCTTTGTTGAGTCAGCCTGTCCTGGGTGAGGTCCCGCATCTCCTGGAGCTTGTTGCGCAACTGGGTGAAGGGAGTGACGGAGCGGTTCCGGGTTGAAGCGGGGCTCATCTCGCTGAGCTGTTTGGCCAAGCGTCCGGCCAGGGCGAGGTGCTTTTCCCCCTTGCGGGCTTTGGACCGCCGGCCGTCCAGGTAGTCAAAAAGCGCCGAGCTCTGGGCCTTGTCCGGTATGGAGGCCAGATGCTCCCGCAGCTCATAAAACGGTGCGGGAAGCTGGCTGGGCAGGGAGCGGAGCTGCTCCAGGCTGGCCTCGCCGCGGCAGAGATCGCGCCCGGCCTTGGCCACCTCCAGGGCGGCCAGGGTTGTTTCGGAAAGGTCGGGGTCGATTTGCAGGCTTTGGAAGAAGCCGTCCAGGAGGGAAAAGTCTTTGGCCTCGAACAGAGCAAAGAGGAGCAGGTTGTAGACTGCCGGATCCCAAAGATCGGCCGCTTCCGTCTTTTTGGCCCGCTCGGAGTGCCGCTGGAACAGGGTGACGAACTCTCCGTAGAGGCCCTTTTTCCAGTAGCGGAGCAGCTTGGTCCCCAGCTTGCCCTCTGGGCTCAGGTTGGTCCCGCTCTTCTTCTTGCCGGTCTTTTTGCGCTTTTTCCGGGACGCCATTACCGGCCTCTCTCCTCCAGGGTCTCCAGGTACTCCACAAGGGATTCCTCGGCCTCGTCCACCTCGTCCTCGTCGTCTCCGAGCAGGGCTTGCTCGTAGTCCTGGATGAGCTCTTGCAGCTCGGATTGCTCTTCCCCGGTTTCCAGCCTTTCCAGCAGGCCTCTTGCCTTCTGCAGGATATAGTTGGTCACCCGGCTCTGCTCTTGGGCTCCGGAGCCGGAAGCTTCAGCATCGTCCGCAGGCTCGAGAGGCTCATCCTCGAAGTCCTCCTCGAAATCCAAAGAGACGAAGTTCTGATTGCGCTGGGAGGAGTCCAGATCGACCTCCCGCTTGCGGCTGAAGCCTTTCTGTTCCGCCTTGACCCGGATGATGCCGTTTAAGTCGTAAGCGTACTCGATGATAACCGGGCTTCCCTCCGGTGCCGGAGCCAGGGCCAGATCCAGCGTTCCGATGAGGGTGTTTTCCTCCGGAACCGCGGATTCGCCTTGATAGACGGTGATTTCCACCCGCTGCTGGTTGTCCGCGATGGTGTAGAACACCTCGGAACGGGTGACTGGAATCTGCGTATTGCGGGGTATGATGGGCACGCATTGGAGAATTTCGTTATAGGGGTCCACCAGTGCGGCCGTGCTCAAGGAGTGGGAGGTGACGTCGATAAGGATCTGGCTGACCCGGCTGCCGTCTATGATGGCACCCTGAATGGCGGCTCCCTTGGCCACGCTCAGATCGGGATCCACCAGCGGCAGCTTGGACATTCCGAACTCCTCTTCCAGGAACCGGGTTACGGCCGGGATGCGAGTCGATCCGCCCACAGGCAGGACCTGGTGGATGCTCTCGGCTGCAAGCCCTGCTTCCTTGAGGGCCTGGTGTACTTCATGCCGGGTGGTCTCCAGATAGCTGTGTATCTCCGCTTCGAAATCGGACCTGGAGAGCTCCATTTCGAAATCTATGCTCTCCTGGTCCGCCACCGGCAGCATGGGTTCCCGGATATGGGCGAAGGGGTGATCGGAGAGGGTGATTTTGGCCTGTTCTGCTGCGTGCTTGAGTCTGGCCAGGACAGGCTTGTACTCTCGGAGGTCCAGGCCCTGTTCCTCACGTATCCGCTCCAGACAGCGCTCCATAACGGCCCGGTCGAAATCGTCCCCGCCCAGCCTGGTGTTCCCTCTGCTGGCCAGGACCTCGGTGATCTCGCTCATGCGAAGGACCGAGACGTCGAAGGTCCCGCCCCCCAGATCGTAGACCAGGATATTCTTTTCCTGGCCGGAGAGCTCCTCCAGGCCGAGGTACTCGTAGAACAGGGCCGCGGCAGTGGGCTCGTTGACGATACGCTCCACCTTGAGCCCGGCCAGCTCCCCGGCCTTTTGCGTGGCCCGGCGCTGGGCGTCGGAGAAGTAGGCCGGCACGGTGATCACGGCCCGGTGGATCTCGGTCCCGCAGGCCTCCTCGGCCTGGGACTTCATATAGCCGAGGATGTGGGAGGACACCTCCTCCGGGGAGCAGCTCCGCTCGCGTAGTGGCACGCTTTCCTGCAAGCCCATCATGCGCTTCACCGAGGATACGGTGTCCTCGGGATGGAGAAGGGCCCGGTTTCTGGCCCGGTGGCCGACAATGATCTCCTGGCCGCTGAAGCTGACCACCGAGGGCACGATGGCGTCCTCCCCGATGGTGATTACTTCCGGCTTGCCGTCTTGCAGCCAAGCGATGCAGGAGTTGGTGGTGCCGAGATCTATGCCGAAGATGTGGCTCATGGCTTGGTTTCTCCAAAGGGTTGAAAGATCCTAATGCAAAAAGGGCTTCTGTGGTCGCAGCGCAGCCTAGGCCTTGCCTTGTCGGCTCGAGTCCGGGGTTTTGTTGACCACGACATCTGCGGGTCGCTGCAGCCGGCCGTGGATGATGATTCCCGGACGAATCACCTCCACAACGCTGCCGTTGGGAAGATCTTCCCGGCTGCGAAGATCGCAGCTGCGGTGCCTGGAATCATCGAAGGGCTGGTTGCGGTCGAAAATGAGCTCCATCCCCATCTCCTGCAGCATGGTCTGAAAGGATTGCCAGATATGGTCCAGGGTGCGGTCTTGGCCGGTACCGAGCCGTTCGTAGTACATGGCGAACTGGGTCGCAAAGTCGCACAGGGCGTTGTAGGGCAGCAAGCTTTCCTTGTCCTTGAGGGCGGCGTCGAGCTTGGCTGAGACATCCCGCTGCAGGGAGTCCAGGAGCTGTCCCTGGCGGCGCTCATAGCTGCGGATGCGGCGCAGGGTGTCGTCAATGGAGTCCAGCCGCTGCTGCAGATGGCTGTCCTTTTCGCTTTCCTTGGCTTCCCGGGAGCGGAAGAGGTTTTTCAAACGCTCAATAAAGGCCATAAGAGGTGCTCCTGCTTCAGATCGACGAGCCAGGGGGTTATGTCCCTGTGGCCTTGTCGATACCTGAAACCAGCCGTGGATGGCAAGCCTTGGGGGAAGAAAGAGTGGCAGGAGCCACAAGGGGATGCGACTGCGGAAAATCCTTTTTGCAGTCGCAGAGGTCAGAGGTCAGTTATCAGTAAAATTAAAGAGTTATAAGAACATACCTGCTCTTGAATCCATCACACAGGACTTTTTGCAGGTACGTCTTGGAACGTTCCTTTCTTACGGCTCCAGCCGTCTTCTTGTTTCTTTGTTCTCAACTCCCATTTTAATCGATCCGCTCCACCACGGCTTTGGCCGTGCGCAGGCCGCCTTCGATGAATCCTTGAAAGTCGGAGTAGGCCTCGCCGCAGATATGGACATTTCAACTCATCAATATCAACAATCAAAGCAATATGTTACTCAAAAAGTTTTGACTGTCGAGTAATCACCTCATCAAATCAGTATGTAGCAATCACTACAGACTTATTGCCCAGGGATAGATATGGTTTAAGAATCAGGTATAACTCAAAACAGAGGAGGTGACGTATGCCAGCCTGTGGAATCTGTGGGGGGGAGGCCCCAAGGCAACCTGGGGTGACTGAGGACGGCCGTTGCGATCTGTGTCAGCGGGCAATTGTCCTTGAAGAAGACCTGGGCAAGACAAAGTGTGGCCTTTGCGGTGGCGAAGCCCCGCGCCAGCCTGTCATCACCGATGAAGGGGCCTGCGACTTGTGCGGTAAAAAGGTTGTGCTCAAGGAGTAAAGCTTGAATCCCGTGCCTGCGCTTGCAGGCACGGGCAAAAATCATTTAAGGAGATCGTCATGCCTGCACAGCTCATCGGTTTATCCGGGAGTCCAATCAGGAACAGCAATACCGACCGCCTGGTTCAAGCCGTGCTCAGTTCCAGCGGTCTGGATACAGAGTTCATCAAGCTTTCCAGGCACAAGGTTCGACCTTGCATTGCCTGTCTGGGCTGCACCGCGGACAATGTTTGCAAGGTCAAGGACGACTGATTCTTGGACAGCTCAAGGCCATTGGCAACGCTGAATGCATGGTCTGTGGCTATGGAGAGGATTGCCCCATGTCTGCTTTGCCCTGGGTCTTTGGGCGGGGCTTCACTGTGACTGAAGAGGCCTTCTCTCGAGTGGAGGATCAGACTGATGTCTGGGATCAGGCCCAAGAGTTGTGACAAGCTATGGCCGAAAGGATCAGGGCGCAGACAGCTATGTAAGGTATCGAAGGGGGAAGGCTGGGGGTGTCTATAGCTTCACAGTTCTCTTGTCGTCCCCAAGAGGTATAGATTAAGATACAATGGCTTCAACGAAAAGGAGCGCCTATGTCTTCTGGCTGTCGGTGCGCTGATATCTGGTCAGGCGAGCTTGAGCTCAGTCAGGAATGCATTGGCCATCTATGGATTTTTGATCGTTTGAGCAAGGATGAGCTTGGGGTTATTGCCGCCTCGGCCATGCGCAAGTTCTATAGGCCGCAAGAGGTCATCTTTCATCAGGGCGATCCGGCTCAAACCATGTTCCTGATCAAAGGGGGACGTGTCAGGCTCGATAAGTTCACCGAAGACGGCTCGGAGATCTTTTTAGACATCAGAAAGAGTGGGGATTTCATTGGTGAGTACATGATCAATGATCAGGAAAACTTTTTCCCGGTTACGGCGACTTGTATGGAGAAGACCTTGATTTGCGGTTTCACGCAAGAAATTTTTGACCGAATGGTCCATGACTACCCCAATATTGGCTTGCAGGTCATCAAGAGGATGAGTGAGCAGGTGGCCTCCCTGACCTCCAGAGTGGGGAGCATGACCATCTCGAATCTGGAAGACAGGCTTTACAGCGTCTTGACCAATGTGGCCAAAGAGCACGGCCGAGCCGAAGAGGAGGGATACGTTATCCAGTTCCCTTTAACCCATGAAGACTTGAGCTTTCTTGTTGGAGCACACAGGGTCAGCATCACCAGGGCTTTGAAGTCTCTCAAATCCTCCGGCCGGATCATCCAGCATGGGAAGACCATGGTCATTCCATTTGCCTGATTCTTTCATGTGCGGCACTAATGGCTTGCTGCCTATCCGAAGACAACAGCTCCTCAATACCCAGCTCTTACTTGTGCACCAAGAAGCTCAAATGGCTTTCAATCGTAGACTGGGCCAGCCCCCTGGCCGCGGCAATCTGCTCAGGTATATGCTCCCTGCCGGAAAAGCTCCAGGGTCATTTGTGTGGTATCACCCGCCTCTCCTGTCCGGCCTGCTTGTTGGCTTCCGGTCTCGTCTTCTCCAGCGGAGGCACCTGCTCAATCCAGCGTTTGCTGCGATAGGCAGCCACCATATCGATCAGCTCCTGGCCATACTTGGCCACGGTCTTGGCCCCCACTCCGTGGAGCTTTTCCAGCTCACTCAGGGTCTGGGGCAGAAAGACCACAATTTGGACGAGCACACGTTGATGCAGGACCTGATAAGGGGCCAGATTAAACTCTTTGGCTTTGGCCGTCCGCCACTCCTTCAAGGCCTGGAAGAGCTCCGGGTGGGAAATGTCCTCTTCAGTGTACTCCGGGGCCTCAGGCTTTTTCTTTTTCTGCAGGGTGTCATCCGCTTTGGCCTTGGACACCGCCTGCAGATACCCAGCCGCGGAAAATGCCTGTCCACAGCTCCGGACACCGGCCAGCTTTACTGCCAGCTCCTTCTTCAAGCTATTCAGGGCATTGGCGATCCTTTTCTCCACCTCGGCGTTATCCGTTTCCACCCCAATTGCATACAAGTATTGGGCCAGGCTACTGTCCAGCTTGTCCTGGAACCACTTGGATCCTTTCTTGATCCTCTCCTGAATATAAGTATCGGATTCCGGCAGCCTCTCTGGGCTGAAAATGCCGCGCAGCTCCCGTAAAAAGATGTTGCTGACCTTAAAGATTTCCCCTGCCTTGGCTTCCAGATCCCCTGTAGCGGTAACGCCTCGGACATGAATCAGGTGGCTGTTTTCACCAAGCAAGCGGGCCAGATGCTTGAGTCCTTCCCGCAAGGAGCCCATATCGAAGCACTCCAGCACTAAGCGCTGCTGGAATGAGACCATGGCCTGCTCCAAATGTTCCTTGGTGGGTGGATCTTGCCCCACCTGGCGATCAAAGCGAAGGATGGCTTCATTTATGCCCATGCCCCGGGAAGCCAGAGGGGAACAAAGGATCATGCCCTCCATGCTTTTGCACCGGCTCAAGGCCACATAGACCTGGCCATGAGTAAAGGCGTTTTGGACATCGATGATGGCCCGGTCAAAGGTCAGTCCCTGGCTCTTGTGAATGGTGATGGCCCAAGCCAGCCTGAGGGGATACTGGGTAAAGGAACCGACGACCTCTGCCTGAATCTCCTTATTTTCCGGATTCAAGGAATATTTGATGTTCTCCCAGGTCAAGGGCTCCACCTTGATCGGCTCCGAGTCTCCGGGACACAGGACCTGGATCTCCTCCTGGGAGATGGAGGCAATCCGCCCGATTTTGCCGTTGTAATAGAGTCTTGCCGGGCTTGGGTCATTGCGCACAAACATGACCTGGGTCCCTTTCTTGAGCAGAAGCGAAGAGGACGTGGGATAGATACGTTCCGGGAAATCTCCTGATACCTTGGCCGGGAATGAGTATTCCTTGCCCTCGAGCTCCTCCAGCCGGTGCTGGTTGATGTTCTGGGCCTTTTTGTTGTGGGAGGTCAGTGTAATATAGCCTTGCTCCGTGTCCGGGACAAAGTCAGGAAAATAGCGCGCATTCAGTTTTTGAACCGTTTCTGGATCCAGCCTGTTGTCCCGCACCTGGTTCAAGATCCGGATGAAGCTGTCGTCCGACTGCCGATAGATGTGCTCAAGCTCGATGTGTACCGGTCAACAGATACTTGGACACATTTGAGCACTAATTCAGGCCGCCTC
>CAZQPF010000027.1:0-37251 GCA_964595165.1 uncultured Desulfohalobiaceae bacterium
AGGAGCCGCTCAGCCGGCTGAGCGGGGGCTGGCGCGAGCGGGCCAAGCTGGCCAAGGCCCTGGTCAAGGGGTCGGACGTGCTCCTTCTTGATGAGCCCACCAATCACCTCGATCTGGAGGCTTTGGCCTGGCTGGAGCAGTTCATGCTGGAGTTCAAAGGGGTGGTGGTCTTTGTCGCCCACGAGCGAACTTTTCTGGACCGTATCAGCAATAAGCTTCTCTTTATCAGCCCGCAAACCGGCCACCTGATCTATACCGGGAACTTCACCGGTTTTCTCGACTGGCGCAGCGAGGTGGAAAAAACCACCAGGCGTCAGCTGGAAAAGCTCAACCGCCAGATCGAGCACAAGCAGCAGTTCGTGGACCGCTTCCGCTACAAGGCCTCCAAGGCGTCCCTGGCCCAGAGCCGGGTCAAAGAGATCGAGGCCCTGGAAGCCAAAAAGCAGGAGCTGGAGCTCCCCAGGCACTACAGGGGGCTTAGCTTTCAATGGCTGGAACCGGAGCGCAGCGGGGATGTGGTCCTCAGCGCGGCGGATATCGAGTTTGCCTATCCGGGAGGGGAGCCTCTCTGGCCGCCGCTGTCCTTCAACCTCTATCGCGGGCAGAAGATCGGCCTCATCGGTCCCAACGGCTGCGGCAAGAGCACGCTGCTTCGGCTCATCTACGGAGAGATACAGCCTGCGGCCGGAACCATCAGGCTGGGAAGCAAGGTAAAGCCGGCCTTTTTCACGCAGCACATGAGCGATATGCTCCAGGAAGGGGCTACGGTCATGGAGGAGATGCGCCGCCTCTGCCGGGACCGCAAAAGGGAGGAGGAGATGCGATCCGCGCTGGGTCTCTTCCTTTTGGGCGAATCCTTCTGGGACAGGCGGGTGGCGAGACTCAGCGGAGGGGAGCGGAGCAGGCTGATGCTCGCTTCGCTGTTCATCTCCGGGGCCAACTTCCTCATCCTGGACGAGCCGACGAACAATCTGGATCTCGAGAGCCGGGAGGCCCTCGTTCTGGCCTTGGAGAGGTTCGGCGGCACGGTGCTCACCGTGGCGCACGATCGCTACCTCCTGCAGCAGGCGACACAGGAGCTGTATCGCTTGAGCCAGGCCGGGCTGGAGCAGGTTGACTACCAGGTGCTGCTAAGCGGCCGTCTCCGTGATCCGGTTCGGGCTTCCGCCGCCGGGGCCTCGGAGCAGCTCGCTTCCAGCAAGCAGGATCGCCGCAAGGAGCAGAAGCGAAAGGAAGCCAGGCAGCGCAATGAGCTCTACCGCGAGCTCCGGCCCAAGCAGGAGCGCTACTTTGAGCTGGAAAAGGATCTGGAGCAGGTGCTCAGGGAGCAGGAAGAGGTGGAGCGGCGGCTGGCCGATCCGGCTTTCTACGCCTCCCGGGAGGATGTGGCCGCCGAGAACAGGCGCTACCAGTCCCTCCAGGAGCAGTCCGACGTTATCCTGCAGGAAATGGAGGAGCTGGAGGAAACCATCCAGGGCTTGCACCAGTCAAGCGGGGCCAGGCAAGGGACTCACCCCTGAGGGGATCATTCCCTAGTAGGAGCTTCAGTCCCCGCCATGCCGCCGGGCGATCTTCTCGAACATCTGGGCCAGACCGCTGCCCAGGGCGTGAATCGACTCGATGGGCAGATTGTCCTCGGCGGTGGTGTCGAAAAAGAGATGCAGGCTCGACTCGAGCTCATCCTCCGGCTTCCAGTAGCAGACCAGCAGAGGAAGCTTGGGCAGGGGGTGAAGTACTATGGAGATGTCCGAGGCGAACTGGCTTTCGATCTGTTTTCCATTGAAGATGTCCAGCATGTCGGTAAAGAGATTGGTATAGCTGTCGGCTACCTCCTTCATCGGCTTTTCGCAGCGCTGAGCGAATAGGGGGTACCAGGACCTTCCGCTCGGCAGCTCCCGAAAGGAAATCCAGCTTCCGGATACGGACACCCCTTTGCTTTGCAGAACGTAGTTGAGCACCGGGATGGTGACCCAGGGGTTGACGTGAATGTCTGCCGCTATCCTTCCCTTCTGGTTTAGCTTGAAGTCCTTGCCCAAGACGCTGATGGTCAGCCACCCGCCGGCATATCTTCCTCCCACGCGTTCAGCCGCCTCAGCCAGGTCCACTTGGGTGACCTTTTCCTTCAGCTCCTGGACCACGGCTTCCATGTCCTGCTCAATGCTTACCCGGGGCTTGGTTTCCTGTCCATAGCGGTTGAGGGTCTCCTGGCCCAGGCGGGTGCATTCCTCAAGACGCCGCTCTCCCCTGTAGACGGCCGCTGCAAAGGCCATGCACGAGGCTTCGCCGCATTCCCGGCAGTTGGAGTTTTCCAGCAGCTTGAGAATGTCCATGGGATTGTTCAGTTGGGTCATAGGTACGCCTGCTCCTGAAAGCTTTTGAGGTTGCAAATACTTCCGGAATATATATTCAGCTGGGAAGGGGTTGTCCAGAGGTGCCTGCTTCGTCTGCAGGTCATAGATCGGATGAGCCCTTTCGGGATATTTCTGCTAGGCCCGATAGGCAATGGCCTGCTTGCCTTGCTGGCTTCGTTTTACGAGGTTTCTGTCTACCGCGTTGCGCAAGGCTTGCCAATCTAGGGGCTTGGCCAGGTAATCGTCCAGGCCGGATTCAAGAAGGGCTTCCCGGTCCTGGGCCATGGCGTAGGCCGTCAGGGCCACTATGGGCGTACTGGCCACCGGCTCCGGGCTGGATCTGATCCGCCGGGCGACCTCCTTGCCGTCCAGGCCGGGCAATCGGATATCCAGAAGGATAAGGTCGAAGAGCACATGCTCCAGGACATCCAGCCCTTCCTGACCGGTCTTGGCCAGCACCACCAGGTGTCCCATGCGGCGGAGCATTTCCCGGACCGAGTGCTGGCTGGCGGGATCGTCCTCTACGAGGAGGATGATTCCTCCCTCGGGCTGCCTTGAGGGTGCACTAGAGCCAGCGGCCTCCGAACCGTGCTCCTTTGCGGCCTTCAGCTTAAAGGGGAGGCTGACATGGATGCTGGTGCCCTCGCCTGGCTCGCTTTCTACGGAGATGCTGCCCTGCATGCGTTCTACAAGCTTTTTGACGATGGCCAGCCCCAGCCCGGAGCCGGGGGAATCTTTGTCCTGCGTCGACTCCCCGCGGGTGTAGCTCTCGAACAGGCCATCAATCTTCTCCTCCTGTATTCCCGGCCCGGTGTCGGTCACAGTAAACAGGAGCGTGGCCCTTGGCCCCTGGTCCGGCAGCACATCGCCTGTTTCCGGCTTGACCTCTGCGGCAGTTTGCAGCGCAGATACGCTCAGCTCGACCTCTCCCTCCTTGGTGAACTTGACCGCATTGCCCACCAGATTGAGCAGGATCTGCCGCAACCGGTCCGGATCGCCGATGAGCTCTTCCGGGGTCTGTTCGGCTATGGAGGAGCGGAGGGCACAGCCTTTGGATCCGGCCTCCGGGGCGAAGACACCCAGCACCTCGGAAACGGTTTGGGGCAGGCTGAAGGGCCTGCTGGACAGCTTGAGCTTGCCGGCCTCGATCTTGGAGATGTCTATGACGTCGTTGATAATGGAGAGCAGGCTTTTTCCGGCATTGTGAGCCATGTGGAGGTACTCCTGCTGCTCCTTGTTGAGATCTGTCTCCTGAAGCAGCTGCAGCATGCCCAGGACGCCGTTCATCGGGGTGCGGATGTCGTGGCTCATGGAGGCCAGAAAGAAGCTCTTGGCCTGGCTGGCTGCTTCGGCCTTGTCCCTGGCTTCCTGCAGGCTCTGCTGCGTCTGCCTCAGCTCGGCATTGGCCTTTCTCAGCTCTTCCTCCATCCTTTTATTCTCTGTGATGTCCTCCAGGATGCCCTCCAAGAAGAGGGGTTTTCCGGAGCCGTCCTGAACCAGGGCAATATGCAGCAGCCCGGCGAAGCACTCCCCGTCGCGCCGCAGGTAGAGATTTTCCATAATGGCATGCTCCGGACGCTGTTGAACAGCCCTGACGATCTCCTGCCATTGCTGGGGCCAAAGATAGATGTTTCGAGCAGTAGACCCGATCTCTTGCAGGGCTTCCCCGGGGCTTTGATATCCAAGCATGCGGGCCAGGGCCGGATTGACCTCCAGAAAGCGGCCCTGAAGAGTGCACCGGAAAATGCCCACCGGGCTCTGCTCGAAAATGATGCGGTATTTGGCCTGGGTCTGCTGCTCCTGCTCTTCGGAGCGATGGCGCAGGGCGGATTCGATGCTCACCCGGATCTGGGCCTCCTGAAAAGGCTTGATGATGATCCCGTAAGGGCGGCTGGAGTTGGCTTGGCGCAGAATCTCCTCCTGGGTGAACCCGGTGATCAGCACAACCGGAATGTTCAGCTCCTGCTGGATGCGCTTGCAGGCTTGCAGACCCTGCTGTGCGCTGGGCATGACAATGTCCAGGAGAACCAGGTCCGGCTGCAGCTCTCGGGCCAAGCGGAGGGTTTCCTCAGTGGAGTAGGCCTTGGCCACGACCTTGTACTCCTGACCCTGGAGCAGCTCCTCGAGCTGGGTAGCGATGACCGCCTCGTCGTCGGCAATGAGGATGCGGATCGGCTCAGGAGGCATGATCCTCCCGGTCCTGGGGGTAGGGGATGTGCAGGCGCAGCGTGGTTCCTGCAGAGTGGAAGATCTCCAGCCTGCCCTGAAGCTGTCCCTGAACAATGCTTTTTAGGAGCTTTAGCCCCAGGGAATGGTCGGCAAGCTCATCTATGTTGGCCGGTACGCCGATCCCGTCGTCTGCCACGGTCAGCTGGAGCAGGTTTTTCTCGGTGCGCATCCGGATCCACACCCGCCCGGCTTGCTGATTGGGAAAGGCGTGCTTCAGCACGTTGGACAGCGCCTCGTTCATCGCCAGGGAGCAGGGGTGGGCCAGGTGGAGGGGAAGGGTGATTTCCTGGAGCTGGAAATGGGCTTGGATGTGGGAGGCGGGGAAAACACGGGACAGCTCCTGCCACAGCCGCTGCAGGTAGACATCGAAGCGGATCTCGTGCAGTCGGGCGTTGCTGTACAGCTGGTGATGCACCAGGGACATGCCCAGTACCTGGGAGCGGATGTTGCGGCAGACGTCCAGGGTTTCCTCCTGCCGGGCCCGGTTCATGGTCAGTCCCAGGAGCCCGTCCACAACCTGCAGGTTGTTCTTGACCCGGTGATGAACTTCCTGCAGCAAGGCTTCCTTTTCCTGGAGGGCGCTTTCCAGGGCGGCGGTTTTTTCCCTCACCCGCCTCTCCAGATCAGCATTGGCCTCCTGAAGGGCTCTCTCCTTGCAGATCCGGTCAAAGGCGATGCCGATGCTCTGGCCCAGCTCCTCGAAGAAGAGCACCGTGTCCAGACGCAGACAATCGGAGCGCTTGTCGTTGAGCTGCAAAAGGCCGATTCGCTTGCTGCCGGAGACAATCGGTATCAGCGCTATGGACTCGTAGCCCTCTTCAGGACAGCGTCTTCGCAAGGAGGTGTTCAAGCTTTCCAAGGCCCGGCTTTCTAGAAGCTGCGAGCTGCTGTTGGTCCAGAAGCTCCCGCCCGGGGTGAAGAAGGGCAGCTGGGGCAGAGTGTTGCCGCGAATGATCAGGCCGCACATACAGGAGAGGAGAGCCGCCCCCTCCTGGCCGCATTTCGGCTTGCCGCAGGCATTGTATTCGCAGAGAGAGTTCTCCGCTTCCAGGAACTTGGCAGGGAAGCCGGAGCTCATGAAGTAGGGAAAGTCCTGCCCTTCTTGCAAGCGGATGGCCACGGCCTCGAAACCGGTGGCCTCCTTGATGGCCGAGAGCAGCTCCCGGATGCACTCCCGGCCGCTGCTGCAGCGGTTGAGGATCTTGAGGACCTCAATGGCCAGGGCTTGCCTGTCCAGGTCGCTGCAAGCCTTGAGGGGAACATCCGGCGACACCGAGGCATCCTCTCCTTCTGCCTAACAGGGCAGTCGAACCTTTACTGTGGTGTGTTCCTCATCCGAGGTATCCAGGTGAATGGAGCCGCCGTGAGCCTCGGCTATGAGGCGCGCCGAGTAGGTGCCGAGCCCGGTGCCTTTGGCTTTTCCGCTGGTGATGTACTTGTTGAAAAAGTTTCGCCGCACCTCCTGGGGCACAGCTCCGCGGTTGCTGATGGAGATGAGGACCTCCTGCTCTCCCTGCTGCAGGGACACGCTCAGGGCCTCATTCTTGGGGGAGGCCTCGATGGCGTTGGCGATGAGGTTTTCCAGCAGGGTGTGGCAGAGAAGCTCCTCTCCGCTGATGCTCATTTTGTCCTGGCTGGAAGATGGGGTAGCTACCTGGAAGGAGAGGTTCTTGGCCTTGATCTGATCGTTGAACCCGATCCGGATGCGCTCGATGAGGCCTATGAGCTCCACAGGTGCGGGCTGGAGCTCGTAGGTGCCCTGCTCCAGCTTGATGAGGTCCAGAGACTGGTTGATCATGGTCAGCATCCGGTAGCCCGCTTCCTGGATATATTCCAGGAACTCCCGTTGCCTGCCGGTGACCTCGGACTCGGAGAGGAGGACATTGGGCAGGCCGATGATCGCATTCAGCGGGCTCTTCAGATCGTGCCGGGTGATGCGGTCCACCTCCTCGCGCAGCCTTTCGAACCGGCGCCTGGAGGTGATGTCCCGGAGCGAGACCAGATGGGCCGGCTGATTGTCCCAGTCGATGTCCGTGGCTTTGATCTCGGCGATGCGCGTGGTGCCGTCTTCTTGGGCGATCTCCAGCTCTTCGAGGCCCTGGAGCGGGTAGGAGAATCTCTCTCCAAACAGGGCGGTGTTGTCCAGGCCGAGCATTTTCTCGGCCGCCGGATTGGCAAAGCGGATCTCTTCCCGGGCGTCGATCACCAGAAGGGCGTCGGTGTTCTCCTGGATTATCCTGCGGCAGATAGACTCTTGGCGGCGGAGCCGCTCGTTGGTCAGGGTGAGCTCCCGCTGGGTATTGATGAGCTCGTTGTTGACCCGCATGAACTCCTCCAGGATGCGGGCATCTTCGCTGACAGCCTCCTCGTTCCGATCCGGAAGAGCATTGGCCTTTTGCGCTTCCCGCAGGCGGGAGGACTGCTCGTTGACGATGCGGATGAGCTCCTCGTAAAGGGAAAACATGTGGGCCGGTGAAGAGGAGCCGAGGATTATGGTTTGCTTCTGCCGCTGTACCCCGAAGAAATGCAAGGTAACCGGCTCCTGAGCGCGAAGAACGTTTATTTCCCAGGACAGGGCCGCCCCCCGGTCCTTGATCTCCTGCAGGAAGCGTCCAAACTTGGCCGTCGAGGCCTGGTCCAGAAAGTCGGTGAAGCAGATGGATTTGCGGATGCTGGGCATGATCCCCAGGTCGTCCAGGATAACCTCCTGGACGCTGCCGTCAGCACGGGCGCTGAATACAAGGCCTTGCAGGGAGCTCATTTTCATTTCCGTCAGGAGAGGAGCTTGTCAGCGATCCGGGTTGCTTCCCGGGCATCTCTGGCCCAGCCGTCAACAGCAAAGTCCTTGTGCAGGCTCTCGTCTTGAGTGAAGGGAAATCCCCCGATCAGGACCTTGATCTGCTCCAGGCTGGACTCGCTCTTCAAGGTGTCCACCAGCCCTTGAGCCGATTTCAGATGCTGGGTCATGGTCACCGATACCGCGAGACAGTGCGCTGAGCGGTCTTCAAGCGCGGACAGGACGGCCTCTTGCGGAGTATTGGCCCCTAGAAAGTAGGTGTCCCAGCCCTGCATCTCAAAGAAATCTGCCACCATGCGCATGCCGAGCTCGTGCAGCTCGTTGCCTATACAGCAGGCCACCAGCCGGTAGCCGATTCTGTGCCTGCTGAGCAGCGAGGGGAAGAGCTGTGCCATGATGAGCTGGGTGACTGCGGTGGAGAAATGCTCCAGGGCCACGGAGATCCGGTTTTCCTCCCAGAGGCGGCCCATTTCGTACTGCACCGGCTGAAACACCGAGAGATAGATGGACTCGATGCTCCTACCGGACCGGGCCGCATCCAGTATAAGGCCGCGGGCCTGTTCTCTTTCGCCTTGCAAGAGACAGGCGCAGTACTCCTCGGCCAAGCGCAGCAGCTCCGGGTCGCGAACAAAACGCAGATAGCTCCCTCGTTCCTGACTCAGGCTGTGATTGCTGTTGGGACTTTGTGCTGACATAGTGGGCAATTTTCGGGTTAGGGGAAGGTAAAATCAACGGTTTTTTCTGGAGACATGCAGGACGCTTCCAGAGCGGCTTCTTTTCCGGTCAGCGAGAGGGGAGTACAATTTTTGGCAGGATAGGGACCTCGTATCGACATGTCTTCTTCTGCTTTATACCCGAAAAGCAACCGATTATCCACCCCCTGCCGCAAGGGGTATGCATTGATTTTTTGTTGTTTTTTATATGCTTCCATGGTCACTGGGAGCATTGCATCATCACTGAGTGCCGGGTCAACCCGCCAAAAGTGTCGTTCAATCTAGCTGCTTATAAATTTTCTTTTTTTCAATGAAGGTCATGCCGGAGGCCACGCTGACAAATGGTCGCCAGGTGATTATAAGAGAAGTTATACCCTAGGTGAAGAGGTGATACAGCCATGACCTTGACCCTCGGCTCCCTTTTATCTGCCCTGGGCATCGTTATCTTCCTTGCTGCGGTCCATGTATGGGAGAAGCGAGCCCTGGTCAAGCGCGAACCCACAGAAAGCGAGCTGCTTTTCCTGCTGGCTCGGCTGAGCGAAACGAGCGAGTTCCACCACTTCCATTTGGCAGGAGAGGACTGGAATATTCCCCAGCATCGGATAACAGCGGATTTCAACCGCTACCTGCTCGAGGATCGGATGCCGCACTATGTAAGAGATTACCTGCGCAGGAAAAGAGAGCTCATGCCTCAGCTTGGCCGGGTCTCGGATCCCAGTCGCGATACGCTCCTGGGTCCTCCGGGTCCCAGCTCGAACGCACCCTGAGCCTCGTATGAAACTCCATACTAAATAGCGAACCGGGCACAGAGCTCTCTTGCGCTTAGAGGCTTCCGGTCCTCGGTTTTCTAATCCGGCACTCAACCCGGCACTCAGTTTGAATGCAACCTTCTTCCAATAGGTGATATACACCTGAGCAGCAGCTCTTATTCAGGCTCGAACTGAAACTGGGCAAACTGAGTGCCGGGTCAAACTGGCAATAGCGGCTTTCAGTATATTCTCATTAAAATCAAGGGATTGAATTCTTTTAAATTAACCCCATAAGTCAGATTTGCCGGAGGCAAATCTGACTTCAGTCTTTCGGAATGAGAGCTTTTCCCAGAGAAAGGAGCTGTGCTATAATGGCTTTGCTAAGGACTTCAGATTCGGCTTTGCCCCTAGCTCTATCCAATCCGTAACAGGAGGAAGATTATGGACCCCAAGCAGCTGGAAAGATTCGATATCTTCAACAGGATGCCCGCGGCGCTGTGCAGCTCTATTGCGGAGTTAGCCAGCCTGCAGTCCTATGCGGCAGAGGAGACCATTCTCCAGCAAGAGGAAAAAGCGGAGTACTTCTACGGCCTGGTATCCGGCGAGGTGGAGCTGCGGTTTATCTTCCGGGACCGGATCCTCAAGTCCGATGTACAGCACGAGGAATCAGTGGTCCGCAAATGGGAGACCGTGGATACGCCCGTGGTCCTGGAAACCCTCCATCCCGGGGACCTCTTCGGCTGGTCCTCCCTGGTAAGTCACAAGGCCTACACCGGTTCGGTGGTTGCCACTCAGCCCTGCGAGGCAATGGCCATCCGGGCCGGGGAGCTGCGAGAGCTTTTGGACAGCGATCCCTCCGCCGGCTACATGTTCATGAACACCCTGAGTGAGATAATTGCCAGCCGGCTGCACTGGAGGACCGATAAGCTTCTGGAGAGCTGGATCGAAGCCTTCGGCGTACAGCAGGTCAAGTAGTCAGCTTTGCCTCTGGCAAAGCTGACTTAATGTCAATTTCACTCTCTTCTCAGCCGGTAACGGTTGATCGCGCCGTAGATCACCGGAATGACCACCAGGGTGAGCACGGTGGTGGTCACCATGCCGCCGACCATGGGCGCGGCGATGCGCTGCATGACCTGGGCCCCGCTGCCGTGGCCGATCATGATGGGCAGCAGCCCGGCGATGATGGCCGTCACGGTCATCATGATGGGCCGGATCCGCTGCAGGGCCCCGCTCTCGATGGCCCCGTCCACGTCGTCCCTCGTTTTCAGCCTGCCGTCGCGCTTCCAGGCGGCCAGGGCCTGGTCCAGATAGACGAGCATGACCACCCCGATCTCCACGGCCACCCCGGCCAGGGCGATGAAGCCCACCCCGATGGCCACGGAGAGATCATAGCCCAGAAGGTAGATGAGCCAGAACCCTCCCACCAGGGAGAAGGGGACCGTGCCCAGGACCACGGCCACCTCGGTGAAGTTGCGGAAGTTGAAGTAGAGCAGCAGAGCGATGATGAGCAGGGTCAGGGGAACCACCTTGGTCAGCCGCTCCTTGGCCCGCTGCATGTACTCGAACTGCCCGGACCAGGTCAGGGAGTACCCGGGCGGGATGTCCACCTTTTCGGAGAGGATCTTCTTGGCCCGGGAAACGAAGGTGCCCACATCCACCCCCTGGATGTCCACGTAGATCCAGCCGTTGAGCCGGGCGTTCTCGCTCTTGATTACCGGGGGTCCGTCCACCACCTTGATCTCCGCCACCTGCCCCAGGGGAACCTGGGCTCCGGAGGGCGTGGCCACCCGCACCTGGCGGAGCTGATCCAGGTTGTCCCGGTATTCTCTGGGATAGCGGATGTTTACCGGGTAGCGCTCCCGTCCCTCCACGGTCTCGGTGACCTTCATGCCGCCCACTGCGGTGCGCACCACGTCCTGGACATCGCCCACGTTGAGGCCGTAGCGTCCGGCCATATCCCGGTCCACGTTGATCTCCACGTAGCGTCCTCCGGCGGTTCGCTCGGCAAAGGCGGACAGGGTTCCCTCCACCCCGGAGATAACCTGCTCGATGCGGGCCCCGAGCTTCTGGATCCCCTCGAGCTCCGGCCCGGAGACCTTGATGCCCACCGGGGTCTTGATGCCCGTGGCCAGCATGTCGATGCGGGTCTTGATGGGCATGGTCCAGGCGTTCGTCAGGCCGGGGAAGTCCACCGCCCGGTCCAGCTCGCGCTTGAGGCGCTCCACGGTCATCCCTTCCCGCCACTCGGATCTCGGCTTGAGCAGGATGGTGGTCTCGATCATGGTCAGCGGGGCCGGGTCGGTGGCGGTCTCGGCCCGGCCGATCTTGCCGAAGACCCGCTCCACCTCGGGGAAGGCGGATATGATCTTGTCCGTCTGCTGCAGGAGCTGCTGGGCCTTGCCGATGGAGATCCCGGGCAGGGTGGTGGGCATGTACAACAGATCCCCCTCCCAGAGCGGAGGCATGAACTCGGAGCCGATCCTCTTCACCGGGTAGAGCGTGGAGAACAGGACCAGGAGGGTGATAAGGAGCGTGAGCTTGGGAAAGCGGAGCACGGTCTGCAGCACCGGCCTGTAGAGCCACATGAGGAGCCGGTTGACCGGGTTCTTCTTCTCCGGGACGATCCTGCCCCGGATGAAGTAGCCCATGAGCACCGGCACCGCAGTGATGGACAGGCCCGCTGCCATGGCCATGGCGTAGCACTTGGTGAAGGCCAGCGGGGAGAAGAGCCGCCCCTCCTGGGCCTGGAGGGAGAAGACCGGCACGAAGGACAGGGTAATGATAAGCAGGCTGAAGAACAGGGCCGGACCCACCTCCAGGGTGGCCTTCTTCATGATCTCCCAGCGGTCGGCCTCGGGCTCCTCCTCAAGGTGCTTGTGGGCGTTCTCGATCATCACGATGGCCCCGTCCACCATGGCCCCGATGGCGATGGCGATGCCGCCCAGGGACATGATGTTCGCGTTGATCCCCTGGTAGTACATGATGATGAAGGCCCCCAGGATGCCCAAGGGGAGGCTGATGATGGCCACCAGGGCCGAGCGCAGGTGAAAGAGGAAGATGACGCTCACCAAGGCGACGATGATGAACTCCTCAATGAGCTTCTCCGAGAGGGTGTCCACTGCGTCCAGGATGAGCTCGGAGCGATCATAGGTGGGAACGACCTCCACTCCTTCCGGCAGCCCGGCCTTCAAAGACTCGATCTTGTCCTTGATTCGGCTTATGGTGGCCAGGGCGTTCTCCCCGGAGCGCATGACCACGATGCCGCCCACCACCTCGCCCTGGCCGTCGAGCTCGGCGATGCCGCGGCGCAGGGCCGGGCCGGTCTGCACCTCGGCCACGTCCTCGATGCGCACGGGCACGCCCCCGGAGTGGACCTGGAGCGGGATGGCCTCGATGTCCTTGATGGACTGGATATAGCCCTTGGAGCGGATCATGTACTCCGCCTCGGCCATCTCCACCACTGATCCGCCCACGTCCTGGTTGCCCCGCTGCAGGGCCTTTTTTACCTTGTTAAGGGAGATCTCGTAGGCCAGGAGCTTCTCCGGGTCCACGATGACCTGGTACTGCCGTACCATGCCGCCCACTGCGGCCACCTCGGAAACCCCTTTCACCGTCTGCAGCTCGTACTTCAGGTACCAGTCCTGGATGGAGCGCAGGTCGGCCAGGGTGTGGCTCCCGGTGCGGTCCACGAGGGCGTACTCGTAGATCCAGCCCACGCTCGTGGCGTCCGGCCCGAGGGAGGGCTGCACCCCTTGGGGCAGGTCCGAGGCGGCCTCGTTGAGGTACTCCAGGACCCTGGAACGGGCCCAGTACATGTCCGTTCCGTCCTCGAAGATGACGTAGACAAAGGAATCTCCGAAGAAGGAGTAGCCCCGGACGGCTTTGGTCTTGGGCACCGAGAGCATGGTCGTGGTCAGGGGGTAGGTCACCTGATCCTCGACCACCTGCGGAGCCTGCCCCGGGTAGGTCGTCTTGATGATGACCTGTACGTCCGAGAGGTCGGGGATGGCGTCCAGGGGGGTGTTTCGGGCCGCAAAGATGCCCCAGAAGATGAGCAGGACCATGCCGAGGACGACGAGGAAGCGGTTCGACAGGGACCAGCTGATGATCCCCCGGATCATTGCTGCGCTCCGTGGCCCTGGTGCCCGCTGTGGTCAGGCTCGCCCGATGGCATTGACCCGCCCTGCTCCGTCTGCCGGCTTGCGTTGTGGTCCTTCATGTCCATGGGCTTTTCTTGGCTGTCCATGCGCTGCAGGCCGGCCTGGAGATCGCTCTCGGCATCGATGAGGAACTGGCTGTTGGTGACCACCCGCTGGCCCTCGGCCAACCCTTTTGTGATCTCCACCCGGCCGCCCGCCTCGATGCCGGTTTGCACCTCCACGGGGCGAAAGCGCCCTTCGCCGAGGGCGGTGACCACCACGGACCGCTTGCCGGTCCGGAGGACCGCCTCCTCGGGAACGGTGAGCACGTTCCTCCTGGGGTCGGCGTGGATCACGGCCGTGGCGAACATGTTCGGCTTGAGCAGCCCGTCCTTGTTGGCAAAGACGAGCCTTGCCTTCACCGTCCGGGTCATGGGCTCCATGTAGGGATAGACGTAGTCCACCTTGCCCTGCCACTGCCTTCCCAAGTGAAAGGGGAGGGATAAGGTGACTTTGTTGCCCGGCTCCACCCAGTCGGCTTGCCCGGCGTAGATGTGGGCCACGACCCAGACCGTGGAGAGATCGGCCACGGTGTAGAGGTTCTTCTGCGGGGTGACCCGCATGCCCTCGCGCACCCCGAGCTCGGTGACCACGCCGGAATGCGGAGCCCGAAGCAGGATGGTGGGCTGATACTCCCCGGTTTCGGCGATCTTGTCGATCTCCTGCTGGGAGATGCCAAAGAAGAGGAGCCGCTCCCTGGCCTGGCGGACCATCTCCTCCAGCTCCACGGCCTGGGCGGCCCGGGTTCCCTGGAACCGCTTCTTGCGCCGCAGGGCCAGGAGGAACTCCTCCTGGGTGGTCACGAGCTCCGGGGAATAGATGCGCAGGATGGGGTCGCCCCGGCTCACCCGATCGCCCGGGGCATCGAGGTAGAGCCTCTCCACCCAGCCGTTGACCCGGGTATGGATGTGGGACACGGAGCGCTCGTCATAGGTGACCTCCCCGATGGTGCGGAAGGTCCGGGAGAGCCTCCTGCGCACGGCCTTGGTGGTCTCCACCCCGAGGTTGTGCACCACCACCGGGTCGATGGTCACGGTGCCCGGCTTGGCGGCTGCGTCCTCGGCGTAGACCGGGACGAGGTCCATGCCCATGGGGGACTTGCCGGGCTCGTCCCGGCGGTAGCTCGGGTCCATGGGCGCGACCCAGTAGAGGATCTCCTTCTCCTCCTCGGCGGTCTGCTGTTTCGGCTTCCCCGCTTCATCCTTCCGGATCACCTTCTTCACGAGCTCCATGCCGCAGATGGGGCACTTGCCCGGCTCGTCGCGCACGATCTGGGGATGCATGGGGCCCACGTACTTGACCACCGTGCCGTTGTCTGCCGGCTGCCTTTCGGGGGCCCGGCCGAGAAAGCGGCTCAAGGGGGGCTGACCGTTGAGCAGCCACAGGGCGGCTGTGCCGATGAGCCCCCCAAGGGCGAGCAGAAGGAGGGCGAGCAGGAGCTTCTTCATGAGGTCTCTCCTTGGTGGGCCAGGTACAGGAGGTCCGCCTTGGCCTGCTCGGCCTTTACCCGGAGGCGCCAAAGGGAGAGCTCGTGCTGCAGGGTGCGCAGCCTGGAGCGGACCACCTCCAGAAAGCCGAGCTTGCCCGAGACATAGGCCGAGATGTCCGCTTCCACCGTCTGCCGGCTCTCCGGCAGGATGGTCGTCTCGAAGAGCGAGGCCCGCTCCAGGCTCCTTTGGTGGGCGGACCAGCTCGATCTGGCCAGCCGCTCCAGCTCCAGGAGCTTGGAGCGCTGCTCACGCTGGGCGGCGCCCTTCTCCAGCCTGGCGGCAGCGAGGCTTCGTTCCTGCCGGTTCGCGGTGAACAAAGGCAGATCCAGGGTGACGGTGGCGGAGAAGAAGTCGGGGCGCATCTCCCCTGTCGGGTCCCGGTCGCGCCGGTGGCCGTAGGACAGGTTCACCCCGAAGTCGGGGTAGAAGGCCTTCTCGGCCAGGGAGACCGAGGCGTCCTGCTTCCGGACGGCCGCTTCCTTGGCCTGGATAAGGGGATGCTCGGGCAGGGAGGCGATGAGCCGCTCCAGATCCGGGGGCTCGGGAAGCTGGGGCATTTCCTCCGGCAGCTGGAAACCGCTTGTTTCAGAGGCCGTGAGCTCGGCGATCCGGCTCTCCAGCCGGGCCGCCCGGTCCTGGAGGCGCTTGCGATCGTCCAGGATTCCGTCCCGCTCCAGGCGGGCCAGGAGGACATCCTGCTGCAGCCCGATGCCCACCGCATACTGGCTGCGGGCGATGGTCAGCAGCTCCTCGAAGAGCGTCAGGTTGCGGTCGATGGTCTCCAGGGCGCGCTCCACAAAGAAGCGCTCCAGCCAGGCGGTGCGGACCTGACGCACGAGCTCGGCTTGCAGATCCTCCTTCTTCCAGCGCAGGATCTCGCTTTGCTCCCGCACCCGGGCTCGGCGGAGATCCAGGGTGCCGGGGTAGGGAAAGCTCTGCATAAGGCCGATCTGGGCAGTGCGGGTCATGGGCTCCTGGTCCAGGCGGAAGGTGTCCACCGGGAGGTTGGTCATCCCCAGGGTGAGCTTGGGATCCGGGAGCTGCCCGGCTGCAACGCTGCGCTCCCGCATGGCAGCAATCCTGGACTGCAGGGCCTCCAGGGAAGGATGGCTGCTGAGCGCTTTGGCCTCCGCCTCGGCTAGATGCAGCAAGGGAGACGAGGGCTCGCCGCTTCGGGCCAAGCCCGGTAGCAGGGCAAGAGTGGCCAGGGCCAGGAGCGCTCCGGTGAGACCTATTGCTATGCATCGAGTGTTCATGCTTTAAAGTCTACTCATTTGGCATGCTATTTAGTTGTACACGATTCATCCTTATTCATATTCATCAAACCCAATAACTCAGCGCAGCCGGAGGCTGCGCTGACAGGACTCAGGCCTTGTCCACGCTGGAGACGCCCTTTTCGGTCGGCTTGGCCCATTCATAGTTTTCCCCGACCTGGATGTAGTTCTCGTTCCATAGGATGGCCAGGGACTTGAGGACCTCATCCTGCGAGGCCTTGAGTCTTTTGGAGAGCTCAGCCGCCTCCATGAATCCCGGAGGGCCCTGGTCCTTATACTTCTGCACCAACAGCCCGAGAATCTGATTAGCCAAATGGCGCAAAGGTTCCATATGATTCCTCCTTTTTTGGTAGGCATTTGGGTTGCACCTTGATGCCTGGTGCTAGATGCATAGGGAGAGACGATGCTTTATACTACAAAAGAATCCATTGCAAAGAAAGGGGAATAAATGGGGATTTTTCCTTTCTCTCCAGTCTACCCCTTGCAGACCGGGAGCGGTTTTCCTAATCTGTCAGAGCTATGGATATGATTGACAGCTCCTCCCCAGGGGAACCGGTACGGGTGTGGCGCTCTGCTGCAGCGTACACCCTGGAGCTGGACCGGCCGCAGGCCTTCAACAGCCTGGATCCGGAAACGGTCCGTCTCATGCGCCACCAGCTTAGAGAGGCCGCTCAGGACGAGGGCTGCCGCTTGGTCATCCTTTGCGGAGCCGGCGAGAAGGGCTTTTGCGCCGGAGGGGACATCAAGTACATGGCCCGGCGGATGCAAGAGCAGCGATTAGGGGAGGTTCTGGATTTTCTGGCAGCGGAGTACGAGATGGATCTTACGGTCCATCGCTTTCCCAAGCCGGTGGTGGTCCTGGCTCACGGGGTGACCATGGGCGGCGGGATCGGGATCTCCGCCGGGGCGGACGCCGTGGTGGCCACGGAAAGCACCCGCATGGCCATGCCGGAGTCGCGGATCGGCTTTTTTCCGGATGTGGGGGCCACCGGTTGGCTGTTTGATAAATGTCCGCCCGGATATCCGGAGTTTCTCGGCTTGACCGGATACGAGGTTCGCGGCCGGGAGTGCGTCCGGCTCGGCTTGGCCAGCCATTTGGTCCCCCAGCAAGATCTCGGGGCCCTGCGGGATAGATTGCAGAGCCTGGATCCGGATTCGCTGCCCCAGGATCCCCTTCAGCTCCGGAACTCCCTTTATGCTTTGCTGGATCGCTTTTCCTCCCGGCACCTGCCGCAGAATCCAGAGCTCGACGCCTGGGTCCGGGATTACTTTGCCGGACAGCATTCAGTTCAGGCCGTTCGCGACTCGCTTTCTTCCTGCAGCAGGAAGCAGGAGCTGTGTGGATTCGTTTTCTCCGAGTTTGGGAGCCGCTCCCCCACAGCCCTGGCCTTGACCCTGCTCCTGCTGCGGCGCAATGAGCGGCGCAGCCTGGAAGAGGTCTTTGCGGCCGATCTCAAGGCGGCTCGGTTCATGCTGCAGCACCGCGATTTCCTGGAGGGGGTCCGGGCCAGGCTGCTGGACAAGGACAACGAGCCGAGATGGGACCCGGCGGATCTCGAGGCGGTGGATCTGGAGGGCTTGGATCTGGAATGAAGAGGGATTCGTCTTGATTGGCCGTAAGTCAGCTTTGCCTTCGGCAAAGCTGGCTTACTGGCAATTTTATTGAAGAAAGAAAACGTATAATGCAGTTAGACCGGTGCTAGGTGAGGGGTTGCTGCTCTCCAAAATTTCATCCGAGGCTTATTCCCGGCTGATCCAGCTCATCAGGCGTCCGGAGAATCGGATGGCGTTCTCCGGGCAGAGCTCCTGGCAGCAGTAGCAATGGATGCAGGCATCCCGATCCAGCCGGGGTCCGTTGTCGGTCATCTGCATCGCCCCGGCAGGGCAGTGCTCGGCGCAAAGGCCGCAGGATCGGCAGCGTTCGGGCATGATTTCCGGAATACAGTTGATCCATCTGGAGAGGTAGCGGTTAAGGAGTATTCCGGTCAAACCGGGGATAAAGGTTTTGGGAAAGCGGAAGCCTTCCACCGGCTCCAAGTTGCCCAACAGATCGATCCGCTCCAGGTTCGTTTCCCCCAGTCCCCGCTTGCCGGCGATGTCGAGATGGGGCACCTGAGCCGGCTTTTTGCCCAGCAGGCGGATGGCTGCGGCATCCAGGCTCACCGCATTGTCCGAGGCCAGGATCTTGTTCACCTGCCTCGGCCTGCCGTTGGCCGGGCCGTTGCCCTCCATGCAGAGAACCGCATCCATGATGGTCAGCGTGGGAGGGCGCAAGGCGAAGATATCCACCAGGGCTTCCGCGAACTGCTGCGGCGTGGGGCACAGGGAATGCAGGCGCATCTTGTCGCCGCCGACCACGTGGCCGAAGGTGTTTTTGATGGAGGCCGTCAGGAAGGTTAAGGAGTGGGTCTTGAGCTTGGGGAGGTTGATCACGGCGTCGGACTCGAGCACCTCCCGGGAGATGGCCACCGAGGAGAGATACCTGGAGTCGACCGGGGTTTGCACCGGGGAGCGGCCCAGGTTTATGTAGCCTTGGGGCACGGCTTCCAGAAGACCGCAGGCGCGTGCCGAGGCCTCCGCTCTGCCGTAGCCCCCGACGCCGGGGTTGTCGCCTGCCAGGACGCGGGCCCCTTTCTCCAGCAGGGCTTCGGCCACGAAGCGGACCAGGAGGGGATGCGTGGTCACGCCGCGCTCCGGCGGATGGGGCGCCAGAATGTTTGGCTTTAGCAAAACGGTCTTCCCCTTCCAGTCCAGGGGAAAGAGCCTCAGGATCTCTTGGACAAGCGGCTTGAGGCCGTCGCTGTAATCGGCATCGGAGATGAACACCCGCGACTTGGTTGGGGTGAAGGCCTGATTCATTGCATTGCCTTTGCTGGTATTGGCTTCGAGTTTTAAATTGAGCGCTTCTCGTAATGGCTGCTGTAGCATTCGGCAGCCATGCCTCAGCTCGAAATAACGTTATGCTGAATAAATAACAACCCGGAAGCAAAATAGCATGAGCAAAACAGAGGCCCTGCCCCAGGGACTCTGCTTTGAAGGAGGATGCCTTATGCGGCTTTGTAAGCAGGCCTTCTGTCTGGAAGTCGTTCAAGGAGACATCACGGCCCAGGAGACCGATGCCGTGGTCAATGCTGCCAACAAGGCCCTGGCTCCCGGGGGCGGCGTCGCCGGGGCCATCCATCGCGCCGCCGGGCCGCAGCTCTGGGAGGCCTGCGCCAAGCTCGGCGGGTGCGAGACCGGAGAGGCCAAGATCACCGAGGGCTTCAACCTGCCGGCCAGGTACGTGGTCCACACCGTGGGACCGGTGTACGGGCAAGGCGGGAATGCCTCCGAGCTGTTGGCACGGTCCTATGCCAACAGCCTTCGGGTCGCTGATGAGCACGGTCTCGAGTCTATCGCCTTTCCGGCCCTGAGCACCGGAGCCTTTGGCTATCCCGTCCAGGAGGCGGCGGAGATCGCCCTGAGAACTCTGCTCCAGGAATTGCCCCGGCAAGACAGCCTGCGGCTGGTGCGTATGGTTCTTCGGGGAGGCGGCGACCTCAAGGTACACGAGGACAAGGCCGGCAAGATCGGGCAAGAGCTCGGCTGGCAGAAGGAGTAGGCCCGGCCGATGATCAGCACCAGGGGCAAGATCCGGAAGCGGTCTCGTACTTGCTTGAGGGCTCAAAGCTCCAAGTTCCCGGTTCCCTGTTTATGCGCAGAGCGCAGGAGAAATTTAAGATTTTTTTCTTCAATAAATTTACCAATAAGTCAGATTTGCCGGAGGCAAAGCTGACTTATTGGTAAGCATGCAGCCGCAATCTGCAGCAAACCTGCCAGATTTTCCATTCTTTTCTGCTATTCGCTGCTCAGCCTCACTCATTCTTACTATTGGACATTGAACTCATTGCTGTGATGGGTAGGGTCCGGCCTTGTTAGCACCTAGCCATAAAGAGTGCTAAAAAATCATCCAAGGAGGTTGTTATGCAGATAAAACCGCTCCAGGACAGAGTTGTGGTCAAGCGAGTAGAAGAGGAGGAAAAGACCGCAGGCGGGATTATCATTCCGGACACGGCCAAGGAAAAGCCCATCCGGGGTGATGTGGTGGCCGTCGGTCCGGGCAAGAAAACGGACAAGGGACAGCAGGAAATGTCCGTTCAATCTGGAGACCGGGTGATGTTCAACAAGTTCGCCGGCACCGAGGTGGAGATCGAAGGCGAAGAGCATCTGGTAATGCGGGAAGACGACATCATCGCCTGCATAGAATCATAAATCTGGACAACAAGGAGGTACGAATATGTCTGCCAAAGAAATTCAATTCTCGGAAGAAGCGAGGAAAGGCCTGAAGCGCGGAGTGGATCAGCTCGCCGACGCAGTCAAGGTCACCCTTGGCCCCAGAGGCAGAAATGTGGTTATTGAAAAATCCTTCGGCTCCCCGACCATCACCAAGGACGGGGTAACAGTGGCCAAGGAGATCGAGCTCGAGGACAAGTTCGAGAACATGGGCGCCCAGATGGTCAACGAGGTGGCCAGCAAGACGAGCGACATCGCCGGCGACGGCACCACCACTGCCACTATCCTGGCCCAGTCCATCTACAACCAGGGCCTCAAGCTGGTGGCTGCGGAGCGCAATCCCATGTCCATCAAGCGGGGCATCGACAAAGCGGTGTCCGCGGTTACACAGCGTCTCAACTCCATGGCCCATTCCACCCGGGAGGAAAAGGACATCGCCCAGATCGGCACCATCTCGGCCAACAACGACGCCGCAGTGGGCAACCTTATCGCCGACGCCATGAACAAGGTGGGCAAGGAAGGCGTTATCACAGTGGAAGAGGCCAAAGGCCTGGAGAATACCCTGGACGTGGTGGAAGGCATGCAGTTCGACAAAGGGTATCTCTCCCCCTATTTCGTGAGTAACCAGGAAAGGATGACCGCCGAGCTGGAAAAGCCGCTCATTCTGATCAACGAGAAGAAGATCTCCACCATGAAGGATCTGCTCCCCATTCTGGAGCAGGTGGGCAAGCAGAACCGGCCCTTGCTCATCATCGCCGAGGACATCGAAAGCGAGGCTCTGGCCACCCTCGTGGTCAACAAGCTGCGCGGCGTGCTCAATGTCTGCGCCGTGAAGGCTCCCGGCTTCGGAGACCGGCGCAAGGCCATGCTGCAGGATATCGCCATTCTCACCGGCGGTCAGGTGATCTCCGAGGATACCGGCACCAAGCTGGAGAACGCCACCATGAACGATCTCGGCCAGGCCGATCGGGTGGGCGTGGACAAGGAGAGCACCACTATCGTTGGCGGCAGCGGCAAGAGCGAGGACATCAAAGGCCGGGTCCGGCAGCTGCGGACCGAGATCGAGGAGACCACCTCGGACTACGACCGGGAGAAGCTCCAGGAGCGCCTGGCCAAGCTCGTGGGCGGCGTGGCCGTGATCAACGTCGGTGCGGCCACCGAGACGGAGATGAAAGAGAAGAAGGCTCGCGTCGAGGACGCGCTCAACGCCACCAAGGCGGCAGTTGAAGAGGGCGTTTTGGCCGGAGGCGGCGTGCCGCTGGCCCGCTGCGAGGACTGCCTCAACGAGGTGCAGGCCGCCGACCGCGACGAGCAGGCCGGAGTGGATGTTGTCCGCAGGGCCCTTTCCGAGCCCCTGCGCCACATCGCCAGCAATGCGGGCTTTGAAGGCTCCATCGTGGTGGAGCGCGTCAAGCAGAGCGACAAGGACGAGTTCGGCTTGAATGCCGCCACCGGAGAGTACGAGGACCTGGTTCAGGCCGGGGTCATCGATCCCAAAAAGGTGACCCGCAGCGCCCTGCAGAATGCGGCCTCCATTGCTTCGCTCATGCTGACCACGGAATCCACCCTGGCAGAAAAGCCCCAGGAGAACGAGCAAGGCGGCGGAGCGCCCGGAGGAGCCCCGGGCATGGGCATGGGCGGCATGTACTAAGCCCGCGCGAAGCCCAATCGAACCAAGGGTTCCAAGCAGCCGGGAGAGCGAGGCCTCTTCCGGCTGCTTTCGTATCAGCGCAGAGAGATGGCCTTCTCCGGACAGATCTCCTGACAGCAGAAGCAGGTGATGCAGGTATCGGCGTCCACTCGGGGAAGATCCCCGTCCATGCTCAGTGCAGAGACAGGGCACTGCTCCACACAAGACTCGCAGGCGGTGCACAGCTCAGGATCGGCTTGTGGAACGAGCCGCGTCTTGTTTTGGATGAGATCCTGAATGACGGCGTTCTCCTGCAGGGCCTGGCCGCTGAGCGGCGGCAGCTTGAAATGGGGCAGCCTTTTCAGCTCGCCGTGGATGGAGATGCTCTGCAGGTCCGCGTTGCCCAGCCCGAACTCAGCCGCCAATTGGAGAAAAGGCAAACGCTTCGGATCGAGCCCCATCATATCGGCCATCACCGCATCCAGAGCCACGCCGTCGCTGGAAGCCATGAGGAGTCCGATGTCCCGAAGGTCCGGAGATGCCGGCCCGTTGCCCTCCATGCCCACGATAGCATCCATGATGCACAGATCCGGAACCCGGAGCCGAAAGACCTCGGTGATCACCCGGTGAAAGCGTTCCGGACTGCCGGCAGCCTTGTGCAGATGGGCTTTCTGGGCGCCGGGGAGAAAGCCGTAGCTGTTTTTGATCGCCCCGGTGATCACGGTCAGCCCGTGGGTTTTGAACTTGGGCAGGCTGATGATCACCTCGGACTCGAGAACGGCCCGGGAGAGCCCCACCCGGGGCATGAACTGCGGATCGAAGTCCCTTTGCAAGGAGCTGTTGCCGATGTTGCGGTAGTATCCCTTGGCCGCCTCCATGAGTCCGGTTTGCTCGAAGCAGCGCTCGTTATCCCCGTAGTTGAAAAGCCCTGGGTTGTCGCCCACGATGATCGATGCAGGCTGCATGGACTCCACCTTGTCCACTACAGACCGCAGTACGGCCGGATGGGTGACAATGCCTTCCTCTGGCTTGGAGCCGCGAAGCACATTGGGCTTGATAAGGACCGATCTGCCTTTGACATTCAAGGGATACAGCTCAAATGCGAGGTCCACTGCGGGACGCACCTGGCTGTAATCTGCCGGATGGATCATTACTGTGCTCATCGGTTTCTCCTGGTGCAATCTCTGGTTGGAAGCAGCTGCAATAAGGAGCGGCTTGCGACTGCAGCCTTTAGTCTTGCTCTTTGGTTATTCCCTCCAGCTGTTCAGCGGTTTCCGAGAGCTCACCCCGGATGCGCTGCAGCTTCCCCAGGAGCTCCCGGCCCTGTTCCTGCCAGGAGCGCTTCAGCTGCTCGGCCAGGGCCTCGGTGTACCGTCCGGCCCGTTCTTCGGCCAGGCGATGGAAGCGGGAGTAGAAGCGAAAGCCGGCCAATGTCCCTAGCAGCCCGAAGCTCAGCAAGGCTGCCAAGCCGGAGGGGCTAAACAGGCCCTGAACCAGGGAGAAGAAGAGCTGGAGCAAATGACCGGCACTCGGAGCATGCACCATGTCCAGCCAAGGGCCTTTGCCGCCCAGGGCCAGCAGGCAGAGGGCAACGAGGAGGGCGTAGGTCGTCTTTTGCACCGTGCGGAAGAGAAGACGCGACGGCGGAACGTACTCCTCCAGGGCAGTGGCCACAAAAAAGCTCCATTCTTCCTGGATGCTGGTCTGCTGGATGTGCTCCTGCAGCTCATGCTCTATTTGCTGCTTGAGGCTTTGGGGCAGGGCGCGCTGCAGCAAGGCGGTGGCGGTCCGATCCCGGAGTTGCTGCAGGCGCTGTCTTAGGCTGGCTTGCAGCTCCTCGGGAACCTCCGGTTGCGAGGTGCTCGGGCTCCCCTTGGAGGAGCGGCGCCATTCGAAGACAGCCGCGCCGATCCAGCGCCCGGGCCCGACAAGAAGGCGCAGCCCAGCCGGATGGCGCACCAGCAGCGGATAGATCTCCTCCTGCAGCCAGGCGTCTATGCGGGAGGCGATCCCTTCCGACCACCAGGCCTCGTCAGCGGACAGCTTCTCGCTCAGCTCGCGCAATACGCATTCCGCATGCTTCAAGCGAGAAAGCTCGGAGCGGAGCGGGCGGTACAGGGAGCGGATCTCCTCCTGGATATTGGCTCTCTTGATCCGGGAGATCTGTTTCAGGCTGCGCCGGGTGAAGAGGTGCTCCCGGAACAGGGGAAGCTGGTTCCAGGCCTCGGATGCGGCGGTGGCGGAAACCAGGTACAGCCCGGCTGCCGGATCCGAGGTCTCGCCGCGCTCCTGGAAAACGGATCTGAGGTAGCCCAGGAAGCGCTGGCTGACCTCTTGCAGCTGGCTGGGGGCCGGGCTCGCTTCCTCGGCAGGCACCAGCTGGTCCGCTTTATTCAGAACAAAGACGAAGTTGGAGCCGGACTTGGGAACCTCGCGCAACAGGTCGTAGAAGGCCCGGTCGGCGTACTTTTCCGGAGAGCTGATCCAGACGAGGAAATCGAGGTGCTCCAGCACCTGGAGAACCGTTTGCCTATGCTCTCCAGCCAGGCTGTCGAAATCGGGGAGATCGCAGACCAGGAGGGAGCCGATGGCCTCAACCCCATGCCGGTGTTCGTCATAGGCAAGGTTGGATCGGCTAAGAAATCCCGGCAGGGAGGCCTCATGGTGCAGATAGAGAAGCGTCCTCTCGGTATGGGGTCGCCTATGGCTGGCGGGAGCCACCTCCGCACCGGCCAGCCGGTTCAGCAAGGTGGACTTGCCCACGCCGGTACCGCCCAGAAAGCCGAGACAGAGGATCTCCTCCTGGACAGCATTGATCCGGCTTCTCAGGGAGGCAATCCCCTCGAGCAGCGACTCGTTCTCCTCAGGAGACAGGGTCAGCCAGGAGGAGCGGTGAAGATAGCCTTCAACCTCGCTGAGGTCCCGGGGCAGCTGGGTGAGAATATCGCCAGGGTCCATGCCGTACTTCCGCCAAGTGTCAGCGCAGCCTCCGGCTGCGTTCGTATGAAACGTCAACCCCTCCCCCGGCACTCAGTTTGACTTCAACCTTCTTCCATTTGAGGCTTTACAACTGAGCAATTGCTATTGTTCAAGCTTGTGCTGAGACTTGGCAAACTGAGTGCCGGGGGAGCAGCCCAAAAGAAGTTTCCTTTCTTCGTTCCCAGGCTCCGGCCTGGGACGTTTTCTCTTGTGGTTCCAGCCACCTTCTTGTAAAGAGGCGCTGGCAAGGCTCGTTGTTTGTGAGCCAGGCTGGAGCCTGGCGGTGCCTGCGCCCAAGTCAGCATGGCCTCTGACAAAGCTGTCTCAGAAGCCCGATTTCGGAGCCCTAGCCTGCCGGGAGAGGTCCCGCAAGGCATCGATGCTTCCCTGCGGCGGTCGGAGGCTGTTGAGGCAGCCTGCAAAGCGTTCCTTTTGCAGCTCGAGAACGGAAAGCAATCCTTCCCGGTGCCGTCGGCCCAGCTCGCGGCCAATGGACTGTACCTCCCGGTAAACAAAAAGCTCCACTGTGCCTTGGGTTACAAACGGGGCCAGAGCGGAGTCGATCAGGGCTTCGATGAGGGTGATGCCGCCCCCTACGGCCGCTTCAAAGGAAAGGATGAGCACGCCCCAAAGCAGGGAGGTGGAGTAGATGCCGTATACCTTGCTCCGGGGAAGCTCCCGGGTCAATTGATCGAAGCGCTCCTCCAGCCAAGCGGCAAGCTGTTCCTGCTCGCGGCGCACAAGATCCCCGGCTTCCTCGCGGCTAAGCAGGGTATCGCTGTGAAGCAGACACTGCTGCAGCCTGCCCCCCTGTTCTGAAGCGACCAGGGAGTCCAGCCCCAGCCTCTGAAACTCGTCCAGGGCTTCGAGCACCGGCTCCAAGGCGCTCCTGTGCCGGACCTGCTGCAGCGCCTCCCGGCGTGAGTGCCGGGTCGCAGAGCGGCTGATCCCCAAGAGGCGCAGGGGAAGGCTCAAGGTGCGCAGCACAGCCCGGCGGGGTCCGGCCAAAAGATCGTAGCGGCTGAACAGCTTTCTGATTTCAGCCTGGATATGGGAGCGGCTGGTGGCTTGAAACCGCTGCTCGGCCCGCTGCAAAAGCTTTTCCTTGGACTGGCTGTACAGCCGGTCCAGGGAAGCAAGCCACTTGGCTGCCGCCTCCTCTTCCTGCTCCAGGATTCGAACCAGGCCGGAAATATCCTGCTGCACCGACTGCCATTCCAGTTGCTGCTGCTTGCGGAGCATCTTGTCCAGGCCGCGGGCCGGGAGCCGGGAAAACAAGGCCCGGCTCAGATGCAGAAAGTCGGGGTCCTTGGAGAGCGAGTCCAGAGGCCTGGCACGGACAAAGGGAAGGCTCCAGGTATTGCCGGGGTCCAGGCAGGCCCCCTCCGGGTCCAGGGTGCTCCGGACCTCTTCCAGAAGCTGCCGGGCCTGTCCTGAGGCAGTCTCGGCCTTGTTCAGGACGAAGAAAAGGGACTTGCCTGCCCCTCCAAGCCGGTGCAGAGCGTCCACCAGGATCTCGTCGGCGTACTTCTCCTGGCTGGCCACAAAGACCACCGCATCGGCGACAAGCATGAGATTTTCTGCCAGCCGCTGGTTTTCGGTCACCAGGCTGTCCAGGTCCGGGGTGTCCACCAGGATGAGATGACCCAGGCGGTCGGACTCGTGCCGAACCGCGAGAAAGGCTTCACCGCTGCCTTGGACCGGCTTGCCCGGAACGGCCTCCAGCAGCGGGGGCAGGAAGAAAGGAAGGGTGCCTTGGCCCAACTCCAGGTCGCGGTGCACAAAGGCGATAGGACCGGCGGTCATGGGCCTGGCTACTCCGGTGCGGCTGACCTCGGCGCCGCAGAAAAGGTCGAAAAGGGTCGATTTACCGGTTCCGGTCCCTCCAAGAAAAACCACCCAGGCAAATGGCTTGTCCGGCTTGACCGCCTGGACGGCAAGCTTTTTGGGAAGCGCTTCCAGAAAGCGGTCCAGCTTGCGTATATCTCCGGTTAAACCGGGAGTAGAGATCTTCCGCCAGAATTCGGGAGCGTTGACCTCCAGGCTCGGGGCAGCTGACCGGGAAAGGCTCATTGCAGTCCGTTTTTTGCCGAGGATTGAGCCTACCCGGACTCCAGGCCTTGCAGCAAGGCCTGGATGTTCCTGCCCAGGACCGAATGGTTGTATCCTCCTTCCAGAACGGCGAAGACCTTCCCGGGGCAGAGCCTGTCGGAAAGCTTTTTCACCTCTTGGCCGATGCTGCGGTAGTCCTCGGTGCTGAGCATGCCGCCCCAGTCCTCTTCATGCCGGTCGAATCCGGCCGAGATGCCGATGATGTCCGAGGCCTCCACCTTTTCCAGTACCGAAGGCAGGGAATCCATTGAGCCCATGTGGCAATAGGTCACCTCCGGGATGTCCTGGAAGAAGTTGTCCGTCCCGTCGCCGAAATGGAGGTCGAAATCAAGGATGAAGGACCGGGAGATCCGTCCGGACTGCCTCAGCCGCTCTAGGGCCACGGCGATGTTGTTGAACCAGCAAAAGCCCCAGCAGTTCCCCGGGCTGGCGTGATGGCCCGGGGGACGGATGAGGCCGAAGGCGGGCTCGCCCTGCATGGCGATCTCCGAGGCCTTGATGGCGCCTCCTGCGGCCAAAAGGGCCAGGGGATACAGCCGGGAGCTCCCCGAGATCATGTCGAAGTGGTTCTTGGTATGAACCAGCAGTATGTCCTCCTCGGTGGCCATCTCGGGCTCCACGAGCTCGTACTCCGACTGAAGCAACGAAACGGCCTGGTCCAGCCTGCCCTGGGCCGCGGCAGGATCGCTGGCGTATACCTCCCGGTAGCGTTCATGGTAAACTATTTTCATAAGCAACCTCACTGATCCTGACTGTCAGATCATTTTTTGAATAACTTATTGTTCCTACTGCTGACATTGACGAGCTGATATGACTGTGAATGCTTTTGACTCATCTCTTGATTTTTTGATCTTAGCTCTGGAATTTCCTTCTTCGCTATGCGCCATGCGCTCTGCGCTATGCGCTTAGACTGTGAACCGTGAACTTTGAACTTTGAACTCTAAAGATATGAGGATACCTCAACTTTGACCATTTCGTCTACCGTTTACGGTTGCCGAAAGGGGTTGTATGGCTATAGGATGACTTGCTGCTGCACATGGCGCTGCACAACGGAGCCAGGATGCTGAGCCGGAAGTTCAAGTAGACTGGTTTTCATTCAGCAATCCAGGAATACAGGAGGTTTCTGCGATGATCGTCGGGATTTTGAAGGAGATTAAGGCCGAGGAGAACCGGGTGTGCATGACTCCGGCGGGTGTGGAGGTAATGCGGCAAAACGGGCATACCGTCCTGGTGGAGAAGGATGCCGGGTTCGGCAGCGGCTTTGAAAACGAGGCCTATGCCCAGGCTGGGGCGGAGATCGTGGATACACCCCAGGAGATCTATGAGCGCTCCGAGATGGTCATGCACGTCAAGGAGCCGCTGCCCTCGGAGTACGATCTCATCCGGGAAGATCAGATCGTGTTCACCTACCTCCATCTGGCGGCGGCGGAGCAGCTGACCCAGGCCCTGATGAAAAGCAACGCCGTGTGCATCGCCTATGAAACCATCCAGAAAGCGGACGGCTCCCTGCCCTTGCTCACGCCCATGAGCGAGGTGGCCGGAAGGATGGCCATCCAGCAGGGGGCCAAGTACCTGGAGATGGCGCACGGCGGCCACGGCATACTGCTGGGAGGCGTGCCCGGGGTAGACCCGGGACTGGTGGTCATCATCGGCGGCGGCGTTGTGGGCATCAATGCGGCCAAGATGGCCTGCGGGCTGGGGGCCAAGGTGTACATCCTGGACAAGAGCTTGCCCCGGCTGCGCTATTTGAGCGACGTCATGCCGCCCAACTGCTTTATGCTGATGTCCACTCCGGCCATGCTGAGGGATCTGGCCACCCGGGCCGATGTGGTCGTCGGCGCGGTCCTGGTCACCGGAGCCAAAGCGCCCAAGCTCATAACCCGGGACATGCTAAAGACCATGAAAAAGGGGACGGTCATAGTGGATGTGGCTATTGATCAGGGCGGCTGCTTCGAGACCTCCAAGCCGACCACGCATTCCGATCCCATTTATACCGTGGAGGATGTGGTCCACTACTGCGTGGCCAACATGCCCGGAGCGGTTCCCAAGACCTCCACCCTGGCCCTGACCAACGCGACCTTGCCCTATGCCGTGGAGATCGCCAACAAGGGCTGGAAACGGGCCATGCAGGAGAATGCCGAGATCAAAACCGGAGCCAACGTGGTCCGGGGCAAGGTGACCTACAAGGCGGTGGCCGATGCCTTCGGCCTGTCCTATGAATCAGTTGACAGCATGCTTTAAAGGAGATCCGGTATGATTATCGGCGTTCTCAAGGAGATCAAGGAAGAAGAGCATCGAGTGGCCATGACCCCGGACGGGGTGGAGGTGCTGGCGGCCAACGGCCATCGCATCCGGGTGGAAAGAGATGCCGGGGCCGCAAGCGGGTTCGAGGATCAGGACTATCTTCGGGCCGGTGCGGAGATTGCCGAAGATCCGAAAAAGATCCTGGACCAGGCGGAGATGATCTTGCGGGTCCGCGAGCCGCAGGCCTCGGAGTACGAGCTGCTGCGCCAGGACCAGATCTGGTTTTCCTTTCTCCACTTGGCCGCATCCAAGGAGCTGGCCCAGGCCTTGATCCGGGCGGGCACGGTGAGCCTGGCCTATGAGACCGTGCAGGAGCCGGATGGCTCGCTGCCCATCCTGACCGCCATGAGCGAGGTGGCCGGCCCCATGGCCATACAGCAGGGAGCCAAGTATCTGGAGCTCATACACGGCGGTCACGGCGTGCTCATGGGCGGCGTGCCCGGGGTGGATCCCGGGTCGGTGGTCATCATCGGTGGCGGGGTGGTTGGCGTGAGCGCAGCCAAAATCGCCTGCGGGCTGGGGGCCAAGGTTTCGCTTTTGGAGGTGGATCTGGACCGGCTGCGCTACCTAAGCGACGTCATGCCGGCCAACTGTTTCCTGCTCAAGTCCTCCCCGCCGGTCATTCGAGACCTGATCACCAGGGCCGACGTGGTGATCGGATGCGTCCTGGTCCCGGGAAGCCGGGCTCCGATCCTGATAACCAAGGACAGTCTGCCGACCATGAAGAGAGGGGCGGTGCTGGTGGATGTAGCCATCGACCAGGGAGGATGCTTCGAAACCTCGCACGAGACCACGCATTCAGATCCCACGTTCGTGGTGGACGGCGTGGTCCACTACGCGGTGTCCAACATGCCCGGAGCGGTTCCCAAGACCTCTTCCAAGGCCCTGACCCACGCCTCGCTGCCTTATGTCCTGGAGCTGGCGGAGAAAGGCTGGACTCAGGCCATGCTCGACAACAGGGCCATTCGCTCCGGAGCCAACGTGGTCCGGGGCAGGGTCACCTATGAAGGCGTGAGCCGGGCTTTGGGGATGGAGCATTATCCCATCGAGGGCGTGCTCTAAAAGAGGCCACTGCAAAAAATCCTTTTTGCGGGTGTGCCCGAACAGGTAGCTTCCCTCAGGAAGGACAGAGGCTGGCAAGCTGCCTGCTACACCATAGGGTTATAGATTCTCGGGCTTCTCCATGCACTCGTAGATGATGTCGCCCAGAAAGCTGACCTCTACGCCGAGTTCGTAGTGCTTGGCGATGTCTTCCAGCCCGCTGTGGCAGTTGTGGCAAGGGGAGACCACCACCTCCGCCCCGGTGGCCCTGATCTGATCCGCCTTGACCCGGTTGCCCTTGACGCGGGATTCCTTGAAGTGGGGCCCGCAGTTGATGACTCCGCCGCCTGCGGCACAGCAGTAGTTGTGCTCCCGGTTGGGTTGCATCTCTCGAACGTCGCTGCAAAAGGCGTGCACCAGATCGCGGATCATCTCGTGCAGCCCGCGCCCCCGAACGATGTTGCAAGGGTCGTGTATGGTCACCGGCTTTTCTATCCGCTTGGCAGGCAGGATCTTGCCTTCCTGGAGCAGCTCCCAGAAGAAGTGCACCGAGTGCTGCACCGGCACCGGGGACATCCGCCAGCCCAGCTGCCGGTTGCCCACGTCGTAGATGGAGCGGAAGGCGTGGCCGCATTCGCACATGACGATCTTTTTGACACGCAGACGGAGGGCGGTCTCGAAGTGCTGGCGTTTGATTCGGGCCATCAGAGCGTCGTCTTTGATGTACATGGCCATGTCGCTGTTGTCCCAGCCCGGCGTGGCCGGCATGGTCCAGCTCACCCCGGCCAGATTCATGATCATGGCGGTTTGGTAGATGAGCTGGGGCTGAAACTTGGGCTCCGGTCCGATGACCGAGTACATGATGTCTGCGCCCTGTTTCTCCAGGGGGATGCGGGCGCTGGGCAGATCGTCCCGCATCTCCTCTTCCTGCCACTGCAGGGTGTCTATCCACTCGTCGTCCTTGACCCACATCTGATTGGCGGTGACCGCGTGGCTGTGAGCCGTGTCCTGGATGTACTGGGGGACCAGGCCGAGCTGGAAGCAGATTCGGCGCACCACCAGCATGAGATAGGCCGTGTCGATGCCCAGCGGGCAGTACATGGCGCACCGCTTGCACACATTGCATTCCGTAAAGGCAATGCGGGCGGCCCGTTCCATGAACTCCGGAGTTACCCTGCCTTTGCAGCGGACCATCTCGCGAATGGTTTGCACCACCTTGCCGACAGGGGAAAACGTGGGATCCAGGTCTCTTGAGACGCAGAAATGGCAGGCCTGGGCGCACATGCCGCATCGGACGCAGGCCTGGAGGTAGCTCTGCACCCTGGTGCCGGTTTCGGAACGGAGCACGCCGCGGATGGTCTCCCGAATTTTTTCCCGGCTCAAACCGGACATGGCCAGGGCCAGCCCTTTATCCGACACCTGCCGTTCCGGAATATCCCAGCTTCCCATTACCAATCCCTCGCTTTGCGGATCTTGCCGAATTCGGAACCGATATAGGCCCGCATGAGCGGGCCGTAAAAGATGTGGCTCAGCCTGGTAAACGGGATGCTGGCCAGGAGTATCTCGCCGCTGATTATATGCACCACCAGCATAAGCTTGTAGTCGAACCATTGATGGTAGGCCAGAAAGCCGGTCAAGAAGGGAAGAAAGATGAGCACCAGGATGATCCAGTCCTGAAAGGTGGTAACAAAGCGGACCTCCTGGAGCAGCAGGCGGCGTCCCATAAAGAAGAGACAGCAGAGGAGCACGAAGACGGTCATCCAATCGGAAGCCTGGTTGGGCAGCCGCCAGTAATCCAATCCCCAGATCTGATCCAAGAGGATGACATGAGCGCTCAAAAAGACAGGGACCAGGATGAGGCAGATATGGAAAGTGAAGGTCACCACGGTGAGCAGGGGATGGATCTTCCAGCTGCGCGCCTTGAAGGGCACGATCCAGGCCAGAATGGAGCGAAGCCCGTAGCGCAGGTCGAGGTAGCGCACGACCTCCGGGTCTTTGGCCGTGGCAAAGATAAAGGTGCGCACCAGCTGGGCGGCAATCCCCAGAAAGAAGATGGTGAAGGCCGCCCAGGCCAGAGGGCCGACGGCAAAAAGGTAGGCCGCCTGCATGTGGGGTTACTCCTTTGTAAACTCGCTGAGTGGAGTGACGAGGCGCAGAAAAGTGCCGCCTTGCAGCGCCCTGATGAGCAGGTGCCGGCAATCCGGGCTGAACGCTGGATCCCAGACCCGGTCGAAATCCCTCTTGAAGATTCGTCCATTGCAGACAATGGTCTCCCTGTCTCCCCTTTGAGCCCGCAGAGCGATGGAGCTCCCGTCATCGCTGAAGACCGGACGATAGAGCCGGTCGAACCAGCCCGGCCAGGGCCGATCGTCGGCCACGACCTGCCAGCGAAGCTGACCCAGCTCGGCCACTCCCAGGTTGGAAGGCGCTCTGGATTGGCCAACTGCCGCGCCGCGCCGACCCACAGGGGAGAGAACGAGATCGGTGACTACCGGGTAGGTCGTGTGCCAGAGCCAGTCGCCTATGCGAACGGTGAACTCGCCGAATCGCGGGGCCACGATGGCCCCGAGATGCCCCACGGGGCTCACCTGCTGCTGCCAGACCTGCACCGACTCGGCCGGCCAGATGAGCTGCCCATCCTGGGCCAGGCCCCAGCGGCCCCCGGAACGGACCGGAGCCAGTACGCTTTCGTCAAAGGGATGAAAGCAGGGCTCCCAGACCGAGGCAAAGGCTTGGGCCCAGGGCTCGCCGTCTACAGCCACGGTTTCCCTGCCCTCGGCGACCCGCACCACAGCGCTGCTGCTGGTTCCCCTTTGGTTGAGGCGCGGGGTCCAGACATTGACAAAGGAGCGCGGCCAGGCTTTGCCGTCTACAGCCACGCTGAAGATTCCGCTGAGAAAGGTTTCTATATCGCCCTCATCCAGGGGCTGGGTCTGGACTGAGCAGGCGGAGTGGGCCCCGTTGGGGCTCAAGGTAAAGCCGGTGGCGAAGGGATAGAGATTGTCCCAGGGCTCGGCGTTGGCAATCATTCCGTACTCGCCGCCGCTTCGAACTGCGGCAGCTACCACCGATCCATCCGTACTGAACTGGGTATCCCAGATGTAGTCGAACTCCCCGGGCCAGGTTTCGCCGTCCAGGAACATGGTCCAGGAGCCGAGAGAGGAGACAAGGGCGGTGAGGCTTCCGGCAGGCGAGTATCTCAAGTACCAGGCGTTGTCATAGCCTTCATCCCAGGGCACCCCATCCTGGGCCACCTGGAACTGGCCTTCGCCAAGGTAGAAGATATGTCCGACATGCTCTCCATCCGGGCTGAAATCGCACTCGGTTTCCCAGAGCACCTCTTCCGGAAAGTCTTTTCGCTGCACAAGCCGCTTTTCTCCCGGCGACCAGTCCCATTCCTCGTCGTGGCGCATACCTCCTCCGGTGGTGGATTGAAACAAAGAATTGCAGATGTCTATACCACGAAGAAGGCACAGCGTCATCCGTTTCTAATCCTACTCTTGCAGGATGATTCACAGCTTGCCCGTTGCATCTCCAGGGAAAGATGATACACTGCTGCCTACAAGTTCCATGGATTATCAAGGGGTTGAGTCCCAGCCAGCAAGCTCTTCCCGGCTATGCCCCGGACTTAGGAGCTCCGGCTGCCGGGGTGTGCTCGAAGCACCAGAGCTTCTGATCATCCGCCAGGTCCTGCAGGGTATAGGAGTTGAGCTTATCCACGATGGCTTGCCTCAGCTCATGCCACAGTGATCTTGTAGGGCAATGGTCTATGCGGGGACAGGATTGGTCGAACATCCAGCAATCCACCAAGTCGAGGTCGCCTTCGAGGATTTCCACGAGCTCGCCCAGGCGGATGCTTTCCGGGGAGTAATTGAGCCTGTACCCTCCATGGGGCCCCCTTTTGCCTTCCAGGTAGCCGTTCTGTTTGAGGATTCGGGTAATCTTTTCCAGGTATTTCAAGGAGACGTTTTGCCGAGTGGCGATATCGTTGAGGGTCATGGACTCCTCGCTCCCATTACGGGCCAGCTCCATAAGCATTCGGACTCCGTACCGGCTCCGGGTGGACAGCTTCATAACCGCTCCTTCAGCTGGATCTGATGTCTATGTGGCATTATTTGAAGAACTTGAGGAATAAGCTCGTCTTCAAGGTGTTCCTCAGTGCCGGTCTCGTGTTGTTCCTGAGCATCTCGCTGTGGTCCTACTTCAATATCGTCCATCAGAGAGAGTCGATAATGTCCGAGGTGCAGACCAGCTTGGTGCGGCTGTCGAACACCATTCGGCTCGGGACGCATTATGCCATGCTCCACAATGCAAGGGAAGACATAAAACAAATAGTCAACAATATTAGCCAGCAGGAAGATATCACCGCCATACGCGTGTTCAACAAGCCCGGCTCCATTGCCTACTCCAGCGACCCCCAGGAGGTGCAGCAGGAGCTTGGCCTCCAGGATAAGCGCTGCGCTGTGTGTCACAGCCACTCTCCGACCAAGTCGCATCTTGATATCGAGAAGCGCATCCGGATTTTTTCCCCTCCGGGAAGCAAGCACAGGAGAATCGGCATTGTCACCCCCATCTACAATGAGCCGGGCTGCGCTAAGGGGCCCTGCCATGCTCACGCCCCGGAGGATAAGGTCCTGGGACTCCTGGACCTCACGGTTTCCCTCCAGGATGCGGATGCCAAGCTGCTCAGCTATAAATACCGGACCCTCTATTTTGCGGTCTTCGTCTTTTTTGCCACCTATCTGGCCTTTGTGCTCTTTGTGCAGCGTTTTGTCACCACTCCGGTCCGGGACATGATCTCGGCCACGAAGCGAATCGCCAGGGGAGAGCAGTATCCGCAGATTCAGCCCATCCAGCGCGACGAGCTCGGACAGCTCATCAAATCCATCAATCTGATGTCCCACGAGGTCCAGGAGAAGCACGACGAGATCAACAGGCAGTGGGAAAAGTACCAGCAGCTCTTTGAAACCGTCCCCTGCTTGATCACCGTCCAGGATAGGAGCTACAGGCTCATGAGCTACAACCGGGAGTTTGCCTTGAAGTTCGCACCCCAGCCCGGGCAGTTCTGCTTTTCGGCCTATAAGGGCAGGCGGGAGAGATGCCGGGATTGCCCGGTGGAAAAAACCTTTCAGGACGGCAAGTCCCACTGGAGCGAGGAGACCGGCTATGTCAAGGACGGAACCCAGGCGCACTGGCTGGTGACCACGGCTCCGATGCGCAACGCCGCTGGGGAAGTGGAGTCGGTCATGGAGATGTGCCTGGACATCACCACCCGCAAACGGCTCGAGGAAGATTTGCGGCGCTCGGAGAAGAAGTACTGGGCCATCTTCAACAACATTCCCAATCCGGTCTTTGTATTGGATCCTTCCAATCTGCGGATTCTGGACTGCAATGACCGTGTCAGCCCGGTCTACGGATGGCATAAGGAAGAGCTCACCGGCTGCAGCTTCCTGGATCTTTTCCCGGATACCGAGCGGCAGAGCGTGTTTCAGCTCCTGGGCTCCTCGCAGATCATCAATCAAATGAAGCAGGTTACCCGGGAAGGCAGCGTCATTTTCGTATCCATTCGCATCTCCCCATCGGAGTACGGAGATAAGCGGGTCCTGTTGGTTACCACCAGCGACATTACCAAAAGGCTGGAAACTGAGCAGCAGCTCATTCAGTCCAACAAGATGACCACCCTGGGCGAGATGGCCTCCGGGATAGCCCATGAGCTCAACCAGCCGCTGGCCGTGATCAAGACGGCCAGCAACTATCTCCGGAAAAAGAAGGCCAAGGGGGAGACGGTCCAGGACGGGATAATGAGCACCATGCTCGAGGAGATCGACTCCAATGTGGATCGGGCGACCAAGATCATAAACCATCTGCGGGATTTCAGCCGCAAGCCGGACATGCAGCTGGTCAAGGTTCAGCTAAACGAGATCATCACCAAGGCCATGGATATTTTCAGCCAGCAGCTCAAGCTCCGGGAGATCGAGGTCAAATGGGAGCTGGATGAAAGCATACCTGACATCCAGGGCGAGCAGGGCCAGCTGGAGCAGGTGTTCATCAACCTGCTGATCAACGCTCGGGATGCGATCGAGGATCGCTGGGGCTACAAGGGGGGCGTTCGGGGCAGAAAGGAGATTGTGCTCCGCACCAGGCAGGTGGAGGGCACGGTTCAGGCCCAGGTCAAGGATACCGGTTGCGGCATACCGAAAGCCCTGCTGGATCGCATCTTCGAGCCGTTCTTTACCACCAAGGAGGTCAGCAAGGGCACAGGTCTGGGATTGTCCATCACCTACCGCATTGTACAGGATTGCGGGGGGCGCATCGAGGTGGACTCCATTGAAGGCCAGGGAACGACCTTCACCTTGTCCTTTCCCGCGGCTGATGCAGCATGAGCTACAGCATCCTTTTCGTGGACGACGAGCCGAGCATGCGGCGGGTCTTTACCCTGAGCCTGGAAGAGATGGGCTATCAGGTCCTTACCGCCGCCGACGGGCGTGAAGGGCTGGAGCAGTTCCAGGCCCGGCGTCCGGATATCGTGCTTACCGATATCCGGATGCCCGGAATGGACGGCCTGGAGCTTCTGCACCGGATCAAGGAGCAAAGCCCGGACACCGAGGTCATCGTTCTCACCGGCTACGGGGACATGGAGAAGGCGGTGAAAAGCCTGCGCGAGCAGGCGGCGGACTTCATCCACAAGCCGGTAAGCGACGAGGTTCTGGAGCTGGCCTTGCAGCGGGCTGTGGAGCGAATGGAGCTCAAGCGCCAGGTGAAGGAGTACACCGAAAATCTGGAGCAGCTGGTGGAGCAGCGCACCCGGGAGCTTGTCGAAGCTGAGCGTTGGGCAACGGTGGGCCAGGCGGTTTCCGGGCTGTCCCACACCATCAAGAATATCGCCGGCGGCCTGGAAGGCAGCATCTTCGTCCTGGAACGGGGCCTGGAGCAGGATAAAAAGGACTACCTGGAACGAGGCTGGCACATGCTCAAGGAGCATGTCTCCAAGATCAAGCAGCTGTCCCTGAGTCTGCTCACCCTGGCCAAGCCCCAGACCATAAATCCGCAGTGGTGCCATCCCAATGAGATTCTGGAAGCGGTGGCCTCCCTGTTGCGGGATAAGGCCTTG
>CAZQPF010000028.1:0-35367 GCA_964595165.1 uncultured Desulfohalobiaceae bacterium
TTCCCCCATTTCTGCAGCAACGCGGCAAACACGCCGATCAGTCCCCCCACACAGATGATGCCCCATTTCGTTGCCAGAAAGTTGTTCATGACGGCTCAGACTCCTTTGTTTGGAACTTCAACATGCATCTTTTACCGCAAGACAAAGCGTCCCCTGTTTGAATCCGAGGAGCCATGGTCTTAGAGCTCCTGGGCCAGCAGAGCCGCTCCCAAAGCCCCGACCATTTGAGGGGATTCAGGGATGAGGACCGCCCGGTTCAGGGTTTGCTCCAGCAACCGCTGCATACAGGGATTTTGAGCCACGCCCCCGGCAAAGACAATCTGACCGGGATCGGGACTGACCCGCTGGACCATGCTCACCGCCCTGCGGACCACGGCGGCATGCAGGCCAAGGGCGATTTCCGTCGGGTCTTCGCCTTTGGCGATGAGCGAGGTGACTTCTGATTCGGCAAAGACCGTGCACATGCTGCTGATGTTCAAAGAGGTCTCTGCCTGAAGCGCCCGGGTCCCGAACTCGTCCAGGCCGAACCCCAGGGCCGCAGCCATTATCTCCAGGAACTTGCCCGTCCCGGCCGCGCAACGGTCGTTCATCTCGAACTTCTTCACCCGCCCGGTGCCCGTCAGAGCAATGGCCTTGCTGTCCTGACCACCGATGTCCAGGACGGTCATCACGCCGGGAAACAGATGCCAGGCTCCCCGGGCATAGGCTTTTATCTCGGTCACTGTCGGCGTCTCATAGGAGACTTCAAACAGGTTGCGGCCGTAGCCGGTGGCCAGGATGCGATCAAATCGCGCCTCCTGAACCAGACGCTTGACCCCGCTCATGGGATCGAAGCCGGTGTCGGCCTGCTCCTGATGAACTACGTGACTGTCATTGAGAACGACCAGCTCAATGCTTCTGGATCCTATGTCTATGCCTGCACAACGCATGGTTCCACCTTATTTCAAGACTTCCAGAAAGGCTTCGATCCTGGTTTTGAGCTGTCCGGCATCCTCCATGCTGTAGTCGGTCTCGATCCGCAGACAGGGAATATCCTCGGCTTCCAGGGCTTTTTCAACCGGTATGGACTCCATGATGTAGGGCTGGCAGAACTGCAAACTGTAGTGAATGACCCCATCGGCCTTGCTGTTGGCCACCATTGTCTTGACCTGGTCCAACCGTTCCGGGTTGGGGGTGAAAATGGCGCACTCGATCTCAAAATAGCGGTCCACGATGGCCTCGATGAGCTCGTCCAGGCTCTGGCCGGACTCGTCCACCAGGTTGCGGTTGCCTCGTTCTCCCACACACGACTCCTCGCCAACAATGACTCCGCCTGAGGTCTCGATGAGGTAAGGCATCTTCCAGTTGGGCACAGCCATGGGACAGCCGGACATCAGGATGCGGGGCGTACCTTTGGGCATGACACCTTCATTGCCTTCCACCCTTTTTTCCAGCTCATCGCACAAGGTGTTCACCGATTTGGTGAAGCGATCCGGGTTGTCGTAAAAAAAGACCTGATTGGCCAGGAGACCGTCCAGCCCGGAGATCGGGGCCGGCTCGGCCCAGCGCAGCCTCTGCAGCCTGGCCATGGCCTCTCTCTTGGCGTTCACGGTTCGGATGCCCTGCCTGAGCCTTTCAACATCGATGCTGTTCCCGGTCAGCTCCTCAACTGCCTTGAGAAACCGCTTGTACTCTTTCTTCAGCAGTTCCCGCCCCTGCTCGGTCTTCATCTGGGGCATGTCCATGACATAGAGCCTGTCCACCAGCTCATCCAGGGATTCATAGGCCTTTTTCTTGCCGTCACAGGTGTTCTCGCCCACGATCATGTCCGAGACCTCCAGGAAAGGACAGACCTTGCCCAGCTTGAAGCCAAAGGATGACTTGATCAGGGCGCAGGTGTTTCTGGGCAGGACCTTCTCCACTTCTTCCATGGCAAAGTCGGCTCCGGAGCAGAGGCCTACCAGAGTGGCCTGACCGGCCAGGGCGATCTCCTCGGGCACGAACACGCAATAGGACCCGATGACCTTGCGGCCGGCCTTCTTCTCGTCTCTGAGCTCTTGAATGCGAAGCCCGTGGACCTCGCTCATGACGAAATCGAAATACTGCATGGCCTCCGGCCGGTTGTTCTGAGCCAGGTAGATGTCCCCATAGGCCTGGTTCAAAGTGCTGAGCAGTGCGTCGTGGGCCTCAAGATCCAACCCCAGCTCTGTCCACATCTGACGATAATCCGTTGACATAATCCCTCCGCGCAAGAATCTTCATCAATACATGTCGCTTCAATCAGGCAGTTGACTTCAGCGGTGTAGCATAGAAATATACAATAGTTCCAATCATTCCTTGTGATCGAAATCTGACCCTTGAATCAGGGTTTGAAATAGGACACAGAGGGTGGAGAAGGATGAGCACAGAGAGGCTTGTACAGCACCACCTGCTGACGTGCAGGACCAGAGGCTCGTAAGAAACGTTTCAAAAAGGCTGGTCACCAATGAGGCATGTTCAATCCATGGATCTGACCCGAAAGGCAAAGCAGCTCCAGGAGATCTACCGCAGCTTTGAGCGCGAGTCGGCTCCATTCAGGGAGCAGGCGGTCTGCGGCCCGGGTTGCGCCTACTGCTGCACCCATTTTGGTCACCTGGACATCACTACCCTGGAGGGGTGGATCATCCGGGAGCGGATCAAGAAGTTTCCGGAAAGCGAAAAAAAGCGCATCGAGCAACGGATCGAGGACAACAGGCGGGATAAGGAAGACGGCAAGCCCTCGGTCTGCCCTTTTCTCCTGGAGGACGAGACCTGCCGCATCTATGAGGTCCGGCCTTTCAGCTGCCGCCAGCTCTACTCCCTGAAGAAATGCGGCGAGCACGGCCCGATGGTGCATCCTCAGGCTCTCGAGCTTGCGCGAAACACAGTCCGCCTCATCCAGCAGCTAGATGCTACCGGATACTCAGGTCATTTGAGCTTCATTCTGGTCCTGCTCAATCAGAAATCCTTCTTTAAGCTCTATACTGCCGGCAAGTTTGATCCCGGCAAGGTGGCCGATTTCGGCAAAGCTCACGGACTGGCAATCAACGCCGCCCGGGTTCAGCAGTAGCCTCTCTCCAGCTCGTGCTTGGCTCTGCGGCTGGGCAAGGAATGGACCTTTATTGCAGCGAGGCCATCCACTCCTGGACCGCCTGCCTGAACAGTCGGCCGTAGCCCCGGGAGCCGCCCAGGCCCTTGGTTCCGAAGAGGAAGTTGATCTCGATAAACAAGGGCCGACCCTCTGTGGTGAACATGATATCAAAAGCGGCCAGATCGATCTCGGCTCTTCGGGCTGCATGCAAGGCTATCTGCCGCCCCCTGCGCTGTTGGTCCGGGAGGAGACCGCTATCGATGCAGGCTCCCCTGGAGACGTTGTTGTAGAACGACTCCCCCCCGAGGCGAAAGTAGCTCCGCAGCAAAGGCCCCATGAGCACCACGCGAAGATCGCGGCCGCCGTTCTCGATCCACTCTTGCAGGAGCACCGGCTCGCTGGGCGGCAGAGCGCTCAATCCATGCTCCAGCTCCGCCTGATTGCAGACGGGAAACACGGCAGATCCGCCTCCGCCGCTGTCGCCCTTGAGGACAAAGGGAAAGGCCAGCGGGAGGCTGCCGGATAAACCGGCTTGCAGCGCCTCTTGCGGGGTTGCGAAGATCCAGCTCTTGGGATGGGGAAGCCCGAGGCGGCGGAAGAGATGGATCTGGCTCGATTTGCCTCGATAGGCATAGCGGGTGGAGAGGCGGGGGAAGTGGGATCTGGCCAGGGAAGCGACAAACCGGTAGCGAGGGGGAGAGAAGTACTTGGGCATGAGCACTCCCCTGGCATTTTGCAGTAGATCGAGTGCCGACTCGTCCCAGGCGCCTATGGCCGGCAGGTTCTCCTCGAGCTTGATCTCGTGGTGCAGGGAGACGAAGTAGGGCTTTGCGGTCATGGGAGGAAACTTACTATGAACCGGCGGCAGGGACAAGGTGAAGGACAGGCTCTTTACAACCGCAAAGGGACGGGATAGTTGGAGATGAACAGGACAACCGGGGCGGCAGGTTGCCTGCAGAGCCTTTCTCCCACCCCTGCCGCCGGCAAGGAGGTATAATCATGACCACCGTGCTCATTTTTCAGCGGCTAGAGGAGCATCATCTGCAGCGGCTCAGGTCCTGCAGCCCGCAGCTGACAATAGTATCCTGCCAAGACCGGCCATGCCTGGAAAGCTACCTGCCGGAGGCGGAGGGGCTCGTTTCCTTTCAGTGCGACGAAGCCATGCTGGCTATGGCTCCGCATTTGAAGTGGGTTCAGGCGCTGACTACAGGGGTGGATTCCTTCCCCCGGGAGGAGCTGGCCAAGAGGGATATCGCGCTTACCAGCACCAGAGGCATTCATGCCAAGCACATGGCGGAGTACGCCGTGGCGTCCCTCATCATTCTGGCCCGCAACCTCCATCGCATCGCCAAGAATCAGACGAGCCGAACCTGGAAGCAACTTCCGCAAGGAGAGATACAGGGCAAGATACTGGGAATCGTGGGTTTGGGAAGCATCGGACAGGAGATAGCCCGCAAGGCCGCATTTATGGGCATGGAAGTGCTCGGAGTGAAGAAGCGCCCTGAGGAGCTCTCCGAGGTGCCCAGCGTGGTCAAGATGGAGGGCCTGCAGCAAGTCCTGGCCCGGAGCGACTATGTGATCAACCTCCTGCCGCGCACTTCTGAGACGGAAGGCATTTTTAACCAAGAGCGGTTTCAGGGCATGAAGCAGGGGGCCTGTTTCATCAATATGGGCCGGGGGAGCAGCGTCGTGGAGGAGGATCTTCTGGAGGCGCTGCGAACGAATCATCTGGGCGGCTTCGTCGGCGATGTCTTCAACCGGGAGCCGTTGCCGCCGGAGCACCCACTCTGGCAGGAGGAGAAAGCGATGATCACCCCGCACATCTGCGGTGTGTCCACTGTGTACATGGACAAGGCCCTTCCGGTCATAGAGCATAATCTTCAGGCCTACATCCAGGGCCGCTTCCGGGATATGCAAAATCGAGTCGAGCCGGATCAGCCATACTGAAAAAGACAGTCTAAGATTGATGGGTCACTTGGGGATCAGCGCCAGATGATTTCCGGAGGACGGCGCGGCGGAAATCTTTGGTATGACACTTTGGGCCGGCCGATCATCATTGCGCCGAAGGCTTTGTGCCCATCGGGCAGGCCGAGCGATTTCCGCAAGGGGGACCAGAACATGGAAGCGGCGTGCACGTAGCCTCCCCAGCAGCCTCCCAGCCCGAAGGAACCGGCGGCTAGCTCGAGGTAGCTCAGCGCAATAGTGCATGCGGCAGGGGCGGTGGAGTCCTTTTCCGGGGCATGGGCGAAAACGAGGTGGGGCGCTCCCCGGCAGATGGGGTCGAATCCGGCCTCCCAGCCCCGGAGCACTCGTTCCATATGCATGGAGGCGGCGAGCTCCGGCTGCTCTTCCAGCATATGCGCCAGCCAATCGGCAACATATCCGGCGATCTCCCGCACTGAGCGCGGCTCATAGACCACGAGCCAGCGGACGGGCTGCCGGTTGTGACCGGATGGAGCGTAGCGGGCCAGATCGATGAGGTCAGCAAGGGTCTCCCGCTCAACAGGCTCCCGGCGATAGACCCGGATGGATCGTCTGGATCGCAGGAGATGCTCCATCTGTTCCGGGGAGAGAAGCTGCTGAGACTGAACAGGCGGACACTCCTCTGGTGGGATGTTTTTGTGCCGCAGGGCTCCTCTGGGGCACACCGCTACGCAATGGCCGCACTCGATGCATAGCTCCTCGGCCTCTCGAATCGGGGTGGGCAGCTTGTTGTCACCGCGAAACTCAATGAGGCGCAAGGGGCAGACCTGGGCGCAGAGAGCGTCGCCTTCGCATTTGCGGAAATCGACTTGGAACAGGGGCATGGAGAATCCTTTGCGGGTTTCGGGTTGAGTCTGTTCAGGAGGGTGCAGAGGGTCCAGATGTTGAGGCCTGCTGCCGGCTGAATATTCGCTTCAGGGCTTGCCACAGCTTTTGAATGCCGCGCCAGAGCTTGGGCAAAAGCCAGATCATGAGGACCAGGAGGACCCCGAGAATGCAGAGAAAAATGGCTGGATGGGCTATCGCGGCCCACATGGAGCCGATGACGATCGCGTCCTCTCCAAGAGAGGCCCCCCAGTTGGTGAAGGGCTCCGGGACGGTGTTGATCAACGCCCGGCTGCCGGCCTTGGTGGCGTGACTTCCGGCGGCGAGCCCCCCGCCGATGATAGCGGCGGCCACCTGGGCCGCCGCCCCGACCTCCATGGCTGCTGCCGCGGCCAGGACCGCTCCGGCCGGGATGCGGATGAAGCTGTGCAGCACGTCCCATCCGGTGTCCACTCCGGGAATCTTGTCAGTGAAGAACTCCACGCAGTACATGAGGCCAGCTGCGCCCAGGACGAGCGGATGGGTCAGGATCTCCAGACCCGGGGGGAGGGATGCCTGCCCGGTAGCCCCCAGGATTCCCAGGGTGAGCATGGCGGCATAGAGGTTGATGCCGCTGGCCCAGGAAACTCCGAGGGTGATGGCGATGAGCTGCACCAGGCTAGTATATTCGTCCATGGAGGAAACCTGGATTTGGGGTTATTCAAGACAAGCCGAGATCATGTCAGGTCTCCAAGCATAAGTTGCCTGTCCAGGGAAGTAAAGCCGGATGTGATTCCAACAGCCGGATGCTATGCTAGAAGCTGTACTCTATTCCCGCACTCCATCGGGTTTCCGGAGCAGGATAAAAGGTCAGGTTCCCATTGTTGGCCACCACATACTCGGAGAACTCTTCGCCGGTTATATTCTGGAGGCCGACAAAGGCTTTCATTTTCTTGTACTCGTAGGACAAGCGAGCGTCGAGGGAGAAGTAATCCTCTTTCTTCTCCGCTGCATTGGCCTGGTCGCTGATGGCGTAGCTGGACCCGGCATAGTGATACCCCAGATGGAGATCCAGTCCGGGAAGGAGATCGTTATAGGCCAGGGACAGGTTGGCCTTATGCCTGGGCACTGCAGGAACGTTGTTGTCCTTGAAGGGATCTTCGCTGAAAGTGGCCCGGGTATAGGTGTAGTTGGCTTTAATTGAGTAATGATCCAGAAAGCGCATATCCGTCCCGAGCTCCATCCCCTGATGAAGGGTTTCGGGGTGGTTTTCGTTGGCCCCGAAGAATCCGGCCCCGGGATTGAAGAAGATTTCGTCCTCGATTTCGGCTCGAAATAAAGTCAATCTTGCTGAAATGTCCGGGGAAAAGTAATGGCGGACTCCGGTCTCGAAATGGAGCCCGGTCTGCGGTTCCAGATCCTGGTTGAGGCTCCCTAACTCCACAAGCTCGTCGCTCAGGGGAAAGCGAAAGCTTTTATTCACCCGGGCAAAGATCGAGGACATTCCCTGGTAGATATAGTTCATTCCAAGGGTGTAGGCCGTTTCATCATATTGGTTGCCAATCCTGTTTCCCTGCTTGGCTATGTCGTAGTCCACCTCTTCAAAGCGTGCCCCAAAGGATAGGATAAGCACGGGCAGAAGGTCGAGCTCGTTTCGGAAATAGTAGCCCTGCGAGTCTCTCTCAGCGGAGGATTCGCTCTGGGAGCCGGAAATGCTGCTCCACTGATCCAGCTCCGAGGAGTAGAGGTCCACACCGGCCACGAGCTTATTGTGCCGTCCGGCAATGCGTCCTTCCCACTCGTAGCGCGGGGTGAAGCCCCAGGTTTGCACATCGTATTTCGATTCCCAGGAATAGCTGATCCACTTTCCGATCTGATCGCGGTCCCGGAGGGAGATGTCTCCGGCAAGAGCTCCGAAGCGTCCTAGATTGTAATCAATGCCGGCCTGTACATACCGGTCTCTGCTCTGTGCATCGTCCTGCGGCCGGGCGGTTTGCTCCCGGTCTTGCTCCAGCTGGGATGCTGTGAGGGAGCCTGGCAGCCCGTACTCGTCGTCGTGGTAGTTGCCCTGCAGCGTGAGTTCCAGAGCTTCGATGGGGTTGTAGCGCATCGAGCCGCCAATATCCTTGGCCCGGTACTCGTTGTTCTCTCTGTAACCATCGGTTTCTTCGAAGCTGCCGTGCAGGGAGATTGCCGTTTTATTCCGGCCGTAGGAGGCAAAGAGAGCCTCCCGGTGCCTGGAGTAGCTCCCGACTGTAAAGCGGGAGCGGGCCTGGAATCCCTTGTCCGGCTTGCGGGTGATGAGGTTGATGACGCCCCCGGCAGCGTTGTCTCCGTAAAGGACGCTGCCTGTTCCTCTGGAGATCTCTATGCGTTCGATGCTGTTTAAAGGGATTTGGCTCCAGTCCACCCCGCTGAGGTCGATGCTGTTTAACCGTCTGCCGTCCACGAGAACTAGGGTGTTGTACTGGCCGCTTTCCCCAAACCCCCGCACATCCACCTGAGCGGTCTTGCCGTTGCCGAGCAGGTTGCGCACAAACAGCCCTTCCTGCGCTTCGAGCAGCTCCGGCACGGAGCCGGCCATGGAGTTCTCGATATCCTCGCGATCCACCACAGTGATATTCGCCGGAATCTGTTCCCTGGCCTGCTCCGAGCGCGAGCCGGTAACCACCATCTCCTGGAGTTGATACTCCGGCTCCCCGCTATTCTCGGCCCGGGCAAGGCCGTAGGCAGCCAGAAGGCATCCCAAAATCATCGTTGCCAGCAACCAGGTTCGCATACTCTCCTCCTCCTGCGGCGTGAAAATGTTCTCCGGCGGCCCGGGCAAAAAAAATCCCCGGACCGGTTGTCAACCGTTCCGGGGATGTCCCGTTTTCATCGCCCAGATTGTCGGACGGGCCTAGCCACGGCAGCAGTCGTCCGCATTCTTTCCGGCAGGTCTTCTGACTCTCGGATCCTCCTACTAACCGCGCCTTCCCTTCAGCACCCCTTCAACAGGCGATACCAAAAGTGGCATCATGCGGCTTTCGTCCCCGATCACAGCGGCGGGCCCGTCCCCGATTTGCACGGGGTTCCCTTTTCGCTCCCTTGGGAGCACCGGAAAGCTTTGCTTAAAGAGCTACAGATTGCATACTGGCAAGCGGCGGCAGTGTCAAGAAGTCAGCGTGGCCTTCGGCAAATCTGACTTCATGTTATTGAAGGCGATTATCGGGGTGGTCTGAACTTCTGCAGCAGCTCCCGGTCCAGGTAGCGGCCCGGGATGATGCTCACCCGGGGCAGCCCGTCCAGGGAGCTCTCATCGACCAGCAGCACGCAACCGAAGGTCTGCTCCAGGGTCTCGAAGGTGAGAACTTCCTTGGGAGGCCCCTGGCGAACCGTTTGGCCTTCTCGCAGCAAGAGGAGGCGATCGGCGTAGAGAGCGGCCAGATTGACGTCGTGGGCCACCATGATCACGGTAATGCCCCGTTGCTGTTTGAGCTCCTCCAGCAGGTCCATGACCAGGACCTGGTGGGCCAGGTCCAGGGAGGAGGTGGGCTCGTCCAGGAGCATGATGTCCGGCTCCTGGCACAGGGCCCTGGCGATGAGCACCCGCTGCTTCTCTCCGCCGCTGAGCTGATGCAGCCTCCGCTGGGCCAGATGCTCCACCTGCATGGACGCCATGGCCTGCTTGGCGATGGCCAGATCCCTTTGGCCTTCCAGCCCGAGCAGGCCCAGATGCGGGGAGCGTCCCATGAGAACCACCTCCCGCACAGTGAAGGAGAACTCCAGTTCCGGGCTTTGCGGCACCATGGCCAGGGTTCTGGCCAGAGAGCGCCGGGAGTACTCCTCCAGAAAGCGGCCCATGATCTTCACCCGGCCCTGCTCGGGCTTAATCATATTGGCCATGGCCTTGAGAAGGGTCGTTTTCCCGGAGCCGTTGGGCCCAAGGAGCACGAAAAACTCGCCGCTTTGAATGCCCAGGTCGATGTCTTTGAGCACCGGCTCCCGAAAGTAGGATACCCGGAGGGCCTCCAGCTGAACCGCTTGGCTCATGATTGCGTCCTGTACAGGAGGAAGATGAAAGCCGGGGCCCCGATGAGCGCGGTGACCACTCCCACCGGCATGGTGGTCTGCGTGGGGAGCAACCGGGACAGGAGATCGCACCCGATGAGAAAGGAGGCTCCGCCGAGAATGCAGGACGGAACGAGAAGGCGATGATCCGGCCCGAAGATCAGGCGCAGGAGATGGGGGATGACCAGGCCGACGAAACCGACCAGGCCGGAGAGGCAGACCGTGGCGCTGACCATGAAGGAGGTCACTACCAGAAGGCTCAGGCTCGAGGCCTGGACATTGACTCCCAGGGCCTGGGCCGTTTCCCGGCCCATGAGGAGGAGGTTCATCGGCCGAGCCATGATCAGCCCGAAACAAAAGCAGGGAACGAGACAGAGGAAGAGAACGGCCACCTGGCTAGTAGACGCCCCTGACAGATCCCCCATGAGCCAGAAGAGCACATTGTGCAGCTTGGAGCTTTGGGCCATGGAAATGAGGAACATGATCACCGCGGTGCAGAAGGCGTTGATCATCACTCCGGCCAGCAGCAGGCTGCTTTCCCGCAGCAAGCGGCGGCCCGAGGAGATGAGCACGATAAGCATCAGGGTGAACATGCTGCCCAGAAAGGCGAGGCTCGCCACCCCGGGAAAAACCGTGAGGCCGAGCATCATGCCCAGAATGGCACCCACGGCCGATCCGCCGGAAATGCCGAGAATATAGGGCTCGGCCAAGGGGTTGCGCAGCAAGGCCTGAAACACCAGGCCCCCCAGGCCGAGTGCCGAGCCCACCAGGCCGGCCAGAGCCACCCGGGGAAAGCGGATGTCCCAGACTATGGTGGCGGCGATGTCCGGAGCTTGCAGGGACAGGACCTCGCGGAGATAGTGCCCTGTGGAGCCCAAGCTCAAAGCCAGAAAGAAGAGCAGGGTCAGGAGCAGAGCGAGCCCTGCGGTTACGGGAAGGATGCGACGCAGGTGGCCGGGGGGTTGCGATCTGGAGTCCACGGCTCTACGGCTCCCTGTTTCCCTTGGCAGCTGCGGGCGGAAAGAGGGAAGGATGCAGGAGTCGGGCCAACTGCTCCAGCCCGCGGACCAGCCGCGGCGAGGCCCGATTGAAGCGATCGGCAATGACAGAGTGGATCCGTCCTTCCTTCACGGCCTGGATGCGACCATACCCTTCCCACATGCGCATGGCCTGCTGCAGCCTCTTTCCTTGACCGCTCATAGAGGTGACGATGATCACCTCCGGATTCATGACCAGGACCTCTTCCCGGGAATAGCGGGGATAAGCCGCGGATCCGGCCGCCAGATTGACGCCGCCGGCCAGCTCGATGATCTCGTGGATGAAGGTATTGGTGCCAGCGGACACAATGGGGGAGATGCCGATCTGAAAGAATACCCGGGGCCGGCGATCGGCCTGCTGGACAATTCCTTTTACTCTTTCAATGCGGCTGCGAAGCTTATTTACCAGCTCTGCGGCTTGGTTCTCGGCCTGCAGGACCTCTCCCAGGGCCATAAGGCAGTCCAGCATGGAGCCCAGATCCCTGGGGTCCAGGGCGTAGACCGGGATCCCCACCCCTTGGAGCCTCTGGATCACGCTCTTGGGATTGCCGTCCCGCGTTGCCAGGCAGAGATCCGGCTGCAGGGCCACGATCTTCTCCAGATCGAGATTGACGTAGGAGCCTACCTTGGGAAGCTGCGAAGCTTCCGGGGGATGATCGGCGTATTGGGTGACGCCGACTACCCGATCGCCCTGGCCGAGGGCGAAGACGCATTCCGTGAGGCTCGGGGCGAGGCAGACGATGCGCTCTATTTTTTCCGGTATGTGGACGGTACGCCCGACGTGATCGGTGATCTCTCCGGCCGGAAGGCCGGATGCGGAAAGGAGGAGGCTCAGAGCTGCTGCGAGCCAGCAGAGCGGGCGTCGGCGAAATGGGTCGCGCATGGATACCTACGGGGCTTTCCCGTTGCCTGAAGAGGGGTACGGCTTTTGTGATTTCCTGGGAAGGGATTCTTTGCGCAGGCGAAAGCTTCTGTCAAGTCAGCGCGGCCTCCGGACACGCTGACTTAATGGGTTTGATTAAGAAAAAATCCAACTCATTGATTTCTATGTATATAGGTTGAGCCTCGTTATGGCCGGGTTGATCACGGGAAGAAACTCCTTTTGAGCTGCTCTCCTTCCCAAGGGGAGCTCCCGGCACTCAGTTTTGAGGACATAATTTCAAGGCGTCCATGAAGGCACATAATGGGTTGATGGCATAAACTCCAGCTATTCATCCGAAACTGAGTGCCGGGTGAGGGGTTGGAAAGTGGAGTCCATACTCTCTGGGAGCTCTCATGGCAAAGAGGACGGCTTGCCGTCTGCGGCAAGCCGTCCTACAGGGAGAACTCCATGCCGAGCATGCCGTTGATGCCGGCCATAGGGTAGCCGGGACGGTACTCGTAGTCCGTGTCGGTGAGGTTTTCTCCGCTGAGAAAGAGCTCTCCCTGAATCTTTCCGGAATAAAGCTTGAACAGATAGCTCAGCTTCCCGTTGACCAGGAAATGGTCCCCTACTTCCTGCTTGTTCGGTGGGTCTGCCTTGCGGGCCTGGGATCCGACATGCATGGAGTTGACGTACTGGCTGTCCAGGCTCAGCTTGAAGCGGCTCAAGAAGCGCCAATTAAGCCCGGTGCTCACTGTGGACTGCGGAGCATAGGGCAGGTCCCCTGGATTCGTGTCCAGCAGAGTGAGGCTTGCAAACAGGGACAGGCTATCCAGCGGATACAGGGAAAGGGTGAACTCCGCTCCCCGTATGCGATAGCTTTCCACGTTTTCATAGGCCGGAGGCGGGGGCGGTGGAGGAACCACGACGTAGCGGTTCTCTCCCTCGTCGTAGAAAAAGGTACAGTCCGCTCTGGCCAGACCGGAAAAGCTGTGGCTCAGCCCGATCTCAAAGTGGTCCGTGGTCTCCGCATCCAGCTCTTGCCAGGAGTCCCCGAGAAAAGGCAGCACCTCTTGGGACATGACCACCACCTCCAGTCCGGGATAGATCACTCCCCGTGAATATCCCATATGGAGCTGGGTATCCTTGTAGCCCACTAGGAGTCCGGCGTGAGGAGCGGCCTCGGAGTCGAACTCGGAGTGCTCGTAGGCTCGCAGGCCGGCTGAGGGCGTAAGGGAAAGGTCCGGCGTGAGCTCGATCCTGTGGCTCACTGCAGCGTAGGGGGAGAAAAGGGAGAAATGCTCCTCGCCCCATTTGCTGCGGGCTCCGTTGTCCTTGGTGAAGACCGCTTCGCCTTGGGTATACTCCCAGTCGGTTCCCAGAATGAGCTCTCCCCCCGGCCACAGGGAGAGATTCTCCCTGGCTTTGAGGCCGTAGAACAAAAAGTCGTTCAGGGTATCATCGTCTGGTCCCTCCTGATTGAACCAGTCTCCCTCTCCGGTGTTGGCGTAGGCCTTGAGCTCGCCTTTTGCCCGGGGATAGACGTGGCTCAAGGACACGATACCCATGAAGGAGCTGGTTTCATAGCGCTCCTCGGCGCTGGCCGCCTCCATGCCCTCCTCGCCGGGATCCTGCGCTTCGTTGTCGGTATGCAGGCCGAAAAAGCCGGTCCGCCAGTTGTCGTTCAGCTCATAGCCCAGATTGGCAAAGGCGCTGCGCATGGTCCCCTCGGAGTGGTCTCGATGCCCGTTCGAGGTTCGGTAGCCCTGGCCGAGGTAGTAGTCGAAGCGGCCGACTTTGCCGCCGTGCTCCGCTGTTTCAATGAGGGTGCTGTAGCTACCCCCGGCCAGCTCAAGCTTAGTTGTAAATCCGGGATTGGTGCGGGCCTTGGGCTCGATGTTGATGGCGGCCAGAGCGTTGCCGAAGTTCTGCGGCTGCGGGCTTTTGGCCACCCGGATGGACTTGGCCGGATCAATGGACAGAAGATCCAGGAGCGGATGGTTCCAGACTCCCATATACATGGGAACCCCGTGGATATAGGTTTTGATCTCCGAGCCGGGCCGCCCCGATCCCAGGCCTCTGATGAACACCGCACCTCCCTCGCCGCCGCCGAAAGAGCCGATCTTGTTGTAGCGGGAAATGGTCACCCCGGGTGACATGCGCAGAGCGGTCCCCAGGTCCTGGGCATTGAGGCCCTCGATCTGGGATTCATTGACCTCGGTGGTCAAGGAGCCGTAGCTATCCACTTGATTGCCTTCAATAACCGGCGAGGAAACCACTTCAACCGGATCGAGGCGGAGCATGTCCTTGGTCCCTTCTCCGCTGGCCGGGAGACAGAAAAAAAGCCCGAAAAGCCCGACAAGGAGAGCCAGGATAAGAGAGCGGCGCATAAGTACTCCGTTTCTGATTTACGGTTTTGGACAGGGCAATAGATTGAAATGCCGGTACAAAAACAAGAGCGAGCAGGCGTGAGCCGTTTTCGGCTCAGAGAAAGTCTTCTTGAAAAATTTCCTTTCGATCCAGATCAAGCCAGCTCTGCAAGGATTTTTTGCGAATGTGGCGAAAGTAGGCCTCGTTCAGTCCTCCATATTTTTGCAGGGCCTGTTGGATCTGGGAGCGAATCCTTTGCTGGTAATCTTTCTTGAGCCGCAGCCTGAGCTTTTGCCCCTGGTAAATGAAAATGGCCGCGGGCTCGGAGGCTACATCGGAGACGTTGATGTTGCCTCTTCCCAGGCTCGCCCCGGTGGCCACCTGGAGCCCGTCGTTGAGGCAGCTCAAAGGGGGCTCGTCACCGGCCAGGGAGATCACGTCGAGCCCGTCGAGAGGGGCCTGCAGCACCTCTCTGGCCCGAAGGCCCATCTTGGCGCCCACCAGGGAGTAGGTACCCAGGTGCCTGTGCAGCTCGCTGGTCAGCCAGCAGACTTTCCATTCTTCCAGGCCGTGCCGTTCGATGATCCGGCTGATATACGGGGCGATGTCCTGGCGGACGGCATCTGGGCTGCTGGGAAAGGCCCCCAGGACGACAGGCTTTCTGGGGGCGAGATGGAAATCGCCTCCAGGTCGCAGAAGGCGAAGGGCGGTCTTGCGCACGCGATCGGCCTCAAGGTCCTGCAGCAGCTGAACATTTCCCGGGCCCGCCTTGGCAAATCGTAAAAGCTGCGGTGAGGCGAGATAGACCGGGACGAGGTCGTCCCACATGCGAAGATGCTTCCGGGCGATGAGCGATTGGATGCTCTTTGTTTGGTGCAGGGCCGTTAACAGCTGAGCGGCTTGGGAATCGATCTCGGCCACATTCTCGAGGAAGGCCTTGTCCAGGAGAGGAATGGTTTTTTCCGGGGGATTGAGGCAGTAGATAGGTACAGGGGAGGCAAAGACCTTTTGGGCAGATTCCGGATCGCGCTGGGTGTTCAAGCCGGGACGCTCAGATTCCGGAGGCCCGCCGACGTAAACGATGCGGGAGATGCTCTCCTCCAATCCGGGATGTATCTCCAGGGCCTGGGCCACATTGGTCAGGGGGCCCAGGCAGAGGAGTACAATGGGGCTTTTCGCCTTGGCGATCTCCTGTGCAAGGCGCGAAGGGGCGTTTCTGGATACTTCTCCACGCCCCGGGTGCTTCGCTTCCGCCGGCCAGTCGAGCTCTGCATTCCAGGCTCTCCATTCCGGAGCCGGGCGGTCGGTCTCTTCGCCGCAGGCGAGAGAGACTTCCGCATGCAGATACCCGGTAAGGTTTCGCATGTATTGCAGACCGCGCTGGGGAGAGACCACGCCGTCCGAGGTGGTGATCAAGCGGATATCGGCCACCCGGGAATCGAGAAGCATGCTCAGGGCGCGGATGTCGTCCAGCCCTGCATCGGTATCCACAATGGCCCGGGTTCCGGTCATATGGGCCCCCGCCCCCGAGAGGGCGGACAGGAAAAACAGGGCGAGGAAAAAAAGGAGGATGCGTTTTCGGCTCATGGCCATCGACCTCGCTGATTGGTAGGGTGTGTCATGCATTCAAAAATTAAGGCAACTTAATGTTATCAATAGAAGTATGTCAACATATTATATGAATAAAAATTTAAAAATAGTAACACGAAAACAGCTTGCAGCCTTAGCTGCTCCAAGCTGTTTTATAAGCGAGAGGCCTCTTAGAGCCTCTTGAAAGATGCCCTGAAGAGCGGATAAGCTTCAGCAAAGGCAATGTTTTAGAGTATGAGCTCTTGCGGTTGAACAGGAGCTTAGAACTGGAGGCCCTCCACTTGAGCTCGGCGCAGCGCGGGGCTATGTTGCGTGTCAAAGGCAGCCTGCTTCTGTCCTGATGGCGCTGGGCTCACGGGGCTCATTGGGCAGCTTATTACCGGGATGGGCTAGAGGCTGGCTCAAGGTGGGAAAACGCCGTCTACAGGGATGCAGCCCAAAAGGTGCTTCATGAAATTTCTGTTCAGCCAGATCGCTTACGTGTTCCGCAGTCAAAAGGAGCGGAACCTCAGGATATTGAGCAAGTACTTCCTTGTGCTTCTGCTGCTTATCGCCCTATACAGCGTCATTTTTCATTTCATCATGCTCTATGAGGGCAAGGAATTCAGCTGGATCACGGGCATCTACTGGACCCTTACAGTAATGTCCACCCTGGGGTTTGGCGATATCACCTTCACCTCGGATCTGGGCAAGCTGTTCTCCATATTCGTGCTCATGTCGGGGATAATCTTTCTGCTCATCATTCTGCCCTTTACCTTCATTCAGTTCTTCTACGCCCCCTGGCTCGAGGCGCAGAACAAGGCCAAAGCCCCCAGGGAGCTGCCGCGGAATACCAGTGATCACGTCATCCTGACCAACTTTGATTCCCTTACCAGCAACCTCGTGGAGCGGCTGGAGCGGTTCGGTTACCAGTACGTCATTCTCCTGGCTGATCTGCAGGGCGCCCTTGAGATTCATGATCTGGGCTACCGCGTCGTGGTCGGCGAGCCGGGGGACCCGCAGACCTACGGATTGCTGCGGGCGGAGCGCGCCGCCCTGGTGGTGGCCAACTCCGGGGATATGATGAACACCAACATCGCCTTCACCGTTCGGCAGGTTTCCCAGGAAGTACCCATTGTAGCCAATGCCGATCTGGTGGATTCTGTGGATATCCTCGAGCTGTCCGGAGCAACCTATGTCTTTCAGTTCATGAGGCTCCTCGGGGAGTCCCTGGCCAGAAGGACCCTGGGTTCCAGCACCCGGTCCAACGTGATCGGCTCCGTAGACTCTCTGCTTCTCGTGGAGGCGCCGGCCATGCGCACGCCGCTGGAGGGCAGAACCCTGGGCCAGAGCAGGCTGCGCGAGGAAAGCGGAGTCACCGTAGTCGGGCTCTGGGAGAGCGGCGTTTTCGCTTTGCCCACGGCCGATACTATGATCACCTCCGCAACCGTGCTCATCCTGGCCGGCTCTTCGGAGCAGCTCGACCGCTACGACGATCGATTCACGAGCCAGCAAAAAAGCGAGTTTCCTGTGCTCATTCTGGGCGGGGGAAGAGTGGGGCGGGCTGCCGGGGAAACACTCGAAGACCAGGGGATAGGCTACCGGATCATAGAAAAGAACAAGAATCTCATTCAGCCCAGCGAGAGGTTCATTCTGGGAAGCGGAGCGGACATCAACACGCTCATTCGGGCCGGAATCCGCGAGGCCCCCTCGATCATCATCACCACCCACGACGACAGGACGAACATCTACCTGACTATCTACTGCCGCAGGCTGCGGCCGGATATCCAGATCATCTGCCGGGCCAACCTGGACCGGAACATCTCCAAGCTCCATAAGGCCGGCGCCGATCTGGTCATGTCCTATGTCTCCATGGCTACGAGCACCATAGTCAATCTGCTCAACCCGAGCGATCTCCAAATGCTGGCCGAGGGCCTGAACGTTTTCCGGATCACCGTTCCCGTGAGGCTTAAAAACAAAACTTTGAGCCAGAGCCGGATGCGGCAGAAAACCGGCTGCAATCTCATCGCCCTGAGCCGCAACGGGAGAATGACCATCAATCCTGATCCCCAGTACCGGTTCCAGGAGAACGACGAGCTGGTGCTCATCGGTACGGACGAGGCGCAGCAGAAGTTCTTTCAGGCCTTTTCGGCCCGGGTATAGGAGGCAGCTTCAGGCGGAAAAGTCATCCGGCAACAGATGCGTCAGCAGGTGCTGATAGTCCTCAGGAGAGAGAAACTCGGACAGGGCTCCCTGGATGACCTCGCTGAGCGCCGGGTGGATGTGCATGGCGTTCATTGCGGGGATGATGCTTCCCTCCCGGGAGGCCATCAGGGTGATGATCTCCTGGATGAGGACCGAGGCCTGGGGCCCGATAATGTGCGCTCCCAAGATCCGGCCCGAGCCCTCTTCCAGAACAATCTTGGCAAAGCAGCCTCTGACACCCATGGCCTGCCCCCTGGCCGTGTCCTCAAAGCGGTTGAAGCCGATCATGACCTTGTCCTCTCCGAGCTGGGCCACGGCCTCCTGTTCCTTGAGTCCGACCGAGGCGATTTCCGGGTGGGTGAAGACGGCGTGGGGCACGGCCCGATAGTCAACCGGGGTTTTCTTTCCCAGCACCGCGTTCTCAAAGACTACTTGGGATTCGTAGTTGGCCACATGCTTGTACAGGTGTTTGCCGATGGCGTCGCCAAAGGCCCAGATATTGTCTTTAGAGGTCTCCAGATAGTCGTTGACCGCGATCCACCCCTGAGCATCGGTTTGCACCCCGGAGTTTTCCGGATGGAGGAGGTCGGTGTTCGGCGCCCGACCGGATGCGAGGAGCAGGGTATCCGACTCCACGCTCTTGCTCTCGCCGGTGCTTCGATCGAGGAACCAGGTCCTCATAGCCTCCCCGGATCGGGCAGGCTCGACCTTGGTGACCTGGTGATTGTTCAGAATGGTCATCCACCGGCCCAGCATGCGCTTGGCCAGCGCGGAGACCTCGGGCTCCTCACCCGGAAGGAACTGCGGGTTTCTTCCCAGGATGGTCACCTCGGAGCCCATGGCGGAGAAGAAATGCCCGAACTCGGCCGCCACATAGCCTCCGCCCACAATAGTCAACCGCTGCGGCAGCTTATCGATGCTCAGGATGGTGTCGCTGCTATGGAAGGCTACCTGTTCCAGCCCGGCTATCTGAGGGATGGCCGGCCTGGATCCCAGGCAGAGAAAGATCTGTTCGGCACTGATAGTCTCTTTGCCGACGCGCATTTGATACGGACCGCTGAACTGTGCCGTTTCCTGATAGTAGTCCACGTTTTCCGACTGCTGCAGGCCTTGACGAATGTGCTCGCTCTCCTGGCCGACGGAGCGGCGCATCCGCTCCATGATGGTCGGAAAATCAAGGCTATCCAATCGGGCTTCGAGACCGAGCTCGCCGGCGGACTGGATGAGCCTTACCAGGTCGGCGGGATAGACGAGCCGTTTGGTGGGAATACAGGCTTTGTTAAGGCAGATGCCCCCCGGGTCGTCCTTGTCCACAACAGCCACCTTGAGCTCCGGATTCGAGCTCAGCATGGCCTCGACGATATTCATGGCCGAGCCGGTTCCGATGGCGATGAGATCGTATTCTTTCATGAGGCATCTCCTCTTTAGAGTTCAAAGTTCAGTTCACGGTTCACAGTTAAGGCAAAGAAATCAAAGAGATAAGTCAAAAGCATTCACAGACGAATCAGTTCGTCAATATCAGCAATCAAAGCAAAGTGTTATTCAAAAAGTTTTGACTGTCGAGATTTCCTAAGGAAGGTGTTTATGATCCGGCGGCTTTTCCGGAAGCTCTTTCTGTAGGGTGTGGCCGCAGTTCACTATCCAATATACATCAAGCTATTTGAACATGTTAGTCAAAGGCTGCAACCAAGACAAGCTTAAGGCCTGAGGTGTCTATGTCCACTGAAAGGTATTCGGCAGAGGTTATTCAGAACCGGGAACGAATAGTTGAAATGCGCCGCAGTCTGCACCGGATCCCGGAACCGGGCTTCAAGGAGTTCAAAACCGCCGCCTTTATTGCTAAGCGTCTGGAGCGGCTCGGGCTGGAGGTCGAAACCCGGGTAGGAGGGACGGGCGTTGTCGGAGTGCTCCAGGGAAGCAGGCCCGGGCCGACGCTTTTGTTCAGGGCCGATATGGACGGCTTAAACCTGACCGAACAGACCGGCCTTTCCTTCTCTTCCCAGCACGAGGGAATGATGCATGCCTGCGGGCACGACGGGCATATGGCCATGGTACTCGGGGCGGCTGAGATTTTGTCCCGGCAAAGCCAGAGCCTGTGCGGCAAAATTGTCTTTCTTTTCCAGCCGGCGGAGGAAGGCCCTGGCGGAGCACAGGAGATGATTCGCCACGGCGTTCTGGAAGAGCACAAGGTATCAGCAGCGTTTGGCTGCCATCTTTGGCCCGAGATTCCCGAAGGCACCGTGGGAGTGCGTGAAGGAGTCATTATGGCCGCCCTGGGCCGCTTCGATGTCACCATCAAGGGCAAGGGCGGCCACGGGGCCATGCCGCACCGCTGCGTTGACGCGGTGGATGTGGGGGTGCAGGTGGTCAACGGCCTGCAGCGCCTGGTGAGTCGTCGCATAAATCCTCTGGAGCCTGCGGTGGTCACCGTGGGCAGCTTTCAGGCGGGTTCCGCCTTTAACGTGATTGCCGGGGAGGCAAAGCTTTGCGGGACCACGCGGACCTTTAGCCGGGATATACAGTCCTCCTGGCCGGACCTGCTCCGGAGCGTAGTTGCCGGAATCTGCAGCAGCGCCGGTGCTGACTATGAGCTTTCCTTCACGCCCGGGTTCCCGCCCACGGTCAACGATGCGGACCAGGCCGGGATCCTGCGAGGGATTGCCCGGGAGATAGTGGGGCAGGGAAACGTTTTGTGCCCGGAACCTTCCATGGGCGCAGAGGATATGTCCTTGTTTCTGGAGAAGGTTCCGGGATGCTATTTTTGGCTCGGCGTTGGAAGAGAGGAAGGTCAGTTTCTCCATCATCCCGGTTTCGATTTCCATGAACAGGTGCTGCTCACCGGAGTGGAAATCTATCTCCGTCTGGCTTTTCAAGCAGAGAGCAGGCATAGTCCAGGTGCTCGTTCATGAGCCGTCTTGCTGCCTCGCAATCCTGATCCCTGATGGCCTTGTAGACCCGTTCGTGCTGCTCCACCAGGATGGCAAGGTTGTGCTCCTCCTGGGCAAAGGTGTTGAACAGGTCCTCGGCAAAGACCTGGGCCAGATCGAAGAGGTCCTTGAGCACGTGCACCCGGAGCAGGTTGCGGGTCGCCTGGGCAATGGCCAGATGGAATCCGGCGTCGTGCTGCCACCAGGCAATCGAGCCGCTCGCCTTCTCCTTGATGTCCAAGATGGCTGACCAAATGGCTTCCAGGTCCTTTTCGGTCCTGCGTTTGGCCGCGAGGTAGGCCGAGGCGAGCTCCAGATCATGCCGCAGCTCGTAGAGCTGCGGCAAACGGTCGCCGTTTTCCTCCAAAAACCGCTTCAAGGGCTCATAGGTCAAGGAGGAGCTGATGGAGCGGACGAAGATGCCCTGTCGCTTCCTGATCTCGATGAGGCCTTGAGCGTGGAGAATGTTCAAGGCCTCCCGCAGTGAAGGCCGTCCCACCCCGAGATTTTCTGCCAGCTCCCGTTCGGAGGGCAGCCGCTGGCCGGGCAGAAGCTTGCCGTTCTGCATGAGCTGCTTGATCTGATCCACGATCTGCTCGGAAACCTTCTTGACCTTGATCTCTTCAAATACCTGGGCCATATCTTCTTTCCTGGTTGTATTGTATACAGTGGTCATACCACGAGCTATTAAATAATCCCGCTGTTCACGGCTGTCAAATCCTTGAGCTGGAGCCGAGACTGAGCAAGCTGGTGTGGGGCAGCCTTGAGGGGTCATTCATGATGGATCAGGCTGCAGAGGTGTTCATATAATATACTGAAAGGACTAAGTTTTATTCTTTAAAAAGATTGCTGCCAAATGAGTGTAGCCAGGAGCTGCGTGGATTTTTAAAAAAGTTGGCTTTTGCTCTTGACATCTGTTTTGCCTCGTATACAGTTTCTGGTAATACCACTAACAATAAAAACCAGGAGGCTTTGTTATGAGCTCCAACATGGCAAAAACCTTTTTCTTCCTGAATGGCGGACCCCTTTCTGTTTGCGCATTTTTGCTCCTGCTGCTCCTCGTCGTCTAATGGCGGCGGCTTGGTTTGACCACTGCAGGAGAGAGGCTTTTCCCGAAGCGTGGCATCTGGGAGGAATACAGGCTGGGGGAGGCGTGATCCGGGGCAGGCCCATTGACCCCCATGTGAAGAGCCTGGCCTGCCCCGCTGAGTGCGCTGAGGCCTTTTTTAAAACTGAAGAGAAACCATCTCTTGCTGCCCTGACTGAATACTGATGCCTTTGCGCTCCTGGACCTCACCGTCTGGTCCTTTGATCTCAACACTGTATGTTCCGGGCAGGAGCTTGAATGTTCTGCCCTTTCCCTCTTCGAGCCATCCGGAGGCGATCCTTTTGCCGTCCTGGTACACCTTGGCCAGCACATGGACGCTTTTGCCGTCCTTGAAGGCCTCGACCTTGAGCTGGCCTTCCTGGGAGAACTCTGCTTCTTCAGTCACGGTCTGGCCGGGCTGCACCTGGATATTCTCAAGGGTGGCTTCTGGATTTTGGGGAATGGACTTATCCACCAGCTCGACCCGGTAGCTTCCGGGCAGGAGCTTGAATGTTCTGCCCTTTCCCTCTTCGAGCCATCCGGAGGCGATCCTTTTGCCGTCCTGGTACACCTTGGCCAGCACATGGACGCTTTTGCCGTCCTTGAAGGCCTCGACCTTGAGCTGGCCTTCCTGGGAGAACTCTGCTTCTTCAGTCACGGTCTGGCCGGGCTGCACCTGGATATTCTCAAGGGTGGCTTCTGGATTTTGGGGAATGGACTTATCCACCAGCTCGACCCGGTAGCTTCCGGGCAGGAGCTTGAATGTTCTGCCCTTTCCCTCTTCGAGCCATCCGGAGGCGATCCTTTTGCCGTCCTGGTACACCTTGGCCAGCACATGGACGCTTTTGCCGTCCTTGAAGGCCTCGACCTTGAGCTGGCCTTCCTGGGAGAAGTTCACCTCCCTGTTCAGGTTCTGACCGGATTGGATCTCAATATCCCTTATGTTGATCAATGGCTCTTCCGGTATCGACTTATCATATATCTGCACTCGATATCTGCCCGGCAGGAGCTTGAAGGTCTTTCCCCGGCCTTCCTCCAGCCAGCCCGAGGTTGCTAGATCACCTCCCTGGTATATTCTGGCAAGGGCATGAATGCTTTTTCCCTCTTTCATTGCGCTCAGATGGAGCGTACCAGCCGCGAAGCTGGCGGTTCTACTGACGCTTTGACCCAGCTCGATTTGGACATCGGAAAAGCTCATGCTGGGCTCGCCGGGGAGCCCTTCATCCTTGAAAATGACCTTGTAGGTGCCGGGCTTTAAGCGGAGAACTGCAGGATCTTCCTCATTCGTGCTCGTTTTGGCTGTTCTTACATGTTCTCCCGAATCCTGATCCAGAACTTCCACCCTTGCCGAAACCGGCTTGTCGTTCCTCATTGCCGCAACCTCCAGGAAACCCACGGTCCTCGACTCCTGCACCACCTCCTGGGCCGCGGCCTCGAACTCGCCAGCGGTCTTGGCGGTAAAGTACTTGCCTCCGCCGGCCTCGGCCATGCACTCCAGCTGCCTGCGCTCCTCCTCGGTTACGTCGAATCCGATGACGTGGAGCACAAACTTGAGGCCGGCCTCCTTGAGCTCCTGGACGAGCTCGCAGGGATCGCCCTCGCAGGTCTCCTTGCCGTCGGAGACGAGAATGATCGTGGTCTCCTCCTCCAGGGATTTCAGCTTTTGAGCGGTCATTCTCACCGAGCGGGTGATCGGGGTCTTGCCCTTGGGGCTGAGGCCCTGAATAATCTCAATGAGCCCCTCCCTGTCCAGGGGGCCGAGCTTGACGAGCTCCTCCACATCCTGACAGTCCCCTTTACGTCGGTGCCCGTAGGCCACCAGGCCGGCCCGGGTGTTGTCCGGCAGGTCCTTGACGAGCCCGGCCAAGACCTCCTTGGCGATGGCGATCTTGTCCCGGCCCTCCACCTCGCCCCACATGGAGCCGGAGGCATCCAGGATGAACATTATATTGGCGGCCCGGGAAGAGTTTTTCCCAGGTGCCGGTCTGGAGGATGTCTCTGGAGCTGGGGTGGCTTCCTCTTTCGCTGCTGTAGCAGGTTGAGCCTTGCCTGAAGCTACGGTTTGTGCTCCGGCCGGTTCGGCCTGTGGCTTTTGCGAAGTGGCATTTTGCCCGGCATCCTTCACTGCGGCGGTTGTAAACGGCTGGCCGGCCTTGAGGAGCACCTTGCCCTGCCGCACCTCCACGAGGAGGGTGTCCCCAGGGGCATCGCCTTCAATCTGATTGAAGATGCTCCGGAAGTTTTTTCCCGGGTCGAGGTTCTTGGTACGAAAGCTCTCCGGCCCGATATCCGACCTGGGCAGCTCCTTGCCTTGGGACAGCCAGGAGTAATACACGGTGGAGTCTCCGTCGGCCAGGTTGATGAACCGGCCCACGGTCTCGGCCCCCGGTTGGGTGTTCATGCGCATCTTCTCTCCGGAGACAAGCACTCGCTCCGGCATATCGCCCTGCTTTACGCGGGCATTGTTGAATCGGCCGCGGCTCGGGTTGTAGAGCACGAGCTCCTCGGCCTCACGTGGGCTCAAATAGATCTTGTTTCTGGGTTGTCTCTTGAACTCCATAACCGGCTGGCCCTGGTCAAAGGCGTAGACCTTGATGCCGCTCGAGGTGAACACATTGAGGGCCTTATTCTTATCTATAGGTAAGCGGAGGATCTCACCCGCCTCCATCTCCTTGTCCACAGGAGGAGCCAATGTCTTCGCCGAGCCCAAATGCTCCATCCAGGGCTTCCTCTCCGGTCCTTGCGCCTTTTTTCTCTTCCCGGAACCTGCCGGCCTATGTTCCTTGAGCGTGTAACCCGCAGGTATGGCCAAGAGATCCGCCTGCACCGGGCCCGGCTCAATGTTTTGCAGCTCCATATGCCTGCCTTGGCCGAGATGGAAGAGGATCTTTAGCGGAAAGTCGAGCTCTTTCGAGACCCAGGCGGTGAACAGATGGCGATCGCCGGCCTGTACCAGGACCTTGCGGCAATCGAAGCCTTGGTAGGTCTCCTGTCCGGCTTCCTTGCTGCTGTAGGTTTCGGCATGATAGCGAAAGCTCTGGATAGGGTTGGAGCTCATGCTGCGCAGGCTGGCGCTTTTGACCTGCATGTACTTTTTCTCCGAGGGCGAATGCACTGTGGTGGTCCCGGCTTTTTCGTCCACAATGACCACAAAGCTTTGATCGCCTTCCTGCCTGTCCATGCGGTACTTGTAATCTTTGACGTACAGCTTGGACTGGCTTGTAGTTTTCCCTCCTTCCCCCAGCAGCATATCAGCGGTGAACTCTGCCGCATGCAGGGACGGCCCTGCAAATGCAATACAGGCTCCCACAAGAAAGCTCACAATACACTTGATTTTCCTTGCCATGGGGCTATCCTCGCTGGTTGACTCCCCTGTCCTGCGGACAGGAAGCATTATGCCACCAACCTGCATGCCAGGTAGGGAAAGAGGGGGCAGAGCAATCTACAGCCGGCTAATCGCAGGCTCCGATGCGGCGGCCCTTCATCTGCTGCTTCATTTCCATGCCGGGCATCATGGTCGTCATATCCCCTTCAAAGGTATCCCCGCTGTAGGTGATCCGGCCTTTTCCCGTCATCTTTCCCTGGCCGGTATTGCAGTGCATGGTCCAGGTCACAGTGTCCCCTTTTTGTTTCATATCCCGGATCTCGCAGTCTCCGGAGCGGGATTGCGAGCCGCGGGGAACGAAATCCTCCTCGGTGAGGCACTGGGTGTGAACGAACTCTCTATTGGCCATCTCTGCCGGCATTCCGGGTATGTTCACCTTGGTGGTGATCTCCCACTTGCCGGGTTCTAGATTGGGTCCACCGGCGCTGACCGAGCCGCTGAGCAAAAAAATACCAATGCAGACCAGGCTGAGAAAAAGACATACAGATTGCTTAGCCATAAAAACCTCCTCGATTGGTTGGAAAGTAAGGGTTGGGGACTCGTTGGCTGAGAGATGCTTTCCCCGAAAGGGAGAAAGCCTGGCAAGCAGGAGGGATTGGGATGGGGCAGGCCCATATGCGCCCTCAAGGGACTTCTGAAACAGTCCGGTTCCCGGGAAGGATGAACAGTATACCTTACTATACGAAGTTACGGAAAAATAGCAATAGCAAGTCAGCGTGGCCTCTGGCCACGCTGACTTATTGGCAATTTATTGAAGAAGAAGAGGGATTTCAGATTTTTCAGCTGCTTGGCTGAATGTCACTGCAGCCGGAATCGGTGTCCGGCTTCTAGTGTGAAAAATCAGAGGGCTCCTGTTCGAACTCAGCGAACTCGTAATTGAGGAGGGAGACGACCTGGTGGTACTTGTCCATGATCTCCTGGCTGGAGTTGCCGGGGATGTCCAGCATGCAGTAGCGGAAGCTCTCTGGGTTGTGCTTGTAATCAGAGAGCCAGGTGTTTTCATAGACCAGGTTGCGGACCTGGACTTCCGGAAAGCGGATGCGCAGCTCTTCGTAGCCGCTCTGGGTCGGGGTGCGTAGGATCTTTTTATCCATGAAAGAATGGAGCTCAAAGTTGAAGCAGTAGTTGAAGGTCTTTTCGGCGCTGGCGTCATACTCCGGCGACAGACCGGCGGCTACGTCGCAAAGGAGGTGCAAGGGGTCGTAGCCGGTCACCGCTTCGATGGTCTTGGCGAACTGAAAGGCGATGCGGCTGTTTACCTCGATGAAGAAGAAGGTGTTGCTTGCTTCGTCGGCTCGAAGCTCGACATTGAAGAAGCTGTTGTTCAGCCCCAGCTCTGGGATGAGCTTATTGATAGCCGCATGGATCTTCTGATCCAGCTCCTGGCTGAAGGAGCAGGGGAACTCGTGGTGGCTGAAGGAGTTGCTGCCCGGATAGAAAACGGCCTTGGTCATACCGAAGATTTCCACCTGGCCCTCGGAGATGAATCCGTCCACAGTTACCTGGTCGCCAAAGACGAGGCTCTCGCAGAGGAAGCTGTTGCAGGTCTGCAGATTCAGGGGATCGAGGTAGTTGAAATCTATGGCCAGGGCATCGAGGAAATACTGATTGTTTCTGGCGATGTCCAGGCTTTCTACGGCAATGTAGTACGGGAGCTCTTCCGGGCTGTTCACTTTATGGGTTCCGAAGGAGATGTTGCTTCGAACCGGCTTGATGAAGAAAGGCGGGTCCAGCCTTCTCTTATCCCGCAGATAGTCCAGGGCGAGGCAGAAAGGAGGTGTGTGCTCCGGGACACAGCTCCTCTGGATTCTGCGGCTGATGTATTTGTTTTGGCAGTTGATGATGCTCTTCACCGAGGCGAACCGCTTGCCGGTCTTTTCAGCCACTATGGAAGCAAACACGGCCGAAGAGTCGTGGGTCCCCACCACACCGTCATACATGGAAGGGTACTTGTTCATGAGCTCGATGGTTCGCTCCAGATACGGCTTTACACCATATTCCAGAATCCGTTCCGTGGTTTCGATGCTCGGTTCAAAGGTCTCGGTATTGGCGAAGCTCTTCTCCACGATGTCCACATCGCTTGCGTCGCAGAAGAAAAGAATCTTTTTTCCAGCCATAGGCAAAGCTCCTGAAAGGTGGTTAGCGTGCCGGTCGCTGCGGCCCTATTTTTTGGAACGAGCGGTCAAGGTATGTCTTTTCTGGGCCGAGAGCACCTTTTTGCGCAGCCGAATGGACTTGGGGGTGATTTCCACCAGCTCGTCCTCCCGGATAAAGCTGATGGCCTGCTCCAGAGTCAACGGATTGATTGGGGTGGGAACCACGTTCTCATCCTTGCCTGCAGCGCGGACGTTGCTCAGTTTCTTTTCCTTGCAGGGATTGACGTCGATATCCACCCCCCGGTTGTGCTCGCCGATGATCATGCCCTCGTAGACCGGGTCTCCGGGCTCCACAAAGAGCCGTCCCCGGGGATCGAGGTTGAACAGGGCGTAGGGCACGCACCTGCCGCTGCGGTCGGACACGATGGAGCCGGTGAACCGACTGGGGTACTCTCCCCGGAACGGGCCGTAGCCCTCGAAGTTGGTATGCATGATCCCGGTGCCGCGCGTATCGGTAAGAAATTCGTCCCGGTAGCCGATGAGACCCCGCGTGGGGATGGAGAACTCGATTCGAACCCTTCCTTTTTCATTGTTGACCAGGTTGGTCATTTTCCCCTTGCGCAGAGACAGCTTTTCCGTAACCACGCCCAGAAAGCGCTCCTCGCAATCTACCAGCAGCCGCTCCAGGGGCTCCATCTTGTTCCCGTCTTGGAAGCGGAAGATGACCTCGGGACGGCCGACGCAGAACTCATAGCCCTCTCGGCGCATGGTCTCGATGAGGATGGCCAGCTGGAACTCGCCCCTCCCTTTGGCCAGGACGCTGTCCCGGTTCTGACTCTCTTCAATCTTGATGGCCATGTTATGCAGGGTTTCCTTGTTCAGCCGCTCCTTAATGCGGCTGGATTGAACGAACTTGCCCTCGGTCCCTCCAAGGGGGGAGTCGTTCACCAGGAACTCCATGGATACTGTAGGCTCGTCAACCCTGATCCTGGGCAGGGGCTCGGGGTGATCGGGGTAGCAGATGGTGTCCCCGATATTGACCTCCTCGGTACCGGCCAGAACCGCGATGTCTCCGGCCTGAACCTCCTCGGCGTCCTTGAGGCTCAAGCCTTCATATACCTGGAGCTTGGAAACCTTGAGGGGCTTTATGCTGTTGTCCTCCCTGATGCAAACCAGGCTGCTCCTGGCCCTTGCCGTGCCGTTGCTGATCTTCCCCACGGCCAGACGACCGACGTAGTCGGAGTAGCCAAGGTCCGAAACGAGCATCTGAAAGGGGGCCTCCGGATCAAAGGTCGGGGGGGGGATCTCCTCCAGCACGGCTTGAAAAAGCAAGTGGATGTCGGTTCCGGTCTCCTCCAGGCTGGTGGTGGCGATACCGTCCCGGGCTACGGCGTAGAACAGCGGGAACTCGAGCTGCTCCTCGCTGGCATCCAGGTCGATGAGCAGATCAAAGATCTCGTCCAGGACCTCGTGAGGACGTGCGTCCTGGCGGTCTATCTTGTTGATGACCACAATGATCTTCAGATCGGCATCCAGTGCCTTCTTCAGCACGAATCGGGTCTGGGGCAGAGGCCCTTCAGAGGCGTCCACGAGAAGCAGTGCCCCGTCGGCCATGGACAGGGCTCGTTCCACCTCGCCGCCGAAATCGGCGTGACCCGGGGTGTCGATGATGTTGATCCGAACCCCGTTCCAGAGAACGGAGCAGTTCTTGGCCGCGATGGTGATTCCCCGTTCCTGCTCCAGGTCCAGGGAATCCATGAGCCGTTCGTTAACCTCCTGGTTGGCTCGAAAGAGCCCGCTTTGGCGGAACATGGCATCCACCAGGGTGGTTTTTCCGTGATCTACATGAGCGATGAGGGCGATGTTGCGTATTTTGGGGTTGGTGGCTGTTTTGGGCATGATGATGAGACGACTCTCTCCCGAGGTTGGGTTGAGGTTACAAAAAAGCGCCTTTAAAGAGCGCCGCACCTTGTTAGTGGCTATGGCTCTGCAGTGCGTCCTGCCACCAGCCGTTCCAGGCCTTGAGGGGCAAAAGCGGCGAGGCGAGAAGGAGCCCGGCGATATCGGCCGTGGAGACATGGGTGCCGAAGCTGCGGGAATAAGCCGGGCTGACCATGCGTTGCGGCCATTCCATAGCGAACTGGCGCAGTCCGGAACCGAGGAGCACGCTGTCCGGAGAGCATGATTCCGAGACGTCGGCCGTCAGGCCGAGCAAGGTGTGCAGTGCCTTGCGGAATAGGGCCATGGATTCCGGAAAGTTCAGCCCAGCCTCGGTTGCGGCCCGGTCCAAGAGCCCGAGCAGCCAGCTGAAGCCCGGAAAAGCTCCGGAGCGCAGGCGGCCGATTTCCCGAGCCACCACCGCCTTGAGCGCCTCCTGTTTTGGAACGGACGCGGCCAGATCTTCCAGCCTTTGGCAGACAGAAGCTTCGTCCAGGCTGAGTGCGGCTAGAGCTATCTGCACCAGGCCGCTGCGCTGCTCCTTGTCCAGGGAGGTGAGCAGGCTCCAGTCGAGGATCCCCAGCCGTCCGTCCGGGGAGAGCAACAGGTTGCCGCCGTGCGGATCGGCATGAAAGAAGGAGATCTCCTCCGGATCCCACATGGGCTTGGCCAAGAGGCTGGTGAGCATGGTCTCGGCCAGCTTGCGCCGCTTATCCTCACTCAGATGGGAGGCTTCCGTTACCTTGCGCCCCGGGATGTACTCCATAGCCGTTATCCGGCTCGTACACAAGGGCAGGATCTTGGGAATCCATATATCCGGCGAGTCGGCGAAAAAGGAGGCCGCCCGCTTTAGGTTGGACTGCTCCAGCTGGGGCTGGATCTCCCGTAGCAGGAGGCTGCGCAGCTGATCAAAGGTTTCCCGGTAGCTCAGCTGGGGCAGATGGTGGGAAGTGCAGCGCTCTTCCAGGAATCCCCCGAGCTGGGCCCATATTTCGAGCTCCTCCTGGAGAAGCTCCGAGATGCCGGGCTTGAGTACCTTGAATACCCCCTGCACAGAGGCCTCTGTTGCTGAAGGTTTCCAGGTAAAGGGCAGTACCGCGGCCACGCTCGCCTCGGCCAAAAGACGGGGGGCGAGCTCCAGCCCATGCGGCCGGCCGATCTCCTGCTTGATAATCCAAGCGATTGCGGAATGCGGGATGCTGGGAGGCATGGACTCCAGGGCCTGGAGCCGAATCAAAAGGTCCGGTGAGAGGGAGCGGTCGTGGGCCAGGACCTGTCCCAGCTTGTGCAGGCTGGGGCAGCGATGGAGCAGAGCAAAGATCCGCTCGGTGAGGGAGCTGTCTTGCGGCAAGGCCATTTGCTCTTCGGCAATGCTTTGCTGCCGTTCCGGGCGGAGGTGCTGCAGAAAGAAGAACAAAGCCTCGCGAGCTACCGGGCGATAGGCTGCATAGCAGTCCGGGACGAGCTCTCCCACATCGAGCAGCTCGGTGAGTGCGGCATGAGCCGTTTGGGATTGCATGACCTGCTCTTGATCACTGTTCGACAAAATGCTTCCGGAAATGCCGGGCCCGGAGGTCCCAGGGACGAAGCTATTGCAGAAAATGTTGTTTAAAGGCCCTTCTCACAGGCCAAATAGTAAAGCATGCAGCGGCAATGTCTACCTCGAAATTCTTTTTTGGAAAAAAACGGCTCATTTGAACACAGCTTGCTCTCGGTACGCTTGCATACCGCGAGCAAGCTGTGTTTTGAAATGAGCATTTCATATTGACATTTTGCATTTCATCTGCAAGCATTTTGCCTATCACTTGTCCTACCGGTCCTGGTTGGAAATGTTCCCTCCAGGCCGCAATCGGCTTTGAAGCATCAGCAAAGAGTGGAGCGGCTATGCGGATCCCTTTTGTGCCTCGAAAAAATAAACAGCTGTGGAGGAAGCATTCCCTTCGTCCGAGCTACGATGCGGTGATCATCGGCGGCGGGCTGCACGGGCTGGCTACGGCCTACTATCTGGCCCGGGATCATGGCCTCACCAATGTAGCCGTTGTGGAGAAGAAGTTCATCGGCTACGGCGGAGCGGGGCGGAACACGGCCATCGTCCGGGCCAATCAGAGAACCCAGGAGAATCTGCCGCTGTACAAGGAATCGCTGGATCTCTGGCCGGAGCTCACCCGGGAGCTGGATTTCAACCTCATGTTTCATAACTGCGGCAATCTCAATCTGGCCCACAGCGATGCTGCGCTCAAGGCTTTCCGGCTCAATGTCGCTTCCGCCCAGTTTCTGGGTATCGAGAGCAAGCTGGTCGATGCCAAGGAGTGCAAGGAGCTCGTGCCGGCCCTGGATATCTCCAGCCGGCCCAAGTTCCCTATTTGCGGCGGCATGTACCATCCGCCCGGGGGCATCGTCAGACACGACGCCTTTGTTTGGGGGCTGGCCAAGGGTGCGGACAAAAGGGGGGTGCATATCCATCAGAATACCCAAGTGGAGGGCATTGAGACGAGCCAGGGCAAGGTTTCAGCCGTGCGCACCAACCGGGGAACCATCAAGACCCCAAGAGTGCTCAATGCGGCCGGGGCATACGCCGCCGGGCTGTCCTATCATTTTCTGGGGCTCAAGCTGCCCATCAGCGTGCTCACCATTCAGGCCATGGTCACCCAGCCCTTGAAGCCGCTTCTGGACCATGTGGTTTCCTCCGGAACCTACCATTGCTACGCCAACCAGACCCTCAAGGGCGAGATTGCCACCGGGGCCCATATGGATCCCTGGCCCAACTACACCAATCAGACCACAGCCCATTACATCAAGCATCAGGCCGAGGCCCTCACCGACTTCCTGCCCTGTCTCAAAGGATTGAAGTTCATGCGCCACTGGGGCGGACTGGCGGATATGACCCCGGACATGGCCCCGATCATGGACGGCAACGACCCGGTGGAGGGCTACTTCATGGACTGCGGCTGGGGCTACTTCGGCTTCAAGTCCGCTCCATCCACCGGACGCCATATGGCCAGCTACATGGCAACAGGCCAGTGCCCGGAGAGGCTCAAGCCCTTTACCTATCGACGCTACCAGAGGCACCGCCTGATGGGCGAAACCTCCGCACCGGTGAGCTACACTCCCTGGAACTGAAGCAAGATGCAATAAATGTATAAATGAAAAAGCACCGTTGGACAAAAATCGGGATAACATTTCATTGAGACAAAGTAAGCCGGTTATCAGACCTGGTACCGCCGATGCAGTGCTGCGGGCCTTAACCTTCCACCCTGAATCTTGAATTCTGCAGTAACAATCCAGGAGCCAAGAGTATGGCGCTGCTCATTACCTGCCCGGTTTGCGGGCCCAGAAACGGATACGAGTTCCGCTTCGGCGGAGAGGACAAGGGAGATCCGCCCGAAGAGGAGCAAATGATGGACCCCGAGATCTGGTGCGAGTTCGTGCATCATAATGCGAGCAGATGCGGCCTGCAGACCGAGTGGTGGTATCACCGGGACGGCTGCGGCACCTGGTTCAGGACCGCCCGCGATACGCGGACCAACCGCGAGGCGAGAACTGGAGAGGATGACCATGGATAGGCTGATAGATCTTTCCACTCTGCATATCGATCCGGCGCACAAGGTGCAGATTCGTTACGCCGGCCGGACCTATGTGGGCTGCGCCGGAGACAGCGTGGCCGCAACCCTGTTTGCCAACGGCGTGCGCATCTTCAGCCGAAGCCACAAGTATCACAGGCCTCGAGGCCTTTATAGCCTGGATCCTTTGTGCGCCAACTGCTTCCTGGAAATCGACGGGGTGCCCAATCAGCCGGCAGAGGTGCTGACAGTACAGGAGGGAATGGACATCAAGGCCCAGAGTGCTCGCGGCACTCCGGAACGGGATTGGATGGGCTTCATGGATTGGCTGAGCCCTTTCATGCCGGCGGGTTTCTATTACCGCACCATGCACCGTCCCTATCGGCTGTGGCCCAAGCTGGCCGGGCTCATCCGCAAGGCGGCCGGAACGGGGCGCCTGCCGCCGGAAAGAGAGATCAAAGGTGTGTTTGACGAAGTGTTTCCCGCCACCGAGGTTTGCGTCGTCGGCGGGGGGCCCGCCGGGATGCGCGCCGCTCTGGCTGCCTCGCAAAGCGGACAGCGGGTGATCCTCTTGGAGTCCCGCCCCTGGCTGGGCGGGTTTTTCGACTATCGCACCCGTAGGGGAGGACTGCAGGAGTCTCTGCACATCAGGGCGGCCAAGCTTCGGGAGGAAGTGGAAGGCGATCCCAACATCCGGGTCTTCCTCCGGACGAACATGATCGGAGCCTATGCGGACCATCTGATCACGGCCCACCAAACCATGGATTCCGAAGCCGGGTTGCGGCAGCGCTATATCGAGATCCGGGCCAAAAGCGTGGTTGTGGCCACCGGATGCACCGAGCGGCCGCTCCTCTTCGAAAACAACGACAAGCCCGGGGTGATGCAGCCCGGTTCGGCGCAGCGTCTGGCCAGGACCTACGGTATTCTTCCCGGCCTCAAGGGGGTCTTCAGCGTCGGGGACGACCTGGGGCTGGAGTCTGCTGCCGATCTGCACGATCTAGGGGTTTCGGTCCAGGCCGTGGCCGATATCCGGCAGGACGGACAAGATCAAGCCCTTATCAAGGCGCTTGGAGAGAGAAGCATTCCCTATCTTCCCGGCTGGACTGCCAGACGGGCCGAAGGGAGAAAGCGCCTGCAGCAGGTCAGGCTCAGTCCGATCAACGGGCAAGGCGAGCGTCGCTTCGCCTGCGACCTCCTTGGCGCTTCTGCCGGACAGACTCCGGTTTACGGGCCTTGGGCACTTGCGCCTGGGGCGGAGCTCGCCTTTGACAAGCATACCGGGTTCTTCCTTCCCCAGCGGCTTCCGGAGAATATGTTCGCCGCGGGCCGGCTCTACGGCCTGCAGGATGCGGAAAGCATCGAGGCCTCGGGCCGTCTGGCCGGGCTCCAGGCGGCAGCAGCCTGCGGAGCGAGCCTTGAGGAAGGGCTGGAGGAGGCAAGAGAAGCCTGTCGACAGGCAGCCGGTCCGGTCCGGGGCACGAAGCTGAGCGCGGCACCGGTTGGATCCGGCTGCAAGACCTTTATCTGCTTTGACGAGGATGCCACGCTCAAGCACGTGGATCAGGCGGTGAAGCTGGGATTCGACCGTCCCGAGCTGGTCAAGCGCTTCGCCGCCGTGGGCACCGGGCCGGGGCAGAACGGCATTTCCGGGCACAATCTGCCGCTCTACTTCGCCCAGCAGCAGCCCGAGGTCAGCGAAACAGCCAGTCCGACCCGGCTGCGCGATCCTCTGCATCCGGTGCTCATGGCGGCCTATGCCGGAACAAAGCACGAGCTGGCCAAGCGCACCCCGGCGCACGGGCTTCAGGACAGGGCTGGAGGGGTCATGGAGCGGGCCGGCGTGTGGTATCGGGCCCGCTATTTCAATCCACAGCGCGACCCTTATCCGGAGGTCAGGGCGGTGCGCAGCGGGGTGGGCCTCATCGATGTGAGCACCCTGGGCAAGTTCCGAATCTTTGGACCGGATGCGGAAAAGGCGCTGCAGCGGGTCTATGTGAGCGATATGAGCCGGGTTCGTGAGGACAGGATCAAGTACTCGGCCATGTGCAATCACGACGGCTGCCTGGTGGACGACGGGGTTGTGGTCAAGCGCGGCCGGAACGACTACTTTCTGACCACCTCCACCGGGCGGGCCGGCATGACCGCGGAGTGGATCCGCTACCATACGCGTTTCGAGGACTGGGATTTTCATATAGTCAACCTCACGGACAGCCTGGGAGCGATCAATCTCTCCGGCCCCAAGGCTCGGGATGTCCTGGCCAAGCTGACCGATGCGGATCTCTCCAGGGAGGCCTTTCCCTTTCTCGGATTGCGAATGGGGTCCGCAAAGCATTCCCCGTTTTAACGGCATGTTCGCCTTTGCGATATGGGACAGAACGCAACAAGAACTGTTCCTTGCCAGAGACC
>CAZQPF010000029.1:0-35256 GCA_964595165.1 uncultured Desulfohalobiaceae bacterium
TACAAGCAGATCCCGGTCAACCGGCCCAAGTCCCCGGTGCACAGCTACAGCAAGGGTGGCAGGATGCGGATAGACAACGTGACCGATCCGGTCTACGCGCCGAACTCCAAGGGCGGCCCCCAGGCGGATGGCCAGCGCTATCCTGAGGAAGCCGTGTGGAGCGCCGGCGGCGAGTTCGTCCGGGCCGCCTACACCAAGCGCAAGGATGATGACGACTTTGGCCAGCCCGGCACCTTGGTGCGGGAGGTCATGAATGACGCGCAGCGCGAGCGGCTGGTGTCCAACGTGGTGGGGCATCTCAAGAAGGGCGTGACCGAGCCCGTACTGGAGCGGGCCTTGGAGTACTGGCGCAATATAGATAAGGAGATAGGCGAGCGCATCGCCAAAGGCGTGAAGGGCAGCTGATCGAGACCGGTTTTGCCCGGCCCGCTCTACTTAGCGCGGATGGAACAGGGATCCCGGGCGCAGGAAACCCGGGTCGGGTCTTTTGACCTGTCCCGGGTTGATGATAAGCTTGTGCTTTTAGGCGCCCAACCGTCCATCTCCCGGGAGCCTAAGCGAGAGGCTACTCCAGCAGACCCACAGGCATGACGATCAGCGGCTGTTCCTTTTCCTGGGCGCCGATTGCTCTTTTCACTCCGCTGTCGCTGAAAGCGCCCACTACTGTGGATCCCAGGCCCAGGCCATACCCGGCCAGGCTCAGGTTCTGGGCTGCACACCCCGCTTCGATGTGCACATAGCGCTCTCCCCTCTCACCGTACTTGCCGGTAACCCGTTCATAAACGGCGCAGATAACCACGATCCCCTGGGCTTGGGCTACCCACATCTGACTGTAGGATTGCCGAGCCAACGCATCTCGCTTGTCTCCAAAAGAGACTGGCACCATCTCCTGCCCCTGCGGACGGTACTTATAGATTCCGGGCTCCAGGCCTTGGACCTGACCAGCAACCAGATAGACCTCCAGAGGGTAGAGAGCTCCGGCTGAAGGGGCGGTCCGAAAACGGTTCTTCCGGGTAATGCCCTGGGCTGCGAACAGTATCTGGGAGATCTGCTCCAGAGTGAGCTCCCCGTCTGCGAACCTGCGCACCGAGCGCCGCCGATGCAATAGATCCGTAAAAGAGCCGGCCTTGCCTCTCTCCACTTTGGGAAGCTCGATTGACTTTGTGGGGTTGCTCTTTCCATATAGATTGCTAGACATAAGCCCCTCCTGCATACCACAGACCACCAGCAACAGGACCGTGAGGCCCCAAAAGCGATATGTTGCCTTCATGGCTGTACCTCTCTTTGGTTTTTTTCTCCCTTAAACCGCAACCTCGACAGTGGAAACAAAAAGCCCCGACCCATAAGGTCGGGGCAATAGCAGTCCGCAAGGAATGCAAATGAGCCTATTGCAGCCCCATGGCCTCTCGGATGGCTTCCAGAGCGTCCCGTTTCCCGTCGGCCGTCTTCACCACAGTGGTCTTGTAGGTTCCGCCATGATCGAACCAGCGCTCCAGAAGCTCCGGCCTTTCCCGAATCAGCTTCTTGCCGGCCTCGGCATAGCCCATGTCCTTATTGATAATGTAATCCCCCATTTGGGCCTGCTCCTCGACTGTAAAGGTATAGTTCTCCAGAAACTGGCCGACATTCGGATTTTCCCAGGCATAGCCAGTCCTGGCGATGGTGTGTACTGTGGCCGCGCCTTGGTTGGGTCCCCAATACTTCTCTCCGCCATGGAGAAAGTTCATATCGAAGTTGATGTTCATGGGATGCGGGGCCCAGGCGAGCCAGGCAATCCAGTTGTCCCGGTTGATCTCGCGGCGGACCTGGGTGAGCATGCCAGCCTCGCTGGAAGGCACGAGCTCCCAGTCTCCGAGACCGTAGGCATCGTCGTCAATCATCTCCTGGACAACCTTATTGCCGTCGTTCCCGGCCTCAATCCCGTAGATCTTGCCACCGAACTTCTCCTTGTGCTCATCCAGGTCGGCAAAATGCTGCACCCCGGCCTCATAGACATAAGAGGGAACCCCGATGGTGTACTTGGCTCCGGTAAGGTTGGTGGTAACCAGGTCGATCTCGCCCTTGAGCATGTGCTTGCGGACCATTTCCCGCTGGGTGGGCAGCCACAAGCCAAAGGCCGCATCGCGCCGTTCCTGGGCCAGGCTCAAAAACATGATGGGCACGGAAGCGGTTATGACATCGGTCTCATAGCCCAGCTGGTCCAACAAGTAGGCTGCGGTCTCGGTTTTTGCGGAAACACCGGTCCAGTTGACCTGAACAAAACGTACCTTGTCGCCCTTGGCAGCCAGGGCCTGAACGCCTGCGCCAAGGACGGCCGCGACCAGAAAAATAATGAGCAATCGTTTCAGCATAGCCTCCCTCCAATCTTTTAAATGGGTACTCTCAGATCTTACATTTCAACTTAAATGGTTTAAGGTTTACCATTTGCAATCCACTAAAGTCAAATCAGTTCTTTGCTCTGCGCTCCAACCGGGAACTTTGAACTCTCAACCTACAGCAAAAAAGGTGTGGACCTAACCCAGCATGAGAGCCTCCAGGGTGGGCTCTATGCCAAGGGTCGCCTTGTCTCCGGCATTGTGGAGCTCGAGGAGCCGGTCCACCTTCTTCTTCTCTTCCTTCCTCTCAAAGGTCTGGGCCGCCTGAAGCGCCTTTTCCTCAAGGGTGTCCTTGTGCTCCTCCGGCCTGGCATCGATTTCTCCCGCAATGCGCCGACGAAGATAGCTATGCAGATGGTCCATGATCCTGGGGCGGAGCTTTTCCTCGGAGGTGCCGACAATAAGCCTCGTGAAGCCATGCTTTTTAAAGAACTCGAAGGCCTTGTCCGTGACATTCTTGATGTGGCGACTGCGAGTCAACTTGCTGTTCCAGTGCAGAAAGAGCTGTCCAGTCAACAGAGGAGCCAAAGCGGAGAGGGGGCTTAAAATGCGCCCCTTTAGCGCTCCAAAGGCTCACTTTACGCCGTACTTTTTGCAAATGCTCCTGATCAGGCCTGTTGCCAGTCAGCGCAGCCTCCGGCTGCCCTGACATATTGTTTTTTTATTGAAGAAAAACAAAATTGATATGTTTCAAGGTCTTGATTGAAACGACCATTCAAACCATAAAACCGCATAAGATTTTGGTTCATGCAACATCAATGCTTCCAGCAAAACTAAGTCCGGAGGGGCAGGGATCCCCCATGAGCGAGTTTTAGAAACCCAGAGCCGGAAGCCTCTAAGCGCAAGAGAGCTCTGTGCCTGGTTCGCAATTAGGTATGGAGTTTCATACGAGCTCAAAGTGGCATGTTCGTTGCTTAAATCATGAAGTGAAGGTCGTGTCTGCGCAATAACCGACCCTCATTCTTTTAGAGGACTCGACAGTCAAAAGCTTTTGAATAACACATTGTTTCTATTGCTGATTTTGCAGTGCTCATTTGACTGTGAATGCTTTTTGCCTACCTCTTGATTTTTTGATCTTAACCGTGTCTTTGAACTCTCAAGCAGAGGAGATTATGATGAAAATCGCCATCAGCGCTCAAAGCGACAGCCTGGACAGCCCTTTCGAGCCCCGTTTCGGCAGGGTCCCCGGCTTCGTTATTTTCGACACCGCAACCAATCAAAGCTCCTATCTCGACAACTCCAAACATCAGGACCTTGCGCAGGGAGCCGGCATAAAAACCGCCCAGGCTATTGCCAAGCAAGGGGTTCATGTCCTGCTCACCGGCAACATCGGGCCCAAGGCCATGCAGGCCCTGTCCAAAAGCGATATCGAGATCCGACAGACACAGGGAGCAACGGTCCGTGAGGTCCTGGAACGCTATCGCGGCGGCCGTACCGATTCTCCTTCAGCTGATAGCCAGCCCGGAGTCAGAAGCGTGCCGGGAGAGGGCAAAGGGCTTGGAGGAGGATCGGGCCAAGGCGGCGGAAAAGGCAGAGGCCCTCAACAGGGCGGACGCGGCATGGGAGGCGGAGCCAGAGGGAAAGGCCCCGGCAAGGGCGGACGAGGCATGGGAGGCGGTCGAGGCGGCGGAAGGCCTTGAGCTTATACCAAGCTATCCCTCTGCCGGATGCGGCAAAGGGACAAGGCCCTCCACTTCTTTCTGGCAGTTGGACCGGCTCAGCCGCTTTTTTCGGCCTTTCTTCGCTTCTCCCGCCAAAAGGATTTTATCTGGCGGCCGAGACGGCCGGCGGCGGGAAGGACAGCGCTTTTCAGCTTCTCCTGGGCATTGAGCGCCGTGTACTTGACCGTTCCGCTCACCGAAGGGGCGACGGCAACCCCGGTGTCCATGTCCACCGCCCGGACCGTATAGCTGGAGGTGATGAGCTCCTGCATCCGCCCGTAGTACTCCAGGCGCATGGAGCCGACCTTTTGTACCTCGGCCAACAGGAGAATGTGCCCCAGGTCCCTGGGCACCACCTGCTTCACGGCGTACCAGCTGACGGGAGTGTCCCCGAACTGCACCCTGCGGCGCAGCACCGGTATCTCCGAGACCGAGGCCACCTTGAGGCCGGAGCTGAACAGAGCGTTCTCCAGATTGGACTTCAGATCGGGTACAATGACCTGCTCTCCCCAGACAGCCATTATGACCGTGGGCACCTCGGGAAGGGGGGAGGGCTTCTCCAGACTGGCCTGCTGCCGCAGCGGAGTTTCTTGCGGAGAGGATTCCTGTACCGGATGGATCGCTTTTCCTTGTGAAGCCTCTTGCTCCTCAGTAACCGGCCTCCTCTCTCCAGCCGATCCCGGGGAAACGGCTGTCCCCCCGCTCTCTTCTCCAGCCGAATGCGCAGCCTCCTGCTGAGGAGAGCTCTCCCCGGCAGGAGGCTTTGCTGTTTTTGGGGCTGTTTCTGCCTCGGTGGGAGCTGTTGCCCCTGGCCCGGAAGAGTCGTCCTTTTCCTCTAAAGCAGCCGTTACTGGACTGGATGGCACAGGACTTTCGGCCTTGGCCGGCCCTTCGAGCTCAGCTCTCTCTTGCGGCTTTGAGGTGCCTGATTCCTTTTTCAGGCCTGCATCAACGAGCCAAAAGACCAGAAGGATGGAAAGGGCCAATCCGGCAACGCCCCCGGCGATTTTGACCAAGCTCGATCTTTGCCTGGAGCCTGGATCGGCGGTGGCAGCCGGGAGGTGCTTGAAGCCGGTCAAGGGCACATCCATATTCAGCTCGGCGATGCATCGGTCAATAGCCTCGATCACCTCATTGGGATGCTGGTATCGCTGGGCCGGATCTTTGGCCATCATAGTATCGATAACCCGGCAGACAGCAGGCGGAAGCTCCGGGTTGATCTCTCCGATAGGGGTCAAGGATTCGGTCACGATCTTGGTGATCATGGCCAGGGGCGAATCCCCGGAAACCGGAGCCTGACCAGACAAAGTCCGGTACAGGATCGCCCCCAGGGCGTAGATGTCGCTTCTGATATCCAGGGCTTTCCCGGTTGCCTGTTCCGGAGAGGCATACTCCGGAGAGCCCAGGAAAAGGCCCGTTCTCGTCAGCTGCGTGGCCGCGTCCTGAAGATGGGCCACGCCGAAGTCGGTGACCTTGGCTCGACTCAAGCTGTCGATCATGATGTTCGAGGGCTTGAGATCCCGGTGCACCACCCCCTGGGCCTGGGCCTCGGCAAGCGCCCCTGCGATCTGGGAGCCATAGGAAAGGGCCTGCTCCAGGCTCAGCTTGCCCTTTTTCTGGAGCATCTGACCCAGATCGCCGCCGCTGATGTACTCCATGGCGAAGTAGGACAGCCCCTCCGCTTCTCCGTAGGACAGGATGCGCACAATGTTGGGATGGTCCATACGGGCTATGACCTGGGCTTCCCGTCTAAACCTGGAGAGGAACTCCCTGTCCTCGGCCAGCCGCTCGGAGATGATCTTCAAGGCGACCTTTCGGTTGAGCGAAAGCTCATGGGCCTTGTAGACCACCCCCATCCCACCTCGGCCCAGCTCCTTCTCCAGCTGGAATCCGCCTACAATGGCCCCGGGCTGAAAGCGTTCCTGACCGGCCATAACCTCCCTCCTATAACTTTGGGCCGGAAAGAGAGGGATCGGCCGTCATCTGACCGGTTCGGTCAGCCATTCTGCCACCCACCCTTCCTTGCCTTGCGGGGAACGGATTCTGATCCATTTGTCCTGCCGTTCCAGGACGCTGAAGCGATCCTCCCCATGCGCCACAAAAACCACCCCGAAGTTCGTTCCGGGGCCGCTGCGCACGTTCAAGGCACTCGAGGTGACCATGACCTGGTCCGCCCCTGAGGCGCTGGAGGACATAGCGGCACCGCTCCCGCTGCTGGAGGAGGATTGCTGTCCATAGTGGTAGTACCGCTGCGGCGTCTTGGAGACTACAAACTCGACCGCCTTTTTGATGCAGATACGTAGCGCCTTTTCCGTGGGAGTATTCTTCCATCCACCCAGTCCGCCGGCCAAGGCGCCGCTGCTGCCGAAGCCTCCCATGAGCCCGCCCATGTTCACGTCGGTGGCTTCACCTTCCACGCTCGTAGCGGCCAGGATCCTGGAGGTTCTGGTGTCTATGATGCGCAGATCGATTGCCATGTGAGATTTTTTAAACCCTCCGGCCAAGGCCCCGAAGATGCCGCTGGCCAGACCGCCGCCGATGCCGCCTCCGCCGCCGGAGGAAGCCCCTTCGAACTCGGTCACCGCCCCGACCACCAGAAGCTCGGCGCCTTCAATCTCGCCGATCTGCGCAGCGGTTTCCTGTTTGATCCTGCCCGAAGCACCCAGATCCTGCTCCTCGAGCACAGCGTCCAGAGTTTGCCGCTCCAAGACGATGTACCGGTTCGTATTGAACAAGGCCGTAACAAGCTGATCGGCCATTCCGTCGCCGATCCTGCTTGTCCACCACCCCTTGCCTGTCTTGTCCTTGAACTGCGAAACTGCGATTCTGGCTTTGGGACCGTCGTAGGCAACTGCTTGAGCCTCAGCCATGGAGGGGCCGTCTTCTCCGGAAGTGACCTTGGTTTCCGTTCCGGTGGTCACACAGCCCGTTGCTCCCAAGAGAAGGAACAAGGCGGCTACCATGAGATGAAGGAAAAAATTCTTTTCCATATAGCATTTTCTCCTTTTACTATTGCAGGTTACAGAAAGATGAACCCAGCTGCCTCTTAGCTCAAGCCATCCATTGGCCTGAATAGATGCGACTGCCAAAGTTTCTTTTGCCGTAGCAGTAGTCAGTAGTCGGTGATCAGTTGTCGGTAAAAACAAAGAGTTACAAGAAAGTACTTTCTGTTGAATCCTTCACCCATGACAATTTTCAGGTGCGCCTGAATAGCTGTAGCTAAGGTTTTTGTTTTTAAAACTACCAACTCGCCTCCTTTCTGTAAACAGAAAACTTCTTGTTGCTCATCCTTCTTCCTTCAACAGCGGCAGCCCCTTACCCAGCATCTGCAGGACATCCTCGATCTGCTCCCGCGTCAGAAGTCCTTGCTCCAGCAGAATGCGACCCAGAAGCCGGTGCTTGCCCTTTTCGATGTCCTCGAGAACTTGCACCCGAAGTGCTTCAATGAGCTCGTCTGCAGTGATGAAGCCCTTCTCCACGGCCAGGATGCCGAATCGCTTTTCCAGGTGATTAGTCTCCATCTCAATACTCCTTAAGGCTCTTGAGCAGAACCCTGGCCTTGTGCAGGCTTTTCTCCGCCTGGGAGTGATCGGGATTCAGCATAATTGCCTGCTTCCATTCCTTGATGGCCTGCTGCAGATCATCGGCCAGAAAGTGGCTCAGCCCCTGCTTGTAGTGCGCATCCGCCTTTTTGTTCAGCCGGTCCCTGATAATGGCGAGCTGCTTTCGAACATCTTTATACTCGGGGCTCAAGGAGGAAAAGGCTCGAAAGGCGGCCGAATCGTTTCCGGCCTGCTTCAGCTCCAGGGCCTGCTCATATCGCTTGGCAGGGGATGTTTTGCTGGGGGCCTCGCTTTTACGGATCCTGCCCTGGGAAACGGAACCTCCCTTTTGTGCATGTATCGAGCCCTCCGCCTCGGGCTGAGGCTCGGGGAGCAGCTCCCTTTCGAGCTCGAAGTCGAGCCGCGGCAAGAGAACTGTCTGACCTTGTGCTCGCAACAAGGCCGATTTGGGATGGGCTTTTAGGAAATAGGCCACCAGGAAGGCCTTTTCCGGGTCGCGGTACACCTTTGCCGCAATCTCGCGCGGCCCTTCCCCGGTTGCGAGTTTGTAGGCTATAGGTCCCCGCCTCCTGGAAATGCGCCGCAACCCGTCGAGCGCCTCCTCATGCCGGGGATGAGCGGCCAGGGCCTTCATGAAGGCCTGCCTCGCCTGCTCCCTTTGTCCTTGAGCCAACAATCGTCGACCCCGCTCAAAATGCTCTGTCGCCTGCTCCCGCAGCCCAGACTGCAGCGCCTGAACGTGGCCGGCCACTGCAGAGTCGCCAGAGGAAAGGGACTGGACTGCCCGATAGGCCAAAAGGGCTTTACGCATTTGGCCGGAGCCTTCCCAATCTACTGCCCGTTGCTTGAGTTGCTCGGCAGCCCGCCGATCGCTCGTCTGCGGCTGCAGGGTTGCACAGCCGGACAGAAGCACGGCTGCAGCTCCCAGGCAGCAAAGGAGTAAAAGCCGGAAGGGCGACAATCTCATACGTCCCTTGTCTCGAAGGCTGAAACGATTTGAAGGCTACGGCGACGATGCATACGGCTCGAAGGTTTGCAGGTTGCGCTCAAAGTCGGTGAGGCTGAAGCTGCCGTAAATCATGGATCGTTTCACCCGGTACGGATTCGCGTCAAAGGCATTGCTGCCCCGCTGCACGGTCAACCCTCCCTGGTAGCCGAGCCTTTGCAGCATGGCGATGACCAGGTCGTTTGTTTCACCATACGGATAGGCCAGATAGCTCGGCTCGATCTGCAGGTGCTCTTCAAGGCTGGCTGTCGAGTGCTCCAGCTCCTGCTTTACCGCAGCAAAGTACGCAGTAAATGTCTCCTGAGGACCGATCCGGTTCAGGTCGCGGTGGGTCTTGGTATGGCATTGAATGTCCAGGCCCTCTTCCTGCATCTCCCGCAGCTGATCCCAGTCCAGGGTGGTCAGGGTGCCGGTGACCAGATCGGTATACAGAAACAGGGTGGCCGGATACCCGAACTTCTTAAGGATTGGCCAGGCGATGCTGTAGGTGGAGCGCCAACCGTCGTCGATGGTGAGGACCACGGAACGCTCCGGGATCTGGACACGGTAGTGGAGAAAATCGTAAAAGGACTGCAAGGAGATCACCCGATAGCCACTGCTGTGAAGGTAGGCCATCTGCCTTTCGAAATCGGCCTTGCGAACGGTCATGGCATCGGACTGGCCCAGGGAAAACTTGTGGTAGGTGAGCACGGGAACTGTTTGAAAGCCCTTTTGCTTCAAGCCTCCCTTCTGAAACGAGCTCAAGGGCAAAAGGAGCACTTCTCCAGGCTCGGCCCGGGAGACCTCGTTGAAATCGGCAATAATCCAGGCCTGCGACGAGCTGGCGTAGACCTCCTCGGCAATCGAAGCCAGAGTCTGCCCCGGCTTGACGGTCCAAACCAGAAAGTCCTCGCTTAGCCCGCCTCGCTTTGCTGTTGGCCAAGCCAGATAGGGCGCGCAGCCGCTGCCTAGAAAAAGCAGCCCCCAGACAAGCACCAGGAGAAAGAGAGGAGGAAAAGGCCCGATCCAGCGGGAAGGCGCCTTACCTGGCATCTGATTCCTCGTGGCTGCGCAGGATCCGAAAGTTTTCCCAAGAAGCCGTGGTATTGGTCATCTCCAGGGGAGGAACCGGCTCCACCGAGACCTCGTTTTCCAGAAGCTCGTAGACCTCTTTGCTGATGAGAATCTCGCCGGGACCGGCCATCACGTTCAGCGAGTAGGCCGCCTTGAAGCTCTCGCCGATAAAGGTGTGCATCTTCTCCTCGCCCTCTCCGAAATGCCCGGCCAGCACCACTCCGGAGCTGATGCCGATGCCCACCCTATTGAGCAGGAGGTTGCCTCCCCGGCTCGTCTTGGCGAGCACATGCTGCAGGGCAAGGGCCGCGTTCACGGCACTCTGCGTATGCTCTCCATGCTCCGGAGACGGGGTGAACACCGCGATCACGGCGTCTCCGATAAACTTGTCGACGTAGCCGCCTTGAAAGGAGATGCTCCGTTTGACGAGCTCGAAGAACTCGTTCAAGTCCTCCAGCAAATCCTGGGGATTCCGCTCCTGGGCGTAGGCCCGGAAGCCTTTGATGCCGGCGAAAAGAACCGAAACCTGGGTCCGGCTGATCTGTATCGGCCAGCTCTCCTGACCATGCTGCATCCAAGGGGAAAAGCCCGTTTTGTCTGCCGGACCCAAGGCCTTGAGGCGGGTGAGCTCGAAGCGGCATTTCTCGGACATCTCCCGAGCCACATCGAAGACCGTTTGCAGCTCCCGGGGAAGGCGCTCCTGAGCCGCGGAGTCGATCTCACCGCTCATGCAGCGCCCGATGCCCCTGCTGAGCCGGACCAAGGACTGCCTGGACCACCAGCTCAGGGAGAGGGCCAGGAGCAGCACGAGGGCCAGGCTCGCGCCCACCGGCAGAAGGAGAGTGCGGAAAACCTCTCTTCGCGCCTGGGAGAGCTTTCCTTTGAGATCCTGAAGCCCGAGCTGAAGACGGACCTTTCCCAGGGCTCGATCCTTAAAGCTTATCTGCCGGGCAAGGATTGCGGTATTGGCCTCGGTTGCAAGCAAAGCTTCCAGATCAGCGGCAGACCGAACCAGCAACTCCGGGCTTTCCTGGATGGATTGTCCAATTTGAGAGGGGTCGGTATGGGCAACTGCTTGGCTGTTTGAATCGATGATCGCCGCGGAAACAACGCCTTGCCATGTATTCGCCGTCTTGGTCAGGGTATTCAGACTGATAACGTCGTTTTCAAGAAGGGGAATCCTGGATTGTCCGGTCAAGATATCGAGAAAGCCAAAAGCTCGTTGATGATAATTCTCTAGAAGTACCCTTCTTTCTTGCTGCACCAGGCTCAAAAAGAGGATACCGCTTAACAGGACAACGGGTAAGAGCAAGATGATTACAGACCGGCAAAAGAGGCGGCCCAGTCTTGGATTACTCATACCTTTTCATTTTGTTTGAAAAATGAGAATTTCGAATAGACACTGGGTTTTCCTTGATGCAAATAAATATTCAAATTTTGTAGTATCTTCACTTTTGAAACTAAGATATGAAGCTCTTTTTTGCAAGACTTGAGACCAATTTTTGTAAAAAAGCTTGTTATTTCAGTAAACAAGAGATTGATATCTTGAAAATGCCCTCTTTCCTTCCAACCGAGTCTCCAGGAGCGGTTTCTTGTTTCGCTCTCTATTCCCCCGGAACCATTGACCGTAAGTCGATGTCTCCATGATATCCCTGAAAAGAATATTTTTTAGACTTTATCTCTTGACTAAATGACCTTAGCTATGTGATATGTTTAGAACAATTAATATGAAAAGATCAGATGAGTAAAATCAGAAAGATATCCCCATGACCATTTTTGAACCTATCAGATACGGCAAATATCTTCTGCTGGACAAGATCGCCACCGGAGGAATGGCTGAATTATACAGGGCCAAAATCACGGGCGTCCAAGGCTTTGAGAAGCTTATCGCCATCAAGAAGATCCTGCCCCACCTGGCTCAGGAAGAAGAGCTGGTGGAATGCTTCATTGACGAGGCCAAGCTGGCCGCTCTGCTCAACCACCAGAACATCGTCCAGATTTACGATTTCGGCAGCTTGGAGGGCACGTACTACATTGCCATGCAGTACCTGTTCGGAAAGGACTTGCGCCGCATAGTGACCAAAGCGGATAAGAGCGGAAGCCGGATCGGCCTGGAGTATGCCCTGTACATCGTATCCCGCATCTGTTCCGGCTTGGAGTACGCGCACAACTTGAAGGATTTTCAGGGCAAGCCCATGCGGCTCATCCACCGGGACATCAGCCCGCAAAACATCCTCATCACCTACGAAGGCGACGTGAAGATCGTGGACTTCGGAATCGCCAAGGCAGCTGCCAGAAGCACCCTGACCCAGGCCGGCATGATTAAAGGAAAAGTCGCCTACATGTCCCCGGAGCAAGCCAAGGGCGAGGTTATCGACTACCGCTCGGATATTTTTTCCGCAGGCATTCTCCTCTATGAGCTGACTACCGGCAGACGGATGTTCCAGGGGGAAACCATGGAGATCCTGGCCAAGGTCCGGGAATCCAGGTTCGAGCCTCCGGAAAAGATCGCCGAGCTGCCGGAAAAGGTTTACAGCGTGCTCCATAAGGCCCTGGCCAAAAACCCTGATGAGCGCTACCAGTCCTGCGGGGAGATGCTCACGGACCTGGAGGAATGCATTCACGAGCTTTCTCTGTGGCCCACCTCCAGCGGTCTGGGACGAATCATGAGGAACCTGTTTCAGGAGGAGATTGCTGCGGAGGAAAAGGCCATCCAACGCAGCGGCGATATAAGGATCCCCCTGAAGGAGGATGAGCAGCAGCCGAAGAGCCGGAAACAAGCGGCTGTCGCCAAAAACCAAGAGCCGGCAAAGCGAGAGCCTCCAGCCGCGGCCTATGGAAACAAGAAAAATGCAAAGCTGCTTATTGGGGCCGGGGGAGGACTCTTGCTGCTCCTCGGGCTCCTGCTGCTCCTGCTGCTTCCCAGCGACAAGCCCGCGCTCCAAGATGCGAGGACGGAAGAAAAAGCCGCAGAACGCGCTTCCGAGTCTCCGGCGAAAAGGGGCTTGCAACCGCCCAACGGTTCCGGGGAGGAGGCCAGGACTGCAAAGCTCCCTGCCACTGCTGCCAATGAGACAACGGCTTCCGGAGTCTCGGTCGACAAGTTCGATACCATGAGCAAGGTGGAGCTGGAAGAAAGCGAGTACGATGCCCGGCTTCCCTCCTCAGAGGGCAAAGAGAACGAGGAAATAGGGAGCCTGGACAGCCCCTTGATCAAGCAGGCTATGCAGGCGAGCTTGGAGGAGCGGTACCAGGAGGCGGTCAATGCCTTCGAGGAAGCCTTTGCAACTGATCCGGGGCTGAAGGAGTCATTCGCAGCTCAGTATGCAAACGCACTCAACTCGCTCAGTCAGCAGATCATCAAAGACGACCCTCAAAAGGCCAAAACCCTGCTCAGCAAATCAGCTGCAGCTGTTCCCGACGCAGCCCCGACCCATTTTCAGCTGGGACTGCTGCTGGTGCGGCTGAAGGAGTACGCTCCAGCCATTCAGGCCTATCAAAGAGCGGCAGAGCTCCATCCAGACTCGCCTGACGTATTCTTCAATCTGGGTTACGTGTATGCCAAAACCAAGGAGTTCGAGAAGGCCGAAACAATGTATGCCAGGACTGTGGAGCTTATGCCAGCCTATTTGGACGAAGCCCTGTCCAATCTGGCCATAGTTCAGCACCTGTTGGGCAAAGAAGAGGAAAGCATGGCCAACCTGGAAAAGGCCTTAAAGATCAATCCGGAGAACGACCTGGCCCAAAGATATCTGCAGCGCCTCAAGGGCGATGCAGCGGAGGAAGGATGAGGATAAGAACCTATTGGCTTCCCATAGTCTGGCTGAGCCTCGGGCTCTTCATATTGGCCTTCGGCTGCGGTCCCAAGGCCGGAAAGGAGCCCACCCCTGAGCCCACCGGATTTGCCGAAGTTCAGGAGAAAAAGGGAGAGCAGAGGAGGGAGCGTAAAGCGCCTCTCCCTCTGCCTGCCGAGGACTACTTCACCCACAAGGTCAAGTGGCCTGGCGAGAGCCTGTCCATCATTGCCAAATGGTATATCGGACAGCTGCAGGACTGGAAGCTGCTGGCCAAGCACAATCCGGAGCTCAATCCCAACCAGATATTCGTCGGTGATGACATCCGCATCCCGAAATCGCGGATGCAGACACATGAACCCATGCCACGGGAGTTTGTGGAGCAGTTTGTAAGCGCTCCGCAACAGAAAGAGGCGGATAAGACTGAGCCAAAAGAGGCTGTACAGGAGGAGCAAGCTAGCGAAGAGCAGCCAGAACAGGCAGAGGAAAAGCCAACAGATTCCGAATCCTCCGATGATCTCGAGCTTTTCGGGCCCAAAGGGCTACAGAGCAATTAAGGAGCTTTTTTTTTGCAATCCGTCCCTGTTCTCCACCTGAGCCAGGACCAGGGTGATGTTATCCAGCCCTCCTCCTCCAAGAGCCTCGTCGATCAGGGCTCTGCCCTTAAACTCTAAGGACTCGCGCCGTTCCAGCACCTTCTGGATGGTTCGATCCGCAACCATGTCCGTAAGGCCGTCCGAGCATAACAGGTAGATATCCCCGTTCACATGCAGGCCCTGAATGAGATCCACCTGAACCTCGTCTTCAGTGCCCACGGCCCGCAGGATGACATGGCGCATCCTGTGTTTTCGGGCTTCTTCCGGAGTGATTACGCCCTGGTCGAGCTGATCCTGGATGAAGGAATGATCCTTGCTGAGCTGGGTCAAGGTCCCTTTTCGATATCTGTAGGTCCGACTGTCCCCGACATGACCCACGAGGAATCCTCCCGGGTAAAAAGAAAGCACCTCTGCAGTACAGCCCATGCCCTCATTCTCAGGGATGGATCGAATATGGTCCCGAATCTTTTTGTTCGCCTCGCGAAAAATCCTTTGCACCAACTTGGCGGCATGCTGGGAGGAATCTGGAAGCTCACGGTCCTTTACTTCCTGCACGGTCTGAACGAACAGCCTGCTGGCCAGCTCTCCGGCCGCAGCCCCGCCCATTCCGTCTGCAACCGCCAGGAGCCCGAAAGGCTCATTGATAAAGAAGTTGTCCTGATTGGTAGGCCTTCTTTTTCCGGTCTCAGTTGCACCCCAGGCACCTATGCTGCTCTTCACCTCCACCCCCGGCGCACCTTGGCGCAAATGGACAACCTTTTGGGAACATTGAAAATGGAATTGACAAATCGAGTATAGATAACCATACTTTGAGCCTATTGTAAATTCCCCAGCAGGCACAAACCGTCGGCAACCGAGGCTTGGCCATGCCCCAAAGGCCGGAAATCAAAGTCCAGCTGATCCATCTCCAGGGGCCTTTCAAAGGCGAGATCCAGGATTTTGTTCAGGATCGCATCAGCATAGGCCGCCACCCCTCGAGCACTCTCTGCTTTCCCAGGGACCTGACCATTGTTTCCAGAAACCATGCCGAGATTGCCCGGGAAGGGAACCGGTTCAAGCTGGTGGACCGCAGCACGAACGGTACCTACGTCAACGGCAAGCCCATCAGTGAAGCCTATCTCAAGAACGGAGATGTGCTCACCTTTGCCGAAGGCGGGCCCAAGGTAAGCTTCTTACTGGAAACCGTATCCTCCAGGCCCCACCAGCTCCCCAATCAGCCGGAACCTGCCGGTGAGCCCAGCTCCGACTTTAAACCGGGCCAGCCTCAGAAACCCGCCTCTTCAGCCGAGCCTCAGGGGGTAAAAGCACCGATCCAGCCCAATCGGGTCAAGGCCCCCTTGATCGTTCAGTACGGCCCCACTCTACGTTCCTATACCGAGCTGCCGGTAACCATGGGCAGCGGCCGGCAATGCGACTTCCAGCTGGATCACCCCTCTGTGCTGGCGCAGCATGCCCGGATCTCGTTCGCCGAAGGAACCTACTGGATCGAAGACCTCTCTGGACAGAATAGAGTCGCAGTCAATAAGAGCTCCATCTCCGCCCCGACTGCCCTGCAGGCGCAAGATTCCGTAGCCTTGAGCTCCGAGGGGCCTTTCTTCGTTTTTCTGGGCGGAGGCCGTTTGGCAGAGGCCGAGGAAGAGCCATAGACGTCGCAGGAAGCTTATCGCCGAGCGGTCAAAGAGCCCGGGCCCAGCTCTCCTGGTTTTTCAGCGCAGGAAATACATGCTTCAACCGCGGACAGGAGGTTCGCCATGGAGCTCTCACTGGCCGTCATATGGCCGACAGACGGGGCATATACCGGGCTTGAGCCGGAAAAGAGGATTTCCGTTTCCGATTTTTCCTCCGACTTTTCCGGGCTCGGCCTTTGCGTGAACCTGCAGCTGCCGTACAACCTCTGCCCGGAGAAAGAGCTCGCCTTTCCCTTGTCCCAGATTGGCGATTTTCGCCCGGATAGGCTTATCCGCAACAATCCCTACCTGGCCAACATCTCGGATGCCTCAGACTATATCGCCAAGTCGCAAAGCCAAGGAGCGCCGGCAGAACAAATCCAGCAGCGGCTGCAATCCTGGCCGGGACTTCCCATAGACAAGCAAGTCTTCTCCAGGGACAGCTCGTCCAAAGGGCCCTCCGAATCCTCATCCGCCCTGAGCCGCATCCTCGATATGGTAGCCGCATCTGAGGAATCGGCGCAGCCGTATCATGGGCTTGCCCAAGCCAGGTCCCTGCTGGATAAGCACATCGAAAGCGTTTTGTCCCGAGTTTTTCAGGATCCCGCCTTTCTCCATCTGGAAGCCCTATGGCGCTCGGTACACCTCCTGTTCAAGCAAGCCGGGCCGGAGATCAACCTCACCTGCACCCTTCTCCCTGTGGAGGCGGACCGCTTGGAGGAATTTCTGGACTCCGCCCTGACCCGGCTGGTGGATGAGCTGCCTTCCTTGCTTCTGGTGGACGCAGCCTTGGACAGCAGTGCCCATCATATCCGGCTCATGAAGAAGATCGCAGCCCTGGGCGAGACCTTGCTGCTACCCGCAGTGTGTTTTGTATCCCCGGCTTTTTTCCATCTAGATTCCTGGGAGGAAATGGACCGTCTGCCCTATCTGCCCCATTACTTGGAAGAGCCACGCTTCGCAAAATGGAGGCAGCTGGCCGCCTCTCCCGCAGCCAAGTGGCTTGCAGTGACCTGCAACCGGTTTGTGCTTCGGCCTCCCCATCCGGTCCAGGGATCCGGTGCAGTCCCTGGGCTCAAAGAGAGCGCCCCCTTATGGGGCAGCCCGGTGTGGGCTCTTGCCGGGCTCTTGGAGCAAAGTCTGTCCCTCTTTGGCTGGCCTACGCATTTCAGCGATTGGAGGCGGGTCAAGCTGGAAAACAGGGATACGGTCGCCGCCCCAAAGGGGCACTTACAGGCCACGGAAACTGTATTTACGGACCAGAGGCTGCAGCAGCTCTCCAGGAGCAATCTGATCCCCATCATGGGGGCCAGGGACAAGGACATCGTCTTTGCTCCCCTAGACAGGACCCTGTCTGGCAAGCCCCTCAGCGAGCAGCTCTTTATCTCCAAGATGAGCCAGGAGCTCCTCCTGGCCCGGGAAGGGTATCAAGGCCCCCTTGACCCCTCTGGCATCCAGGAGCACCTGGAAAAGCATTTTGCCGGAATCTTTGCCCGCCACGGCCGGGTTCAGCCCGATCGCTTCCAGGTTGCCCCGGAAAAGACATCCTCCGGATGGAGAACCCGCCTGTCCATCAGCCCTGGCAAGGCAATGCTGCCCACAGGGGAGGAGTTCGCCATGGATCTGGACTGGTCCTGACACCCCTGGGAGGCAATAATCCAGCAATGGAAGGATAAAATTGCTCCAGACAGGCCGCCTCGAGAGCTCCTCGGCTACAGCTCCTCCAGGCCTATGGTTTCGAATTGGGATCCCACGGGATTGGCTCTAGTGAAGGCATAGCGCAGGGAAAGTCCCATCTCTCCCACTCCGAGGTTCATCCCGCCCACAATGGTCATCCCATGCGGCAAGAGGACAGAGGCGAGAAACTCCACAACTCGATCGTGTATGGATTGCCCTTCTCCGGCCGCTTCCCGAAGCCGCTGCTGCACATCCACCCCGTCGCTGCATCGTCCTCCGACAAGGCCTTCGCCGAATGGGGCACAGCCCAGAAAGAGGAACTGGACCGATGCACCGGCCACAAAGGAACCACCGACCTCCAGTATGCCCCAGTGTCCGGTGAGGTCGGCCGCGCTCGCCTGAGGCACGGCCATGAGCTCGACCATGGAGGCATCGCCGGAAGGCAAAAAAGGCAGGGAGATGGTTCCGGAGAAGGCCAAAGGCCCCAGGAGATCGGTGATGTCGAACCCGGCGCCCAGGGAAAGGCAGGAAACATTGAACTCCTGCACAGCCCGGGGCAAGGAAAGGCCTCGCAATCGTCTGGCCTGAGGGACGATCTCCCGGAGCGGGCTTCCGGCCACCCTTTGACGGACATGCCGAACAGCCATGCTTGGCTCGGGGATATCGTATTCCACAATACTGCCGGCCGGGACAGCCGGCGCAGCACGCCAATGATCCCCGGCGCTCAGCCGGAACCAGGTTGCGCTGGCGGAAATGGCCTGCCAGCCGGCGCTGAGCTCCGCCTCGCTGGACAAAGTCCAGTGCCGGAATGGAAAATGTGTGGACACCGTTTGGCCTTTTTAAACCAGCTTCAGGGTGTACAGCTCAGGATCCTCGCTTTCCGGAAAGGCTCCGAAAAGGATCGTCTCTGGTTGGCCCTCCGTCTTGAGGAAGTAGGACTCCTTGTCGCTCAGCCGATTTCGACAGGCCCAGGCAGTAAACTCCTTCTCCTGGAGCTCAAGCCTGATGCCCTTGGAAGGATACTCCAGGGTAGCCCTTTCCGGCAAAATGCCGCGACGGCCCACGGCATGAAACAGTATCTCCCCCTGGCTTATCGCAAAGATGGCTCCGTTCCACTCGTCTCCTTTGGGGCCTACCTCGAACCACTGGCCGATGCGAGGGTTGCCATAGACATCGCAATGATAGGAACCTTCGCTTTTGCCGGATTTTTTATGGGCCAGGGCCACGATCTTGGCTCCCAGTCCGGCGTCCTGCAAAGCCATGCAGGCTGCAGACCGCAGCGGCGTGGGCAGGTCCGGCCAGGTTGCCGGTGCTTGAACCGTCAGCAGCAGAATAGGAAAGGATATTCCCTTCTGGGCCTGCAGAGTAAGGGCCAGCAGGGACAAGCCATAGCGAATGCCGGCCGCCTGCAGCGTCTGGGGCGCGGAAAGGATGATCCACATGCAGGTCTCGGCTTTCAGCAGCTCCTCCCGCGGACCCATCCAGGCCATTTGAGCCGTATCGTCGTTCCAAACGTGGCCGCGTCCCTCCATCCCGTACTGCTGCAGGATGGAGATAAGGCCCTTGATGTCCGCCTCGGATTGGCCAATCGAGCTGATCCAGGCCACGCGCCTTGCCATAGGTCCTCCTTTGCTCCGGATGAAAAGCCGCTCGTTTCCTTAAAGGACGCGTCCACAAGAACGAAGGCAACAGGATTCAAGCATCATTGTATTCTTCTCAACTCTTTGTTTTTACTGATATCTGACCACTGTCTTCTGACCGCTGTCTTAGAGGGGCTCGTTCATCCAGAGCTGCAGGAAGTCGAATCGGGGCGGGGAGTCCAGAAGCGGCCGCACGGGGACCTCCCCCTGGACGCGAAGCTGCTCTTCCTCGGCTGTGCCCCACCAGTTCCTGGCTGCCGCTATCTCTTTTTCGGCATTGTTCTCGGCCTTCAGCTCATACTCGCCGTTATTGTACAGGCTGCTTTCGGCCAGAGTAAGCCGCGAGCTCTCCAGGAGCAGGCCGCCAGTCCTGTTGTCCACGAGCATCGACTGCTGGATGAAAGCCTCTGACTCCCGCAAAGAGAGTCCCGTCCGGCGAGCTGAACGAACCAGGCACTGGGTGAGGCTGCAACTGGACCTTTCCAGAACGATGTTCCAGGTATTGTCCGTGAACAGGCAGTGATCGAGCCGAATGTGAGATCCGTAGCCACGCAGGCCGAACTCTGCACCGGAGATGCGGCAGTAGGAAATTGAGTTTTTGCCTGTGGCCTCATCGAGGATGATTCCTTTCCAGGCCGAGGAGCCCAGGCCATAGATCCGAACCGGGGCCTCCGGAGTGCCCAGGATGCTTAGGCTGCCCTGCACCCCGAGGCCGTACTCCTTGAACCAGACCACGGCTCCGGGATGGATGGTCAATGTCACCTGTCTGGGCACGATGACCGGATGTGCTGCCACGTAGGGGCTCTTGTCCCCGGACAGAACGGTGTCCTCGGAGATAACTGCCGGCAGCGGTGTGGGGTCCCCCAAAGCCACCGGACCCAGCACGTCAACCCAGTGGCTGACAGCGCCCTCCCGATTTTGAAGATGCCCGGCAATGCGGCCGTAAGCCAGCCTATCGCCAGAGGAAACCCGGTAGCTGCCCACATAGATGCCCGCTTCGCGCTCCTGCATCGGCAGACCCTGGATCAATGGATTCAGGTCCCAGGTGGCCTTTAGGTTCGGAGCGCCAACCAGGATGACCTTGAGGCGCTGTCCCGGTCTGAGCAGCTGGTTGCCGCCGTTGTGCACGAGATACTCGATCTCCGGCGGAGCCTCGGCCATGGTTTCCGGGTTGGGGATCGTCTGCACCACATCGAGGCAGAGCTTGGCCGCCGTGTGCAGCAAAGAGGCCCGGTTGTAGCTGATCGCGGTCTTGATCAGGGCTCCGGCTACCCCGGTGAGGCTCAGAGGGACATCCCCTTCTCGAACCCGGACTTCGTGCTCCACCTCCCAGACGGTCTTGCCGGAAAGGCAATCGATCATCGAGGCTTTGAGGCGGATGCTGGTGCGGGCGTACACCAGAGCGTAGGCCTTGCCGTAGCCCAGAACCTGGCCGAGGATCACAGCATCCGCCCCGAGGACCTGGCCGATCCGCTGCAGGGAAACGGGATCCTCGGCAAGGATGGAGTCATAGAGGCCCTTGTTTTTGAGCTTTTGATCAATGCGGGTGGCTTCCAGATCGTAATAATTGAGCGAGCTGAAAAAGTTGTAGAACATCTTGCGGACCACATTGCCGGCCTCCGGAGCGCTGGTCCGGTTGACAAAGGGAAGCACGGCCACTTTTCTGGGGAGCGTGGATTCCTCGGCAATCCTTGCCCTGGCCGGATCCGAAGGGAGGTGAGCGCAGCCGGCCAAGCAGACTGCCAGAAGCAGCAAAGGAAAAAGGAGCCGAAGGCTTCGGTTTACCATGGCTTGTCCGGCTCCTGCTCTCCGGAGGCATCCTCGAAGAGATACTTCATAATCCGACTGCTCTCGGCCTCTGAGCCCTGGAGCATATCTTGGACCCTTTGTTCGTACTCGCTGTCCCCGGAGCCGGCCTTTGGCGCACTTGCCGGGAGAGGAGCCGCTTCTCGCTGTGCCAGCTTGGAGCGGCAGGCCTTAATCTGGGCATTGATGCCGGGGTTGTCCGGATCGATGATGGCGTAGCGCTCAAAGTAGGTGAGGGCGCGTTGGAAACTGCCCGCCTCGAAATAGCGCTTTCCGTTATCCTCGTAGAAGTCCTTCATCTGCTCGATGCGCTGCAGGGCGACCGGATTGTCCGGATCGATGGCCAGCACCGACTTGTATACGGCATAGGCGTTTCGGTTCACCGGGGTGAGGAAACGCTTGGCGATGAAGTTTGCTTCCGCCTTTTGGAGCAGCTCGGCCACGGATTGCTTCTGCATCTGCTGTTGCTGGAAGGAGAGCCATATACGGCGTATGCCCTTTCGCGCCTCGTCGGCCAGCGGCCCGTTCTGCCGGATAGAGCCATAGAGGCGAAGCGCCTGCTGATACGCCTCCTCCTGCTCTCTGGCTTGGGCCTCCTCCAGACGGAGCCGGTCCAGAAGGCTCCAGGCGGGCTCGGCAGCCTGTCCAGCTCCGTGCTCCTGCAGGTAGGCGCTGAGCAAGGACTTGGCCTGCCCGGGCTGCTTTTTTGCTTTGAGCTCCTTAGCCGCGCCGACCGTGGCCTCGGCCAGCAGGGAGCGGGCCCTGTGCGTCTGAGCTTCCCGGAGATCTTGGCTGAGAAGGTCCTGGAGGTGAGCGATGGCCTCTCTATGCTCTCCGGCGGCAAGGAGCGACTCGTTCTGCTCCAGGTCCCGGCTCACCCTCCAGGGACGAACAAGGTCGGTAACCACGAAGTAGCCTCCGAGAAGGAGCACGAGGAAGGTCAAAACCAGACCGGCGGCCAGCTGGGAGCTGGAAAGCCTCCTCGCCCCTGAATCATGGGAAGGTCGTTGATCCTGGGCCCGATCCGAAAGAAAGGCCAGACTGTGATGGCCGATCTGAATCCGGTCACCGGCATAGAGACGAGCGCTGGACACGGGCTCAGCATTGAGCAGCAGCGGGTTCGTCCGGCTGAGATTGGTGAGCGTGTATCCGTCGCCCTCCTGCTCAATCCGGCCGTGCTCCCGCGATACCGCAGCATCGTTGAGGACGACGTCGGCTTCTGGGGAGCGGCCGATAGAGACGGAGTCGCCCCGCAGCTCGATCCGCACCGGATCGCGATCCTCGCAGCTCAGGATGAGATGGGGGCCGCTCATTGCCCCGGGCTTAGAGCTGAGAAAGACCGTGCCCTCGTCCCCAGCTGCCTCAGGCTGGGCCTCGGGCCGCTCCTCGGCCTCTGGGCCTGCTTCATCGCTTTTCGAGGCTTCTGGAAGGTGAAAAAGGGCCTCGATGGAGCCAAAGAGGATGCTGTCGCCGTCTTGGAGGACGGCCTGGCTCACGGTGCGGCCATTGATCTGGATGGGGTTGCGCCCGATGTTCTCGATGGAGTACGAGCCGTTTGCAAAGTAGATAACAGCCTGTTTTCTGGAGATATACGGGTCCTGCAGGCTGAGATCGCATTCCTTGGAGCGGCCGATGACCGCCGAGCCGCTGCCCAGCTTGAGCTCGGCCCCCGGCTGAGCCGGAAAGGAGAGGCTGGCTGCTTGGCTCATGATTTCGTCCTTGCGAGTGCAGTGGACTGAGGAAGCCCGCCTGGGCCGGAAGCGGATGCTTCTCTTGCGGCGACGAGATCGGATATGCGGCCCAGGAGGTTGGCCAGCAAATCCCGGCCCGAGGCTGTCAGCTCCCTGTGCTCCGGATTATCCCGGGACCATTGCCAAGCCGTCACCAGGGGAACCACGCGCACAGACCCCTGGCTCACCTGAGCCCAGATCTGCATCAAGGCCTCGCTGAGGCGAAAGGAGAGAGGCAGCCGGACCACCCCGCCAGCATAGGGCTGGAGGCAGTGCTTCGCGGCGGAGACAACCTGGTACTCCCGGCACATGGAGGGACGAATGGAATAGATGCCGCAGGTCTCCTCCTCCAGGAAAGGGCAGGGAATCTGGAGAGAAAAGTATCGTAATGCGAGTGACTCGCTGATCTCCTCATGGACAAGGTCCATGGATACGGCCTTGAGCTCGGTGCGGAGGCCGCCTCGCTCCAGCCGCTCCAGTGCCATCTGGAAACGGTTTGTGATAACCTCTCGATGCACTTCGGGCAGGGAGCGCACATGCTCGAAGATGATCCCGGCCTCCGGAGGCGAGAGCGGAACGAGCTGCCTGCAGCACGCGCCGCACCCCTTGGCGCAGGAGACGGGGCGACCCAGCCGGAGCGCCTCCTGGGCAGCCATGTCTGCCGCTACGTCGCAAAGGGGCAGCATCTTCGCGGCAAAATCGACCAGACGCTCGGGCCCCTGAGGTACCGGAACCTCGATCTCGAGGCTTCCTTCCGGAAGATCGAGGCTCAAAAGCGCGGTGTGCGAATCTGCGTCTGCCATTCGACTGCTGGTCGGTGCCTCAAGCATTGCTTCCATACCTAAGCCTTGGCTTGGACCATGCCTTCCTCGTGGAGCTTTAAACCAAGCAGTGCTTGCAGAAAAACGAGTTTGCCCCTGACCCTCAAGCTGCTTCAATGCCTGAGATTCACACTGCTTCGCAGCCTCCTCCTGGCCGGCCCCCCTGTACAGCTCGGCCAGCCGGCTCAAGAGAGCCGGCCTGGAGCTCATAGAGCTCCAATACATGCCGAGCTCGTCCGCGGGACAGCCCAGGGCGATGCGAATCCAGTGTATGGCCTCCTCAAGGTTGCTGTTCGCAGCGGCTGCATCGCTCAGGGAGCGATAGGTCTCCCTGGCCCCAAAAGACCTGGCAATGTCGATGCTGCCATCCTGAGAGCCGGTATCCACGACTATGAGCTCATCATATCCACCTTCCAAGCTCGCCCGGCATCTTCCGAGCGTCGGCTCCTCATCCCGGACGATGAGGCACAGGGAGATGGAGGGATGCATGAAACTACGTACCTATCACGCAGGACACTGAATCAAGATATTTCCATGAACAAGACTGGCACCGTAGATACCATCTCGAGCACCTGGACCTGGCTCTCGTGCAGGCTCACCAAGAGAGCGCAACCTCTGTAATATCGGTAATGGCCAAAAGTCTCTTAAACCGATAATGTTAAATTTTTGCTTATTATAATTTGACCATTTCAGTATACTTTCTACCCAGTGCATATCATCAACTGATGTTGAAGTACTTCCTTGAAACAATCCAAGATGGATCCCAATAAGTTCTTTATTATTATTTGCTGTGCTTACTATGCCTATGCATGAAGTAAATGTATCAAATTTTATTATCTTACCAAATCCATAGGACATTTCAGGAATGCATAGGTTGGAAGCTGCTTTATGTAAGCGCATGATCAACTCCTTTGCTGTTGGAATCCAACGCAATTTCCAATTTGCTTCATTGCCCTTTTTGGAGGGCTCTCATAATGATCGAGTGAGTGTTCCTTGTTGTTCTCCGGGTTGACTCGCAGGAAACTCCAGATTGCAACCCCTCACCCCTCACTCAGTTTGACCGGACTCTTCTTCGATTTGAGATTGATAACGCTCAAACTGCAGCTTTTCTGCAAACTCGAGCTGAAACTGAGCAAACTGAGTGAGGGGAGCTCCCCTTGAAAAGGGGAGCAGCCCAAAGGGAATTGCTTCCATGATCAATACGGTTGCAGTGTCGTTCTATCAGCATTTTGAAAATAAATTTTCAGGGCATGACCAGGACCTTGGTCTGGCTGGGAGCCACTTGCGCACCCGAGGGCATATTGGCATTCGTTCCGTTATGACCGGTCATGGATGTCAGATGGACACAAGGCTGGCCTTGTATTTTTACCTTGCTGCTCCCTTTTTTATACTGAACTGGCCCCATGTTCATTCCGGACACTACCCCGCCGGCAACTCCTGCCTCGTCGCCCTGGGAACGGTTCATCTTGGACTTTTTGGTGACCACGCCTTTCTGTACGAACTTGACTTTGGTAGATTCCCCTGTGACCTGATTCAGCATTCCGATGTTCGGATACGGTACAGGTACCGGGCTCGGGCTTGGCGGTGCAGGAGTCTTACATACATCCGGAAAAGCAAAGCATTGTCCGCCACCTTTGGTGGAAGCAGGAAACATTTAGGCCTCCTTAACGGTTCATCCCAAGTGAATCTTGTCCGCCTTGACCTTATGATCCTTTTCAGACTTCATAATAGTCCGCTTTGCCTTGAAGTAGCTCAGGTTCTCCACCAGATAGCGCAGCTTCCCAGCCTGCAACTGACTAAGAGAGGTGACAGAACGATAAGCATTCTCGGCTCTTTCAATCATTGTTTTCACCACCGTGCGCATCTTATTTGCCTGGATAGTGAGCCGAGAGCAGATCAATTTGCATCTGCTGCCGCTGTATTCCGCATCTTCAATGAACATTCTGCTTTGCTGACCCACAATATTCAGCTCCTCAGACTGCACAGTAAGCCTTTTTGGCGTCAGCCCCACAAAAGGAGAGAGCTTGCCGGCCATCTTTCCCAAGAAGAGCCGCAATGAAGCTTCGCCGCACAGCTCGACGCTTTCTCCGTGGAACCGAACTGCCCGATCTGAGCTGAAGATGATATCGCCGTCTTTGGCCTGGAAGGCAAGATCTCCACTGGCAAACACAGTGCTGGTCTCCGCTTCCGGATCGTATTCAAAAACCAGCTCTCCCCGTTTCGAAAAAATCCGCAGCCTTTCTCCATCAGGCCAGGACTCCTGAGCTGCTTGCGCCCCGTTGCGAGCATAAACTGCCGATCGGGCCTGTGTTGATCTTTCTCCAGGCCCTGAGCTGGAATGCAAAACTGCTGTGGCGTAAAGGTCATGTCTTTCATCGGAAACCACAAAAACCTCATCGCCGGCAACAAGCCCTTGGGCCTGCGGCAGGGCGTTCCTGGACCACAGGCAAGGGCGGTCCTCCCTGTTCTGACAGCGAACCAGGATGAGATTTTGTTCGGCATTGACTCGAACCACCTCAGCAGGACCAACGTAACCCTTTAAAGCCTGTGAAGAGTATCTGTGCAGCAAGGTGTCCATGATCATTTTTTCCCTTTGTTATTCTCAGCTGGGCTTCCAGTCCTCGGCTTCAGCCAAGTCCTTGTCCGTCATGGTCGCCAGCTTGAGATCGGCCCCTCTCCATTCTGTGTTATCCTCTACTATTCGATGCAAAATCGACTGCACCAAGTTGGCCCCTGAAAAATCTGCCTGGCGGACATCGGCATGAGACAGATCAGCGTAATGCAGGTCGGCCTTAAGGAACCGAGCTCCCTCGCAGCTGGCAAATGCAAAGCTCCCTCTATCCAGCCTTGAGCCTGAGAAGTCGGCCTTGTCCAAGAACGCCTCCTGAAAACAGGCGCTTCGCAAATCCGCCTTCTGCAAAACAGCTTCCGTAAGATGGGCTTTGGAAAAGTCGACAAAGGCACAGTTAGCTCTGCGCAAGCTGCAGCCCTTGAGATCAGCCCCAACAAACGAAGCCTGCTTGCAGTCCGCATTGTCCAGAATGGACTGCTTGAGATCCGCTCCTGCGAAATCTGAATCCGCGAAGCAGCACCCCGCAAGGTTCATACCTGAAAGAGTGGTCCCTTTAAGGCTGCACAGCTGGAATACGCATTCCGACAGCCGGCAGGAGCGAAAATCAAGTCCGTCTAGATCAGTCATCTGTATTCGAGCCCTGGTTAAATCTGCGCTCTCCAGCCGGGCCTCCTCCATCTCGCAGCCCTCAAGCTCCGCTTGAGAGAATGAGCTTCCTTGCAGGTCGGCTCCAATGAAGATGACATTGCTCAGCTTGGCTCGGCTGAAGTCGGCACCGCGAAGATCCGCTCCGCTGAAATCAACCTCGCTGAGCTCGCAGTCCATAAAGTAAGCCCGGACCAGAGAAGCACCGGTAAAGTCCGTTCCGCTGAGCTTATGACCGCTCAGGTTAAGGCCTTCCAGGAAGCACCGCGTCAGGTTGACCTGCATAAGTGTTGACTGTTGCAGGGATATACCGCTCAAATCCGAGTCCTCAAAATGAACGCCCGTGAGATCGCAGTGCGAGAAATCGAGTCCAGCAAGGTTGCAGTTGCTGAAGCCGCAATTGACAAGCGACTTGGGAAGCGCCCGGACAGTGCGCAGATCCAGGTTTACAAACTGGACGTTATCCAGGAATGATTGGGAAAAATCGCAGTCTGACAGATCGCAGCCGGTAAACTCTGTTTCCCTAAGCGCGGCCTGGTTAAAAGCAGCTCCCTGCAGCCTGCTCCCTTGGAATACGGTGCGAAACAGGCCAGCCTTGCGGAAAATGGACTGCTTAAGGCTGCAGGCCTGGAAAAGGCTGCTGGTCAAATCGGCCTCAACAAAAGCCGCCTCATCGAGCTGGACATTTTTGAACTCGGTCCTAGCGATAGCAGCCTGAGTGAAGTCCGACTTCTGCAGATCGGCGACTCCCTGCTTGAACCCGCAAATATTCAGCTTGATAAGCTCGTTGCGAACCTCGCCGGGCAGACCCAAGTCATGGAAAGAAATCTCCACCTCCGAAAGGTCTTGTACCGGCAATCGATCAGCAAAGATAATGCTCCCTGAAAGCCGAGAGGACTCGAATATGGCTGCTTTGGCGACCGAGTTCCGGATGATGCTTCCGCTCAAGTCAGCCTTGGAGAAGTCCGCAGCAGAGAGGTCAACCTCATCAAAAAGGGCGTCGTTGAAAACTGAACTCACTGCCTTGGCACCCGAAAAATCGCAGCGGCTAGCTTTGAGCCTCGGCAGGTTGGAATCCTGGAGCCCGGCCTCTCTGAAGTCCTGCTGGTAGATATGGACATCTGGCAGGAATTCTCTAGAGGCGATCTTTTGAAGCAGATCTGAGGCAGTGAGAAACAGGGCCATTACAGTCACCCCTTATACGCCCAGCAGCTTGGTGCTTTTGAGGTTTGCTCCTTCCAGTCTGGCTCGCTGGAGATTGGCCTTGAGAAACTCGACCCCGTAAAGATTGGAGCCTCCGAGGTCTGCCGCTTTGAGGTTCGCCTTTTCGAAGCTGCCTGCAAAGAGGTTGGCCTGCCTTAATACGGCCTTCTCCAGATCAGCCTTCGTAAATCGAGCCCCTTTCAAGGAAGCGAAGGAGAAAATGCTAGCTTGCAGAGAGGCATTGGAGAAGTCCGCTCCCTCCAGATCCGCGTAAGAAAAGTCAGCTCCCGTGAGTACGGCCTCCTCCCAGATAGACTCCCGGCCCTTGGCCTTCTGGAATTTTCCCTGGGACAGGTCGCATCCTTCTGAAGCCCGAAGCTCCGTCAGATCGGTGTCTTGCATATTGATCCCCCTGCCCCTGGCCCCCTCTAGCGAGGCTTCCCGAAGCCGCGCTCCTTGAAAAGTGGCCTCTTCCAGAATGGAAAACGAGAAGTCCGCGCCGCAAAAGTTACCCTGCTGCAGGTCTGACCGGCTCAAATCCGCTTCGATAAACACGGCCTCGCTCCCATCTACCGCACGCAATACGCATTCCTGCAGTGAGGCTCTTTCAAGGCAGGCTTCTTTGAGTCTGGCGCCTTCCAGGTTGGCCTTGTTGAGAGTGGCTTCCGTAAAATCTGCCTCGCTGAGATCAGCCTCTTGCAAAAGCGCTCCTGTAAGGTCCGCACCTGATAGGACAGCCCCTTGCAAATTGACCCCCTTGAAATTGGATGCTCGGAGACTTACTGCATTCATTATGGCGCCGGAGAGGTCGAGGCCCGCAAAAGAAAGGGCTGAGAGGTCCAATCCGCTCAAATCACAGCCTGCAAGGCTTTCCTTGTTGGCGATTTTGTGCTCCACGTCCTTTCTGGTGAAATCCTTGATATCCCGGTCCTCGACTTGAAATCCCAGCTCCTGAAGAATCGCCTTTTCTCTTTCTCTGTCTTCTCCACTTTGAGGGGGCAAATTGTCCGGATCTATGCCGGCCTTGAGCATGGCTGCCCGCATCTGCTCCTCTGCAGCTGCCAATTCTTCCTCAAGCTCCGGCTTCTCTTTCGCTGCCGGCTCCTCTTCTGCCATCTCGGCTATATCCTCCTCTGATTCGAAGAGCCGGGCATGAAAAAGCTGGGCATAATGAGCCACAGGCTTTGGAGGCTCTTGCAGCTGTTCATAATTAATATAGGCATGCATAATCTCTTGGAATTCATCGTCTTGAACCTCCGACCACCCCCTCCAAACGAGCACCAGCTTCTCCTGATCCATGTCCACCCATAGGGTATCCAGGTGGAGAGGGAGCTCATCAAACACGGTATCACCGGAAGAAGAGGACCTGTTTATAAAGCAGCGAGGGGCCAAACCGGACAGCTGGGTATGGTAACTCGCGTGGTCGGGATGGAGGTTTGCAAAGAAAAGGGACTCGTCACCCTGCAAATAGCCTTCAACCTGCATATCCGGAGAGGCGGCATTGAAGTATCCATAGTCGAAGCCAGCGGGAAACCAGGGCCATCGTTCATCCACATACGATTTCCTGTAGGAGCCGAGCTTGGAGGACCGTTCCTGCCATTTGGCCGCCAGAGGGCCGAACCCAGCGGGTTGTAAAGCAGATGAGGAGGCGTAGCTTTCTTCTCCTGGATGCAGAATATTGGGAAGCGGCAAGCCTTTCTTGGAGGAAAGCTGAAGCTTCCTGGCGTAACCCTTACCGATGGGGTTCTTCTGGTAACCGGGTCCGCCATAGCTTTTCTCGTAACGAAGCTCCATGCTCCTGAATGGCTGGGGAGCAGTGAAATCAAAGCCCCCTGGCTTCCAGCTCCGATCGCCGATGACCTGCAAGGCTTCCCCCTGCCGCCCCACCTGAAAAGTTACTTGGCAGGCTGCAGCCTCGACTCCACCAGGTGCATAGGCAGTGCCTACGAGAAGCAGGTCCCCGCGGGGCTTGAAATACGCGAAATCGGAAACATATCTCGGGCCGCCAAGCATATCCCCATCGTCAGCATAAAACTGGTCTCCAGTAGGATAGTCTTGATGTTCAGACACCTGAGCCGGAGCAAAGGGAGAGAGATCAAAGGTGCCTTTGATCAAAGCAGTCCACGAGTATCCAGGAAAAGGTATTCGTCCTGAAATATATGCAAAAGTGAAAGGAGAATCATTGATAATGTTCAAATGTACCTCTTTCTATCATCAAGAAGTATGATAAGACTACTAAGTAAAACAAAATTTATTATCTAGGAGCTATTTTTCTGAATCAAATCTGTGAGTCGAACCAAATCAGAAAGAAATTTTTTCAATATCTTTCCAGGAATATAATGACCATTGCCATACTTAAGCCGAGTTTTTATATAATCCTCATTTACTGCAAAATATAATAATCTCTTTTGCCACTTATTTTGAAAATATTCTACGAACTGTAATAGCTCTTCATTTTGCTGAATTTTCTTTGCAATAGGCGAAGGAGCTATACGTTCGGAAAAGAATCTATCAAAGGCATCATTCTTGGTAGAAAAGTTTTGTCTGTCATAGGAAGTACTTAAGCTTAATCCTGATATAGGCTTCATATTCAATTGAACACGAGCACTTTCAAACTCGATGGTAATGAAATAATTTTTATATTTTCCAGCATAATTACCGATTTGATTTCCGGTTGTGGATCTCAGATGCAACCCCAGCTCTTTTGCAGCTTCAGGGAAAGATTTTCTTGCTAGTAGCTTTCCAATCCCTAAAGGGTCGGAATAAAAGTAATGAAGCACTACAAAAGATAAAGCAACAATAAAAAGAACCAGTAGTATGCTAATTGTCATTTTCTTTGTACCATGCAAAAAGTATTTATATAAGCACATACCATATTATACATTGATTATTCTAATATATAAAAAATTATATTTATAATTAGCCAATATCAATAATATTTTTAGTTTTAAATTTTCCCTTCGTGGCCTTTACCTCTTTAGCAGTTAAGCTAATTCTTCCACTCACAGAGTTAAGAACAACTGTATCTTGAGCTTTATACTCACTTTTTTTCTTTGAATAAATATTAATATCATCGTCTTTTTTTATAGTAACTTTTGACTTTCCGGACTTTAATACTGCTGAAGCACTTCCTTTATTCAACAAGAGCGAGGCCTCTTCTTGCTTTCCTGCTTCTAACTCAATATACTCATCAGATGAGTAATACAGGTGGCCCTCTGAATCTCTATCTCTGTCAGCCCAATTTTTTGTAATTTCCCTTGAATAATTCTTTTTGACTTCGGCACCCAGCATTGAGGAAAACTTTCCCCCCATAAAGATGTCTGAGCTCATTCCAAGGGTTTCTGTAAATTTGGCAGATAAGGCATGCTCTTCTATAATTCCAGCAGTGGTTGTGGATTTCGTCCCTGTATTCAATTGATGCCAATCTCCGTCTGTCTTTTTGGCAAAGCCTACCTTTCCGCTGGGGCACATCCCCATTTCGAATAAGGTGTTATTAAATGGTGTGAAAAACCTGATGTGCTCTCCGCCCTGCGCTCCATTCATTACCGCTTGATTGCCGCATTGCTGCTTGATCTCAATTTTCGGAACCTCCGCCTTCATAATAATTTGATTGCCGCAGGCCTGCTTGATCGTAATGTCCGGTGTCTGCTCATGCATGATGACTTCATTGCCGCAGGCCTGGTAGATGTGGATATTTTTCTCGCCCTCCCGGTCTTCGAGCGTGATGCGGTTTTCGCCTGCGGTCCATATGGCGCTCTGGCTCTGGTTCTCGCTGTTTACCGGCGAACCGGTTTCCGGATTGGGGATGGATGCCGCGATCACAGGCCGATCCGGGTCGCCATCCACAAAGGTCAGAAGAACCTCGGCCTCCTTATGCAGCGGAAAGTGGACCCCGTAATTGGGTCCTGCATATGGCTGCGCCATGCGAACGAAGCGGGAGGCCTTGCCGTCTGAACGTCCGCTCTGATCAAAGGGCAGGGTGAGCTTATACCTGCCCTGGTCATCGAGCTCGGCGTACTCGCCGTCGCCGGCAGCATCGACCTTGGCGTTCATGGTGCCGTAAAACTTGGGCTTCATGGCTCTTCTTTTCGGCCGGAACTGTATCTCGGAAGGGATGGAGGAAAAGACATTGGAGTACTTCTGACCGGCCTGCCCTCCGGTGTCGCTGTGAAATCCGGTCTGGCTTCCCTGGTGGGTGATCTCGGTGATCAGATACTGCTGGTTGTAGGAGGGTCGAAAATGATCCTCCAGATCAAAGAGAAACCCTGGGGAAAGATCCGGCACTATGGCCTCGCCGTGGAAGATCCTTTCCCTGCACAGGAGCGCTTCGGCTCTGATCCTGGCCAGCCCGTTGCCCTGCTCGCTGGTTTTGAAATGCTCCCCGTAGATGTACACCGTCCCCTGTCCCTGCGGATCGACATCCGCCTCCGCCCTCAGCATCTGCGAGGGGCTCCGGTAGTTGTAGTCCTGAAGGACCACCTTTTGAGGGATTCGCTTGTGGATGCAGATGAAATCGCGGATTACGTCCTCCTGCGGAACCTCTCCCGTCGGCGGAACGTAGGAGACAGCGCTCTCGGGCCTCGGATTGTGGGCCGATGCACTGTCGGTAATGATCAGCTTCTCTCCCTGCTCGCTTTGCTCAAAGAAGTAATAGATGCCTTCCCGCTCCATCCAGCGGGAGATGAAGTTGAAGTCCGTTTCATTGTACTGGCAGATGTACTCCCACTCCGGATAGCTTCCGGTCAGCCTGAGCTCATAGTCCTGGCTCGTCAGCCCGGTCTGTTGCAGGATTGCTTCGATGATATCCGGCACCCTCTTGTTTAAAAAAAGCTGATTCTGGTGGTACAGATCGGCCTGCCACAGCCGCGGAACGAGCACCGCCCGATACTGGGCGCTGGAGCGGATTTCCGGAAGCTGCTCGAAATGGGCGATAATGCCGTGAACCGGGATATCTCCCTCCTCCCGCTGCAAGGTGAAGGTGGCCGGATTGGTCAGAACCGCCTTGAGGTCGATCTCCGGATCGTCGGACAGGAGATGGATATCGTACTCGTAAAGCTGGGATATCCCTTCTCTGCCGGTGAAGCTCTTGACGAAAAAGGCCTCCTCATCATCGGCATAGGCCTGAGATACAAAGGTATAGGTCATACTATCCAGGCTGGTCATGACAAATCTCCTTCCACGGTTCCTTCCGGCTCAACCCTGTTCATGCGAGAACAATCGAGGTGCTGCGAGATGTGGTCGGCACGGTGCACCCAGATGGCCGATCCGGCCGCTCGGCGATCCCAGGCAAGAACCCACAGGATATATATGCCCTCAAACAGCTGCCGGAAAAGGTGGAATCATACTTCTTGAACAATGATCAAACCTGGAAATCGACCGCGAAGCCCCCGTCCTCGGCCAGGCTCAATTGGACCTTGGAGGGCATGCCCTCCGCTCCCATGCCGGCCAGGATCTCCTTGGAGATCTGGGGCAGGATGGTGCCGTGCAGGATGAAGTCGATGTTCCGGGCCCCGGTCTCCACCTCGGTGCATCTTTCGGCGATCCTGGAGACAACCTCATCGGTGTAGGCAAAGGCCATCTTGTGGCTGTCCCGAAGGCGCTTGGCTATCTTGTCCAGCTTGAGGGCCACGATCTCCCGGATCACCTCCGGGCCGAGGATGATGTAGGGCACGATGGTCATCCTGGCCAGCAGAGCCGGCTTGAAATGGTTGCTCAGAATGGGCCGTATGGCCGAGGTCAGGGTCTCGGCCTCCGGCGGCTCGTCCCCTTCGCAGAGCTGGGTGATCACGTCCGAAGCCAGGTTGCTCGTCAAAAAGAGGACCGTGTTCTTGAAATCGATGGCCCGCCCCTCCCCGTCCGCCAGGGAGCCCTTGTCAAAGACCTGGTAGAAGAGGTTCATCACCTCCAGGTGGGCCTTCTCCACCTCGTCCAGGAGCACGACGCTGTAGGGCCGCTGGCGCACCGCCTCGGTCAGGGCCCCGCCTTCGCCGTAGCCTACATACCCAGGCGGGGAGCCGATGAGCCGGCTCACGGTGTGCCGCTCCTGGAACTCGCTCATGTTGATGGTCACCATGAACCGCTCTCCTCCAAAGAGGAGATCGGCCAGGGCGAGCCCGGTCTCGGTCTTGCCGGTGCCGCTGGGACCCACCAGAAGAAATACGCCCAGGGGCTGCTGCGGATCCTTGAGCCCGGTCTTGGCCGCCTTGATGGATTGGCCGATCACGGAAATCGCCCCATCCTGCCCCTTGATGCGGGTCTTGAGGTTGTCCTCCAGGCTGGCGACGTTCCTCGCCTCGTCCCGCAGCAGCTTGCCCAGCGGAACTCCGGTCCAGTCAGAGACCACCTTGGCCACGATATCCGGGTTGACCTCCGTGCGGATAAGCGGCGCCTCGGCTTGAATCGCCTCCAGCTCCTCGGCCAGGGAGGCGATTCTGTTTCTAAGCTCCTCGACCTGCTCCCCGCCGTCGTTTTGGATCAGGGAATAGAGCTCCTGCCGGAGATCGACGAGCTCGGCGGCCTTGGCCCGCTCTGTGCTCCATTGCCAGTTCAGCTTCTGAAGCTCGGAGCTCAATGCCTCCAGCTCCCGGGATAGCTCCTCGATGCGCTCCGACTGCTCCCTGTTTTTCGAACCGGTCAGGAGATCGCGATCCAGGGCTCGCTTCTCCCGCTCCAGGGCCTGGACCCGCCGCTCCCGGTCGTCAATGGCGTCCGGCTTGGCAGTGAGGTTGATCTTGATCCGGGCCGCGCTCGTATCCAGCAGGTCCACCGCCTTGTCCGGAAGCTGCCGTCCGGCGATGTATCTGCCGGAAAGCTCGGCTGCCGCTATGACGGCATCGTCGCGTACGATCACCCCGTGGTTCTCCTCGTAGGTGGCCTTGAGGCCCCGCAGAATGAGCACGCTCGTCTCCACAGAAGGCTCCTCCAGCTTGACCAGCTGAAACCTCCTGGCCAGGGCGGCGTCCTTCTCGAAATACTTCTTGTACTCGGACCAGGTGGTGGCAGCCACGGTTTTGAGCTCCCCCCTGGCCAGAGCTGGCTTGAGCAGATTGGCCGCATCTCCGCCACCGGAAGGGCCGCCGGCCCCGATCAGGGTGTGGGCCTCGTCGATGAACAGAATGATGGGGCTCGGCGAGGCCTTGATCTCGTTGATCACCGACTTGAGACGGTTCTCGAACTCGCCGCGCATTCCGGCCCCGGCCTGAAGGAGGCCCATGTCCAGACCAAGAATGGTCACCTTTTTGAGGGAGTCCGGGACGTCGCCCTGAACGATGCGCAGGGCCAGGCCTTCCACCACTGCTGTTTTGCCTACCCCGGCCTCGCCGACCACAATGGGGTTGTTCTTGCGGCGCCTGGCCAGGATGTCCACCATCTGCCGGATCTCCTGATCCCGTCCGAAAACCGGATCGATGCCCCCCTCCCCGGCCCGGGCGGTAAAATCCTGGCAGAA
>CAZQPF010000030.1:0-8166 GCA_964595165.1 uncultured Desulfohalobiaceae bacterium
AGGGTGGCCACCTTGGAGACCTCGTCGCTCCTGGGGACGTTGCCTTCCTCCCTGGCCTTTTCCCTTCGCTTCGGGGTGGCTTGCTCGGTGCGGCTGGGATCCTTCTGGGGCATGGCTCATTCTCGTCGAGGCTCAATCCCGGGCTCCATCGGCCATAGCCTCCCGGGAAGCCCTTTTCGACTCAGGCCGCGGACTTCATGATATCCTGGAAAATCCAGCCCATCCGGCCGATGAAGTCCTGGAGATACTCAGAGAGAAGCATGAACATCAGCCCCATGAACAAGAATCCGATAGCGATCTTCAGCGGGAAGCCCACGAAGAGCACATTCACTTGAGGGGCTATTTTGGCCACCACCCCCAGGGACAGAGTCACCATTATCTCCGCGGCCATAACCGGGGCGGCGATCTTGATGCCCAGGACAAAAATTTGACTGGAAAAGGTGAGGATCCGGTCGGTGACTGCCGGAACCAGGAGCAGGCTTCCCGGAGGCACGAGCTCAAAGCTCTGGGTCAGCCCGCGCAGAAGATAGAGATGGCCGTTGAGGGACAAAAAGAGCAGCAGGCTCACCAGATAGAGCAGCTGCGAGGTCAGGGTTACCGTGGCTCCGGTCATGGGATCGACCACGTTCATCATGGCGAAGCCCATCTGAAACCCGATAATATGCCCCGCAGTCTGCACTGCGGCGAATACGATCCGCACCACCAGGCCGAGCACCAGCCCCAGAACAAGCTCTCCCAGCACGATGATCAGAAGATTCCAGGGGCTGGCCGGCACTTGGACTCCGGAAAAGGAAAGCGCCGGCCAGAGGCCGAGAGTCAAAACCAGGCACAAGGCAGCCTTGACCGTCCTGGGCAGGGTGGATCCCCCGAAGAAGGGCAGCAGGAAAACGATAAGGCTGATGCGCACCAGGGTGAGCAGAAAGCTTAAGATATGCGCTGGATCGAGCTGGAACAACTCCATGGCCGGAAAAATGCAAATTCCAAGCCACAGAGAAGAAAGGGCAGCAGGGCGCAGCCTAGCGAAGCGGCGAAGAGCCCTCCTGGCTATTGCCCTCAGCAGAGTCGGCTTTGCAGAAAGGAAGGGACTGCTCCAGCTGCCACCGGGTCAGGGCGCTGAAAACGCTCTTGCGGATTTTTTGGTTGTCCTTCCAGAGCGTCTCCAGCCATTGCTCGATTTCGGTTCGCTTGGAGCGCCCGGCAGAAGGGCAGGGATTGCTCCACACCGGGAGACCCCATTCCTGGACGATCTTTTTGATCTGCCGCTTTTCCACCAGGAGCAGGGGCCGGATGAGCTCGAACTCGCCTTGGAAAAAGCTCTCTTTGGGATACATGCCCTCCACCCGTCCGGCATAGCAGAGATTGAGAAAGAAGTTGTGCACCAGATCGTCGGCATTGTGCCCCAGGGCTATATGGCTCAGGCGGTAGCGCTTCACCAGCTGGAAAAGCCGTTTGCGCCTGCGCCAGCTGCAGAAGAAGCAGGGGGAGCTTTTCCTGTTCTCGCTGCTATGGGCCCGGGGACCCATATCAGCAACCTCGGTGTGCCCGGCAATGCCGTGAGTGGACAGCCAGTCCAGGAGGGGGGCGTGGCTTGTAGGGTCAAAGCCGGGGTTGATGTGCAAAACGAGAAAATCTACAGAAAAGGGAAGGCGTTCCCGGTAGAGGAGCAGGGCCTGCAGCAGGACCCAGCTGTCCATGCCCCCGGAAACGGCTATCCCCACCCTGGCCCCGGGACGGAGCATGCCTTTGGCATGCAGGAGCTTACCGGTTTTGGAAAGACAGGACTTCTGATTGTAGCTGAGCTTTCTTTTTCGCTTTATCCCCAAAATTTACCCCTTAACTGTTGACGCTCGGGAAAAGTGTGTTTATAGATTCTCTTTTGGTTCATCCTGAAAGAGCTCCAAGCGACATTTCCTTAGAAGCTTCAGTCTCAGCCTGTCAAGCCGCCTCTATAAATAAACAGCATAAAACAAGACCACTACATTTTGAACCCGGAGCAAGCAAATGGCCAGAATAACCGTTGAAGACGCCCTGGAACAGATCAACAACCGGTTCGTGATTGCCCAAATGGCTTTCAAGCGGCTCAAGATGTACCGGGAAGGGTACCCTTCCCTGCTTGAGACCGACAACAAGGAGGTAGTCACCGCTCTTCGCGAAATCGCCGCCGGTAAGGTAAAACTCAAGGCATCCATCCCTGAAGCAGGCATCAAGGTTGAATAGCTATGAGCAAGCGTGATTACTACGAAGTCCTGGGGGTTTCCCGCGAGGCAGGGGAAGAGGAGATCAAAAAGGCCTACCGCAAGATGGCCTTCCAGTACCATCCCGATCGCAACCCCAACGACTCCGAGGCGGAGCAGAAGTTCAAGGAGGCCTCCGAGGCCTACGAGGTTCTGGGAGATCCGCAAAAGCGGGCCACCTACGACCGCTTCGGCCATGAAGGGATGAACGGGGCCGGCTTTCAGAACTTCGGCTCCTCGGAGGACATCTTCGACGCCTTCAGCGATATCTTCGACAACTTCTTCGGCTTCCGCGGATCGCAAGGGGGCGGCCGCCGAGGCCGCAGGCCGCAAGCAGGAGCGGATCTGCGCTACAATCTGACCATTTCCTTTGAGGAAGCGGTCAAGGGAACCGATGTCGATTTGCAGATCCCGAAAGAGGAAAACTGCGAGGAGTGCCAGGGATCGGGCGTGGAGCCCGGCCACTCCCCTGAAACCTGCAAGCATTGCGGAGGTCAGGGGCAGATATTCCAGCGCCAGGGCTTTTTCCGAATCTCCACCCCGTGCCCCATCTGCCGAGGCTCCGGACAGATGACCTCCCATCCCTGCAAGAAATGTAAGGGGCAGGGCCGCATCACGGAAACCAAAACCGTTTCCGTGCATATTCCTGCCGGAGTGGACAGCGGCAACCGGCTGCGACTCCAGGGCGAAGGAGAGGCCGGAGCCTTTGGCGGTCCCCACGGCGATCTGTATGTGGTCATCAATGTGGAACAGCACTCCCTGTTCGACCGGCAGGGACAGGACCTCATTGTTCCGGTGGACATCGGGTTCACCCAGGCCGCACTGGGAGACAAGATCGAGGTGCCCACCCTGGATGAACCGGTAAACCTGGATATTCCCAAGGGCACCCAGAGCGGACAGACCTTCCGCCTCAAGGGGCTGGGCGTTCCCTATCTGAACAGCAACAAGAAGGGCAACCTCATCGTCCAGATCAAAGTCAAGACCCCCACCCATTTGAGCAAGAAGCAGGAAGATCTGCTCCGCGAGTTCGACCGCCTGGAGGCGCAAAAGCCTCAAAAAAAAGTCCGTAACTTCTTCAAGAAGGCCATGGGCGACGACGAATGAGCAATGAGCTGACGCACCTCGACTCCAAGGGCGGAGTGCAAATGGTGGACGTCGGTGCCAAGCCGGCCTCCCAGCGCTTTGCCGTAGCCACCGCCACTGTCTGCCTGTCGCAGGAAACATTGAAGCTGCTCCAGGACAAGGCTCTCCCCAAAGGGGATGTTTTCACCACCGCCAAGATAGCCGGCATTCAGGCGGCCAAGCGAACCCATCATCTCATTCCGCTCTGCCATCCCCTTTTTTTGAGCCATGCCGACGTCCGCTTCGAGCTCAATAGCAGCCATGCCACGGTCCGTATTGAAGCGGAGGCCCGAACCACCAGCTCTACCGGTGTGGAGATGGAGGCCTTGGTGGCCGCCCAAGTGGCCGCACTGACCTTTTACGACATGTGCAAGGCGGTGCAGAAGGACATCCGGATCACCGATTGCCGCCTGCTTTACAAATCCGGAGGTCGCAGCGGCACCTATGACGCCTCCGCCATGGGTCCTTCTTCCCCTGATCCCTCTTCCTCCGTATCGGAGTAGGCCCCTTACTTGCGCCCCACCGCGGCTGCACCTCCAGCAAGCCTGACCCCTAGCACCCCGGACCGTTCCGCCTCCACACCTCCGGAACGAGGCCCTCTTGGCGAAGCCTTCAAAATGCTGTATGGACACAGGGCATGACCGGAGAGGCAAACGCCAGAGACTCCCTGTTGCGGCGAAAGACAAAAAACATCCGTCTCGGCGGTGTGGGCCTGGGCTCGGATCACCCCATCCGCGTCCAGAGCATGACCAACACCGACACCCGCGACCTGGAATCTACGCTGGCCCAAATAGACGGTCTCGCCGCGGCCGGATGCGAGCTTGTCAGGCTGGCAGTGCCGGACAAGCAGGCCGCCGGGGCTTTGAGACGGATCAAGGCGGCCAGGCCTCTGCTGCCGCTCATCGCAGATATTCACTTCGACCACCGCCTGGCCCTGCTGGCCATTGAGTCCGGAATCGACGGGCTCCGGATCAATCCGGGCAATATCGGCTCCAGACAGGCCATAGACCGGGTTGCCGATGCGGCCAGAAGCCACTCCGTGCCCATTCGTATAGGTGCCAACAGCGGCTCGCTGGAGAAGGACCTGCTGCAGCGCTACGGCGGCCCCAAACCGCAGGCCCTGGTGGAAAGCGCCTTGCGTCATGTGCGGCTACTGGAATCCAGGGGCCACTACGAAATCAAGATCTCCTTGAAATCATCCTCGGTATTGCCCACCCTGGAGGCCTACCGTGAGCTGGCCTCACGCACCGATTACCCCTTTCATATCGGCATCACCGAGGCCGGAACGCCGCTCCGGGGATCGGTCAAGAGCTCCGTGGGATTGGGCCTTCTGCTGCATGAAGGCCTGGGCGATACCCTGCGCGTCTCCCTCACCGGAGACCCGGTAAATGAGGTGCTTGTAGCCTGGGAAATATTGCGCAGCTTGGAGCTGAGGCACAGGGGCCCGAACATCATCTCCTGTCCCACCTGCGGTCGAACCGAGATCGACATCCTCGGGCTGGCCGAAGACGTGGAGAGCTATCTCCGGCCCATCACCCGGGTCTTTACCGTGGCGGTTATGGGCTGCCCGGTGAACGGCCCCGGGGAGGCCAAGGAGGCGGATATCGGCATCGCCGGGGGAAAGGATTGCGGCCTGATCTTCAAAAAGGGGCGCGTGGTGCGAAAGGTCCGAGGCAGCGCCAACCTTTTCTCCGAGTTCAAGCGGGATCTGGACTCTTTCCTCTCGGAACTGGACAAACAAGGGAGTCGAGTGACACCATGCGAATGAGCCAATTCTACGCCCCGACACTTAAAGAGGACCCGGCCGAAGCCGAGGTTGTCAGCCACAAGCTCCTGGTACGGGCCGGACTGATCCGCAAGCTGACCTCCGGCATCTACTCCTTCCTGCCTATGGGGTTCAAGGCGCTGAACAAAACGGCCCAGATAGTGCGCGAGGAAATGGATCAGGCCGGGGGCCAGGAAGTTCTCCTGCCCTTTGTGCAGCCGGCGGACCTGTGGCAGGAGACCGGACGCTGGGAGGTCTACGGTCGGGAGCTTTTGCGTCTCAAGGACCGCCATGAGCGGGATTACTGCCTCGGCCCGACCCACGAAGAGGTGATCACCGACCTGGTCCGGGACGAGGTCCGCTCCTACCGCCAGCTGCCGATCAACCTGTACCAGATCCAGACCAAGTTCCGGGATGAAATCCGCCCCAGGTTCGGCCTTATGCGCTGCAGGGAGTTCATCATGAAGGACGCTTACTCCTTCGACCGGGACGAGGCCGGGGGCGAAACGAGCTATCAGCAGATGTACCAGGCCTATTGCCGCATCTTCGAGCGGCTGGGGCTCAGCTTCAAGGCAGTGGAGGCGGATACCGGCCCCATCGGCGGAAGCCACTCCCATGAGTTCATGGTGCTGGCCGATACCGGTGAGGACACCATTGCCTCCTGCACCTCCTGCGGCTACGCCGCGAATCTGGAAAAGGCCGAGGTGCCTCCCCCGGCCGGCGTAGACAGTCAATCCTGTCCCGATCCCCAGCTGGTGAGCACGCCGGACATGAGGACCATCAACCGTGTGGCCGAGCACCTGGAAGTGCCTCCACACAAGGTCCTGAAAACCTTGATTTACGAGGCCGACGGAGAGCCGGTGGCCGCGCTCCTGCCTGGAGACCGCGAGCTCAACGAGGTCAAACTGTGCAATTATCTCGATTGCAATGATCTTGAGTTTGCCGGTGCGGAGCGCATTGAGGCCTTAACCGGAGCCCCGGTGGGCTTTTCCGGCCCCAAAGGGCTTCGCCTGAAGAAGATTGTGGCCGACCACTCGCTCCGGGGACAGACGGACTGGGTTGCCGGGGCCAACCAAAAAGACGCCCATTACCTGCACCTCGACCTGGAGCGGGACGTCTCGGTCGCCGCCTACGCCGACTTAGCAACCATCAGGGAAACCGACCCCTGCCCCAAATGCGGCTCAGAGATCGAGCTCCGCAAGGGGATCGAGGTTGGCCATGTGTTCAAGCTGGGCACCAAGTACAGCCGGGCCATGCGGGCCACCTTTCTCGACGAGAACGGGCGGGAGAGGGAGATGATCATGGGATGCTACGGCATCGGGGTCAGCCGGATAGTTGCCGCAGCCATTGAGCAGAACCACGACGAGAACGGCATCATTTTCCCTCCGCCCCTAGCCCCCTTCGAGGCAGTCATTCTGGCGCTGAACACCAAGGATGAAGACCTCATGGCGCAGGCCGAGGCCATGTACAGCCAGCTCAGGTCTCAGAAGGTGGAGGTCATGCTCGACGACAGGCAGGAGCGGCCCGGATTCAAGTTCAAGGACGCCGATCTGCTGGGCTTTCCCCTGCAGCTCGTTCTGGGCGGCAAGGGCTTGCAGCAAAACGTGGTGGAGGCCAAGGACCGCCGCAGCGGAGAAAAGACCAATCTATCCCTGGACGGCTTTGCCGAGGACTTCAGAGCCTGGCGGCAGCGCGTCTGGCAGGGCTGGTCCTTGACGCTTTGATATCCCATGGCCCACGTCTTCACGGTAAGTCAGCTGACCCAGGCCGTTAAGGAGGTCCTGGAGGCCGAGTTCCCTTTTGTCTGGATTCAGGGACAGGTGGGCGGCGTGTCCCGACCCGGATCCGGGCATGTATACTTCGCTCTCAAGGATGAGCTGGCCGCGCTGCAGGTGGCGTGGTTCAAGTCCAATCAGTCCCTGCCCATGAACACCTCTCCCGGGGAGCTTCGGACCGGTATGGACGTCCTTTGCGCCGGGAGGCTGGCGGTCTATCCACCCAAGGGCACCTACCAGCTGGTGGCCGAGATGGTGCAGGATCAAGGCATCGGCCGGCTGCATCTGGAGTTCGAAGCCCTGAAAGACAAGCTGGCCCAGGATGGACTGTTCCAGGCCGAGCATAAGAGGCCGCTCCCTTCACATCCTGGAAAGGTGGCAGTGGTTAGCGCTCCGGGCTCCGCTGCCTTGAGGGACTTTTTGCACCTTTCCTCCAGCCGGGGCTGGGCCGGGCAGATCGTTATCTACCCCACACTTGTCCAGGGCGAGGGAGCGGCGGACAATGTGGTGGCCGCCCTTGAAGAGGCCAACCTGGAAGCCTGGGCCGAGGTCATCGTGCTTATCCGGGGCGGCGGCTCGCTTGAGGATCTGTGGACCTTCAACACCGAAGCCGTGGCCAGGGCGGTTTTTGATTCCGCCATCCCGGTGGTGACCGGCATCGGGCACGAGCTCGATCTGACCATTGCCGACATGGCTGCAGATGTCAGGGCTTCCACTCCGAGCCATGCGGCCCAGCTGGTTTGGCCGGCAAGAGAGGCCCTTGAGAACCGCCTTCTCCAGCTGGAGTCCTCGCTGCTGAAGGCCTGGCAAGACTCCTTTCGCAGAAAGCGGGACAGCCTGGCCGCTTTGCGGCAAGCCCTGAGCTGGCTTTCCCCGCACAACGATCTCAAGCAGGCCAACTGGAAGCTCGCTTCACTTATGGAACGGTTGGAGCGCAGCGGGCATCGGCTCATACAAGCCAGGTCGGAAGCCTTGAGCAGCCAAAGCCTGCGGCTGGAACGCTGCTTCGCGCCCCAGGTGTGGCACCGCTGGCAGGAGCGCATCCAGGGCCTGGAGACAAGGCTGCATCGGGCCGGAGAAGCGCATCTGCGAAGCGGGGAAACCAGGCTGGATAAACTGGAGAGCCGCCTGCGCTCCCTGGATCCCTTCTGGCCTTTGAGCAAAGGCTACGCCCTGGTCACCCTGGCCCGGGATGGCTCCATCCTGCGGCGCAGCGATCAGGTGGCCCCGGGGGATCTTTTGCGCCTCCAGCTGCATCAGGACGAGGTCC
>CAZQPF010000030.1:8266-10125 GCA_964595165.1 uncultured Desulfohalobiaceae bacterium
AGAACAGAGCTTCGAAGCCAAGCTGACCCGTTTGCAGGAGATCGTGTCCCGGCTGGAGCAGGAGGACCTCCCTCTGGAGGAAGGAGTGAGCCTGTTCCAGGAAGGAAGCCGTCTGGCCAAGGAATGCCGCGAACATCTGCAAAACGCACAGCACCGTATACAGATCTACTCCCAGGGAGTTCTGCAGGACTATCAACCCGAGGAGAGGCAGGACAATGGATCAGCAGACCATGAAGCAGACCTTGGCGACCCGGAAGCGAAGAGTTGAACAGGCCCTGAGCTCCTGTCTGGAGGATAGCTCCATTCCCCGCAGCCTGCAGGAGGCCATGCAATACAGCCTCTTCGCCGGAGGCAAGCGGATTCGTCCGGTGCTCTGCCTTGCCTGGGCCCGGTTGTTCGGGGAATCGGAAGACCGCGTTCTCCCCTTCGCCGCCTCCCTGGAGCTCATTCACACCTACTCCCTGGTCCACGACGACCTTCCGGCCATGGATGACGATGCCACGCGGCGGGGCCAGCCCTCCAGCCATGTCCGCTTTGGCGAGGCCCTGGCCATCCTGGCCGGAGATGGCCTGCTCACCCAGGCCTTTTCCATGATGCTCAGCGCAGAGGTCCAGGCCGAAAGAGCCCTGCAGGCGGCCTTTGAGGTTGCAAGCGCCGCTGGACCCGCTGGCATGGTCGGTGGCCAGGTCATGGACATGGCCCTTACCGGCACAGGGGTCAGCGAGGTGGATACCTTGAAACGGATGCACTCCATGAAGACCGGAGCCATGCTGCGGGCTTCCTGTGTAAGCGGCGCGCTTCTTGCAGGAGCGAAGCTAGCCGAAGTGGAGCGGGCCCAGCGCTTCGGAAGCTGCCTGGGGCTCGCCTTTCAGGTTGCCGACGATATCCTGGATGTGATCGGAGACGAGGAGAAGATGGGCAAGCCGGTGGGCAGCGACAGCAAGCACAGCAAGCTGACCTACCCCGCCCTGCTGGGCCTCAAACAGAGCAAAGAGCTCGGCGAGTCCATGGTGCAGGAGAGCCTGGAGGCGCTTTCCGGCCTGGAAAACGAGGAGGCCGATTTCTTAACAGCCCTGGCCAAGTATGTTATGGACAGGACAGAATAGAGGCTCACGACTTTGAAAACATGTAACCATTGCCAGCAGGAAGCATCCCTAGACCTGAGCGCTATGAATAACCAAACCGAAGCCACCATCCTGGATTCCATAACCTCACCCCAGGAAGTACAGACCCTCAGCCTGAGCGATCTGGAGAAGCTGGCCCAAGAGCTTCGCCAGGAGATCATCTCCACGGTATCCCACACCGGGGGACACCTGGCTCCCTCCCTGGGAGTGGTGGAGCTCACCCTGGCCCTGCTGCACATCTTCAATCCGGCCAAGGACAAGATCGTTTGGGACGTGGGGCACCAGTCCTATGCCTACAAGATCCTCACCCGCGGCCGGAAACGCTTTTGCGGCCTGCGGCAGATCGACGGGATCAGCGGCTTTCCCAGGCGCTGCGAGTCCCCCTACGACCATTTCGGGGTCGGCCATTCCAGCACCTCCATCTCTGCCGCCTTGGGCATGGCTGTGGCCAGGGACTACGACGGCCTGGAGGACAAGGTGCTCGCGGTCATCGGCGACGGCTCCATGACCGCGGGCCTGGCTTATGAAGGCCTCAACCAGGCCGGGGACCTGAACCGGGACCTGGTGGTGGTCCTCAACGACAACGAGATGTCCATCTCCAAAAACGTCGGCGCCCTGTCCTCCTTCTTCAGCCGCAACCTGTCCAACCACCGCTTCCTGCGCTTCAAGGAGGACCTCAAGAACTGGCTGCGCCAGGTGCCGCGCATCGGCGACGAGCTCGTCAATTACGCCCGC
>CAZQPF010000030.1:10135-34818 GCA_964595165.1 uncultured Desulfohalobiaceae bacterium
CGAGGACTCCCTGAAAAGCTTCTTCACTCCGGGAATGCTTTTCGAGGCCTTCAAGTTCAACTACCTGGGCCCCATCGACGGACACAACCTGCGCCACCTCATCCGCGTCTTCCAGCAGGTGCGCGAGCTGAACGGACCAGTTCTGGTGCACACCCTGACCACTAAAGGCAAAGGCTACGAACCGGCGGAATCGAACCCCACCCACTTCCACGGCATTGGCTGTTTCGAGCCTGGCACCGGCAAGAGCGCCAAAACCTCGACCCAGGCTCCCCGCAAAAGCTACAGCAAGGTCTTCGGCGAAACCCTCTGCCAGCTCGCTGATCAGGATCCCAAGGTGGTGGCCATTACCGCAGCCATGCCCGAAGGCACCGGCCTGGACCTGTTCAAAGAGCGCTTTCCGGAGCGCTTCTTCGATGTGGGGATCTGCGAGCAGCACGCGGTCACCTTCGCCGCCGGCATGGCCACGCAGGGATACAAGCCGGTGGTCTGCATCTACTCCACCTTCCTGCAGCGATCCTATGATCAAATCGTGCACGACGTCTGCCTGCAGAACCTCCCGGTAGTGTTCTGCCTCGATCGAGCCGGAATCGTAGGGGAGGACGGACCCACCCACCACGGGAGCTTCGATGTGAGCTACCTGCGGCACATACCCAACATGTGCCTCATGGCCCCCAAGGACGAGCCGGAGCTGCAATCCATGCTTTATACCGGGCTTAACGCATCCGGACCATGTGCCGTACGCTATCCCCGCGGCTGCGGACCCGGCCTTCCCTTGAACCCGGAGCCTAGCCTGCTTCCTGTTGGGGAAGCTGAAACCCTCCGCCCCGGCAAGGATGCAGCAGTGCTCGCCCTGGGCAGTGCAATCCCAGCCGCCTTGCAGGCTGTGCAGGAGCTGAGCCGGGAAGGCGTGGAGGTGAGCCTTATCAACGCCAGATTCGTCAAGCCGCTGCCGCACAAGCTGTTGCATAGCCTGGCTCAAACCCACAACAAGCTCATTCTGGTGGAGGAGAACGCCCTGGCAGGAGGTTTTGGGTCCGCGGTACTGGAGTACCTGGCAGACGAGGGGCTGCTCAACGGTATGCGGGTCAAGCGGCTCGGGCTTCCGGATCGCTTCCTGCAGCACGGCCCTCAGGAGGCGTTGCGCTCTTTGGCCGGCATCAACGCCGAGGGCATCAAAAAGGCCATCCTATCGCTTTTCTAAAACGAATACTGCCTCCAGGTGCCAGGTCTGGGGGAACATATCAAAGAGTGCGATCTCCCCTACCCGCCAGCCGGACTTCAGCCAGCGCCTCAGATCCCTGCAGCTGTTGACCGCGTCGCAGGAAACCCACAGCAGCCGCTGTAGAGACTCCATCCGGATCAAGGGTTCAAGGAGTCCGCCGGAGCCGGTCCTGGGAGGATCGACGATGAGGGCTTGCGGCTGGAACCGTTTCAGCAGCTCCGCAGGATCGGATCTTTTGAAGTCGCAGCCTTTGACGGTCAGGTTGGACAGCCCGTATATTCCGGCGCTCTTTGCGGCGCAGGCTGCTGCGCCGGAGGCTCCCTCCAGGGCCAGCACGCTTCCGGCCTTTCTTGCTGCCGGCAAGGCAAAATTGCCCGCCCCGGCGAAAAGATCCGCCACCCGGTCCAAACCCGCCACCCGGTGGACCACGAAATGCACCAGCTCCTGATTAAGTCCCCAGTTGGCCTGAAAGAAATCGCCGGCGGAAACGGCGATCTCCAGGCCGAACTCCGGCAGGGGCAGTCGAAGGTTTCCCTGCTCCCCTGCGCAGAGCACCGAGCCGTCCGCAGGGCTTGCGGCCAGGGTCAGCCGGCCGGGCCTCGCCCGCCGGCTTGCCTGACGCAGGCTTTTGGCCAAAGGGGAGGCCAGAAGCAAACAGTCCTCGACCGGAACCGGATCTCGACTTTGCAGCCGCATCATGTGGGGTCTCTCATCGGCAACCACCACTTGACCCCGCCACCGATAGCGCCAGGCCTTGGGGCTTTCAAAAACCCGGATCTCCTCGGGGAGCTCCCGGGCCAAATCCGGTCCCAAGCCGCGCTTGAGCTCGGACCGAAGCAGCTCTTCCTTGAGAGACAGCTGGACTCGATTGGGTATACTTCCGAATCGGCATCCTCCGCATTCCAGGCTGTAACGGCAGGGATGGGGACGGCGATACGCTGCCGGCTCCAGGATTTCGGTCCATTCGGCCTGAAGGTAGTCCTTCTTTTCCCGCCTGATCGCGGCCCGAACCCGCTCCCCGGGATAGACCCCGGGCTGGAGGATGACTACCCGGCCGGACGGCTCGCGGGCCAGGCCACGCCCTCTCCAGATGATCCGCTCCACCTCGAGAACAAGCTCAGTCATGGCTCAGGTGCCCGGCACCGGGTTTCTCCGGCCGCGGATAGCCCAAACCAGAAGGTAGACCACAGCGGTGTCCAGAAGGGCGATGAGCATCTTTATCGCCCATTGTCCGAAAATGAGGGGCCCAAGGGGCATGATGCCGGCAAACCCGATGCTGATGAAGATACAGGAGTCCAGCAGCTGGGATAAGGCGGTGGATAGGTTGTTGCGCAGCCAGAGATGCCTGCCCCGGGTTATGCGGCGCAGGAGGTGAAAGGCCCAGACGTCGTGGTACTGGCTGACCAGGTAGGCCGCGATGGAGCCGAGGATGATGCGCGGGGTCATGGACAGAACCGCCTGGAAGGCTTCCTGCTGCTTCCAGAAGGAGGCCGAGGGCCAGTGCAGGGCCAGCTGAATAAGGCCCAGCGCCGCCAGCAAGGCTATGAAACCGCCCCTCACCGTAGCCTTGGCCGTATCCCTGCCCCAGATCTCGCTGATCACGTCGGTGCAGATGAAGGTCAGGCAATAGCCGAAGACCCCGGCCGGGACCGCCAATCCCAGAACGGTTACGATCTTGGAGGCCAGCACTGCGGAAAGCACCAGGCTACCGGAAAAGACACAGGTCAAGGCGGTCAGGACCGCCCAATCGCGAGGCTGAGGCAGGCTCATGCCAGCGATCCTTCCACTGCAGTGGTCTTAAAGCCCCCCCGTATATTGTACTCCGTGGTCACCCGGAGCCGAGAGGTCTTAAGAATCCGCGCCAGATCATCATATATGCGGCGCGTGGCCTCCTCCTGGTAGATGCCCACCTCCTTGAAGCTGGTGATGTAATACTTCAAGGATTTCAGCTCGATGCACTTGCCCCCTTCGGGGTAGTACTCGATGCACAGGCGGGCGAAGTCCGGCAGGCCGCTGAAGGGACAGACCGCTACGAACTCCGTGGTCTCGGTCCGGATATACTGCCCCGGGCTGTCAAAGGCGAAGGTCTCCAGGAAATCCGGCCGGATGGAATCCAGGGACTTGAACTCGAAGACCTTTCCTTCGGGCTGGACCATAAACACCTCCCAACCGAAAACATTCGAAGCCCCGGAGGCAATTCAATTTGATAAGCTTCTAAAATGAATAGCTCCAATTGCCAAAAATGTGGTCTCAATTTTTGGCCAGTCGATCCTGAAGCCCTTTGATCAGGATCGGCCAGGCGATGGTGGCATCGGCGTGCACCTCGGCAAACCTCCCGCCCAGCTCCGGGGGCACGAACTTGCCCCAGGAAATGCCCTCTTCATAGGAGCATCCGGACAGCCCCCCCCAATGATCCGGCTCGGGACAGATGCGCACCCCGTATTGAAAGCGCTTCGCTTCCCACTCCAGCTCCGGCAGCCTCTGGGAGGCGATCTCCACAAAAGGTCCCAGCTGCTGGGCCCAATTCCTGGGCACCCCGCCCCCGATGGTAAAAATGCCCAGCCGCTCGGCCTGGACCATCCTCCGCGTGTAATGGAAGAGGTCCAAAAACGGATTGAACTGGAAGGGAAGCTTGGCCGGATCGTCCTCGGCCCGCCCGAAGCTCTGGAATCTGGTCAACAGATCGGTGGCCACGTCCAGGGCGAGCTCGGAATCGGTGAATGCCGGGATGTAGACCGCCACCTCACGCTCATAGGCGGATTTGAGAATGCCCTTTCCGGAGTAGTTCCGGCTCAGATGCCGCCCGATTGCGCTGCACAGGCTCTGCGAGCAGAGGTATCTCTCCCCTTTGATCTCCTCCAGCACCGCGCTGATGACCTCTTCGGCCTGCATGAAGTTCCATTCCGGCTCCAGGGTGTCGTAGACCCGGTTGAGCCCGGCCTTGCAGAGATGGACATCGTCCATGCGCTGCCTGTCGTACTTGTAGTGCTGCAGCCCCAGGGATTCGATAAATCCGTGCGCCATGAGCGCCCCGGTGGAAATGATGGTATCCACCCAGCCCTTGTCGATCATGGCGCAGATGATCTTGCCCATCTTGGCCACGGTCATGGCCCCGGACAGGGTGAGGACCACATGGCACTTCGGATCCCGGACCATGGTTTCCAGAACATCCAGAGCCTCTCCCATAGCCCGGCCGCCGAAAGCGGTTTTGGACATGGCCCGGAGCAGGGCGTCGAAATCCTCGATCTCATCAGGATCCAAGGCTTCCAGAGGCTCCAGGCCAGCATCCTTCGGGTCCGAGAGCTTGGTGAGATCGCGTATGAACTTATCCTTGCTCATATCCTTCTCGTCCGCTGAGCCTGTGTCACCTTACGGCCCGATATTTCAGGGCGCAGGTGAGTATCCGGTTGATGCACTTGACCGCCGTGGATTCCGAAGCCACGCCTGCGGCCGGAAGCGGGGCCAGCTCGCAGAAGTCCATTCCTAGCAGGGTGCTTCCATCCCGGAAAAGCTGGGCCCAGAAAGCCTGCAGCCACTCAAAGAGGATCCCGCCGGGCTCCGGGGTTCCCGTACCGGGCATTATGGAAGGATCCAAGGCGTCGGCATCAAAGGTGATGTACAGGGGACGCCCCCGGAGCTGCTCCTGGACCCGCCGGGCTGCATCTTCCGGGTCTTCCAGCTCCCAGGCAAACAGACAGAGGAGCTCCTCAGACGGGGAGGAGGCGATGAGCTCCGACTCTTCACGGCTCAGGCTTCGTATGCCAAGCTGAAGCAACGGGAGCTTCCTTTCCCGCACCCGTCCCATGACGCAGGCGTGGGAGTAGCGGCTGGACTGGAAGCTGTCCCTCAGGTCGGCGTGGGCATCCAGCTGAAGAACGACCATCTCCGGATGCTGCTGCGCGTAAAAAGTGATCGGAGCCAGAGCGACGCTGTGCTCGCCTCCCAGGGTAAGAAGAAAGTCTCTGGCCGGGTCGCGCTGCTCCTTCAGGGTCTGGAGCATCCCCTGGAAGCAATCCTCCGGTCCGGAAACCGGAGCCCGGAAAAAGTCCATGCTCCGGAAATGGGCCAGATCTTGAAGGTCCACCCCGAGGCCTTGGTCCCAGGTCTCGATCTCGTAGCTGGCCCGCAGAATGGCCTCCGGACCGTCCTTGGTGCCCCGGCCGAAGCTGGCCGTGCCCTCGTAGGGGACCGGCCAGACATGGACCCGCTTTCCAGACTCCTGCGGCAAATCGAGATAGCTGTCGTACATAGGCGGGCTCGCTTATGCTTCTCCCGGCCGATCGACGATCGGCCTGGCAATCCATCCGGACCACTCAGGGAATGAACACCGCAGCCGAGACAGTGGTGGTCCACAGTCCGGCTACCCCCCTGGTCACGCAGGGGGCCGAGGCCGAATCGATGATCGCACCGCTCATGAGATAGATTTCCCGTCGCTCGTCGTAGTCCTTCTCCGGATCGAACTCGATCCCCAGAGTGGTGGCCAGCATGGTTGAAGCCAGATCCTCGGCGAAGTCGCCGATTTCCTTTTCCTCCGCTCCAAAGGCATGATGCTCGGAAATATAACCGTAATGACTCTCATCTGCTGGAAAGGCCATCCCGACCGCTGACCCCACGAGCCGACCCTTTTCGTTGGTTGCGTTCCGGGCCATAACGCAGTAGGTGATCTGTCCCGGCTGGAGCTTTTTGGTCCCTTCCTCAATAGTAATCAGCTTGCATTGGGGAGGAAATATGCTGGACACATAGACCAGGTTCAGCTTTTCTATCTTAGCGTCTCGAAGCGCCAGCTCAAAGGACTGCAGTTTATTCTTGTGCCGTCCAATGCCCTTGGTAAAGAATACCTCGCGGGGTACAAAGGTCATGATCGCCCTCCTAAAAACAGAGTAGATGGTGCCTCCCCGCCGTTTTGGCCGGTCTGCCCGCAAAGGCAAACCATCTCTAGCGCGGAGAGCGCGACGAGCAGTCTACTGGTCCAGCCTCCGTTTGCTCCGGATAAACGGATCGCTGAGCCCCAAGCGCTGCAGTTTGTTTTTCACCTGCCTGGCTTCCTGAGCGCCGCCCGTAAAGGGCACATAAATGCGAAACCAGTCCACGCCGTTTTTGCTCACCTTTTCTATCCGGGTACTGAATCCGTTTGCCTGGAGCTTGGACTCCAACCTCCCGGCTTTGGCCTGGGTCCGGAAAGCGGCTACCTGGTAGACATAGGTGTACCGGGGCTGCTCCTGCCTGGGTTCCGGACTTTCGGTTCCGGCAGCGATTTCGGGCTTTACTCTTTCGGCTCGCTTCTTCTGGGCCTTCACGAAATCCCTGGTTTCCTTCTGCAGGGATTCGAAGAACCCGAGCTCCTCCGGCCGGAGCACATTCGATCTTTGCGCTCCGGAGGATCGCTGTTCCCCGCTGGACTCCTGCCCCGGCAGAACCTGAGACAGCTGCGGGATGAGCGTTTCCGGCCTGTATCCTCTGCCGGTAAGCACTCCCAGAATAAAGGCCCAAACCAGGAACAGCAGAATGAGGAGCCCGGCGGAGCACAGCCCGGCCCAGCTCAGGGAAAAGGTGAACTTCTGCGGCTTTTTGCCCTTTCCGCTTCTCTTCTTGCCGTTTCTGGCCGTTTTGCCGCTCTTGGTCGCCATGTATGGCTCACATTTGCTCCGGAGCCTCGACCCCTAAAAGCTGGAGCCCGTTGCGGAGCACCTGGGCGATGGTCTGCAAAAGCAGCAGCCTGCCCTGAGCTTGCTCCGGCTGGGAAGCGTTCACCACGGAATGCGTGTTGTAGTATCGGTGAAACATGCCGGCCAGCTCCAGAAGATAATAGCTTACATGATGCGGGCTGAGCGTTCTGGCCGCACCCTGGAGGACCTCGGGAAATCGATCCACGGCCTTGAGGATCTCCAGATCCTGCTCGGTATCAAGAGAGACTAGGCAGCCGTCCCGAGGCGCGTTGCCGGCCAGGCCTCGCTCTGTAGCCTTTTTAAAGATGGATTGAATCCTGGCATGGGCGTATTGCACATAGTACACCGGATTGTCCATGCTCTGCTGCTTCAGGAGATCGAGATCGAAGTCCAGATGGCTGTCGCTCTTGCGGCTCAGAAAAATGAAGCGTGCCGCATCCACGCCGACCTCGCTGCAGACCTCGGCCAGGGTCACAAACTGGCCCGCCCGGGTGGACATGGCCACCTGCTCTCCGCTTCGCAGCAGGCTGACCAATTGAATGAGCACCACCTGCAAGTCGTCCTTATCCCGGCCCAGAGCCTGTACCGCCGCCTTCATGCGCGGCACGTAGCCGTGATGGTCGGCTCCCCAAACATCGATGAGCCTGGAAAAGCCCCGGGAGAACTTGTCGGCATGATAGGCGATGTCGGAAGCGAAATAGGTCAGCTCCCCGTTGGACTTGCGCAGCACCCGGTCCTTGTCGTCGCCAAAGTCGGTGCTGCGGAACCACAAGGCTCCCTCGCTCTCAAAGGCCAGGCCCCGCTCCTGCAGCATGGATAGCGTCCGATCCACCGCGCCGCTTTCCAGGAGGCTCTTCTCCGAGAAGAAGACCTCATGCTTCACCCCGAAGGACTCCAGATCGCTTCTGATCTCCTCCAGGATCGCCTCCCGACCCAGGTCGATGCACGCGGCAACGGCTTTTGGCTCCTCCAGCTCCAGCAGCCCTTCCCCGTATTGGCTCAAGGCGCGCTGAGCCAGATCCTTGATGTACTCTCCCTGATACCCCTCGGCCGGGAGCTCCGCTTCCCGGCCCAAAAGATCCCGATAGCGGGCCCATATGGATTGCCCCAGGATGCTCATCTGGCGCCCGGTATCGTTGAGGTAATACTCGGTGGTTACCTCAAAGCCGGTCTGCCGGAGAATCCTGGCCAGGCTGTCGCCGACCGCGGCGCCCCGGCCATGGCCGATGTGCAGGGGACCGGTGGGATTCGCGGAGACATACTCCAGGAGCACTGGTTCGCCCTGCCCGAAATCCGATTTGCCGAACAGCTCTCCGCGATCCAGAACCAGGGGGACGGTTTGCTGCCAGAAACCGGGACTGAAGGTGAAGTTCAGAAACCCGGGCCCGGCCACTTCGATTTTTTCGATCCCCCGGCCTTGCCCCAGGAGCTCCTCACGCAGCGAGGCTGCCACCTCACGGGGCTTTTGCCCGGCCTGCGAGGCCAGAACCAAGGCCACATTGCTGGCCAGATCCCCAAAACCGGAATCCTTGGGACGTTCTACGCTCGCCTTTGGCGGCCACTTCCAGCCGCGCCGCTGGACAGCCTCTTGGAGCAGGGACTTGAGATAGCTTTGCGCCCGCATGACGTCCTACCGGTCTCCCAGGGAGTCGCATTTTTGCGCCCTGTCCAAGAACTCCGCCGTCCATGAGTCCTCTCGGCCCTTGAAGATATGCTTGAGCAGCCGGACCAGAACCCCCTTGGGTCCCAGCTCCAGCCAGTGCCGCACCCCCTTGTCCCACTGGTCGTTCATGCTTTGTACCCAGTAGACCGGGGAGATCATTTGCTGCTGCATAATGTCCTGCAGCCGGTCCGCATCTGTCTCCGGCGAGGCGGTAGCGTTCAAGTGAACCGGAATCTTGGCCGCTCCCCAGGACAGCTTGCGCATGAAACGGGCCAGCTCCTCCGCAGCCTCCTGCATGAGCGGGGAGTGGAAGGCCCCGCTAACCGGAAGGGGCATGGCCCTTCCTTTACGCTCCTTGGCCAGTCGTCCCGCCTCGTCCACTGCTTCCGGGCTGCCGCTCACCACGAGCTGCTCCGGGCTATTGTAGTTCGCGATCACCAGCTCCCCTTGGCTGTTGGACTTGGCTTGGGATACGATCTCCTCCACCGCGGCCTCATCGAGCTTCACAATGGCGGCCATTTTACCGGCTTGACTCTCTCCGGCCTGAAACATTAACTTGCCTCGAAGGCTGACGAGCTCCAGCATCTGCTCCGGAGACAAAACCCCGGCCACGGTCAGGGCAGGAAACTCGCCAACGCTGTGCCCCGCCAGGTAGTCGGGCCTGGAGAGAGAGCAGGCCTGCCAAATGCTCAGTCCGGTCACAGCCAGGGCCGGCTGCAGGTAACGCGTTTGCGCCATGGCCTCCTGGTCGCCGTCCCAGTATATCTCGCGCAGCGATGCCCGGCAGAGCTTTTCCGCTTTCTTCCATAGCTCCATGACCTCTGGGTCGCGCTCGGCTATGTCACGACCCATGCCGGTCTCCTGCGATCCCTGGCCGGGAAACAGAACCGCTCGCATCTTTGTTGCTTGTGCCATCTTCAGCTCCTGCAGAATTAGCTCAGGCTTGGCTTTGTGATCAGCCACGAAACAGAGTCTTGTACCCGTTTCTCTTCCTAAGGTAAAGAGGTCAATGAGCCAGGAGCAACACAGCCTCGGGCAGAACGGCCCGCCGGGCCCCAAGGAAATGCAAGGCGAGATCGAGCGCAGCACCGGAAGGCATCTTAAGGACTCCGTTGCCAGCGGCCTGTCCGAGTACGTCCGTCTCCTCCTGCACTGGAACGAGCGCATGAACCTGGTGGGGAGCAAGGACTGGAAAAGTATTGTGCGCCATCTCGTTCTGGACAGCCTCTTTCTGGCTGATTTCCTTGTTGAGCTCGAGCTCCCCTCGGAGCTGAGGGTGCTGGATGTGGGAGCCGGGGCCGGAATCCCGGGAATACCCCTGCGGCTCTTCTGGAGCCAGGGGGAGTATCATCTCCTGGAGCCGCGGCAGAAACGGGCCGCCTTTCTCCAGTTCGTCCTCTCCCGGATCCGGATTTCCAGCACCAGGGTCCGGCGATCCCGGCTGGAGGATCTGCCTCCGGAAGAATACTGCGCCGACTTGATTCTCAGTCGCGGCGTCCGCTGCTGGAACGAATTCCTGCCCTGGGCCGCCCCGTACCTTCGGCCTCAAGGAATGGTGCTTCTGTTTTCCTCTTCCGCCTGGACCGGAGATAGCCAACCGCCTGTGGACTGGATCCTTCTACAGGAGCGGGCCTACAAGCCGGCCCCGGAAGTGCCGCAACGCTATTTCTGGCTTTTCGGATTGAGAAAGGCCTCCAGCTGAGAGTTCTTGAAGATGATTTTCGTGGCCACCTCATCGGCGATCTCTCCCAGATCCATAACCTTCTCCAGAAACTCCAGGATCTCGTAGCGTCTCTCTTCGGCCGAATACTCGAAATCCTCTGCCAGCTGGCCGGATTTAAGGTATTCGATCAACCCGTTGATATATTGCTCATCCAGAATCATCAAGCTGCTCCTTTTGTTTCCCCGGGCCTTGTCCCTTGCAGGAAGCCTCTCTTGAAGTTTTTGTGTCCTTTTTGCGAAAATAAGATTACCATTCAAGTCAGGTTTGCCGAAGGCAAAGCTGACTTGACAGGCAATCGGACCTTGCCTATATTCATACCTCGCATTGCCGGGGTGGCGGAATTGGTAGACGCACGGGACTCAAAATCCCGCGGGCCTCGGGTCCGTGAGGGTTCGACTCCCTCCCCCGGCACCATTTTTCTTTTCCGCCTCCGATCTGATATCTCGCCCGCCATTGGGCCGCCAAGTCATGGTGACCTCAAAGCGCATACCCGATCAGTAGCGCCCTTGTAAAATTTTATACCCATAGCACAGATGGCTTTGGCTATCAAAGCACTCAAAGCATTCGCCGCAGCTTGGGGCTTTCTGGTCGCCCTTTCCTTCCTGGTCTGGGGAGTCCAGCTGTGCAGGGACAAGGGGCTGTCAGCCGCGTGGCAGGCTTTCAACCCTCTGCATATGGACAACTTGCTGCTGATCGCCTTTTCCTTCGCCCCGGCCATTGTGGCCTACATTCTGGCCGACGTCCTGGAGGACAAGAAGTAAGTCCCGGGTTTGAGCCAGGGCACCCTTTTTTGTATGCATTTCAATACGTGTCTTACCCCTGGCCTAGCCTGAGAGGAGTGGCTCCATTAAGCGGCCGAGCGCCTCTGGCAGGCCGGGGAAGGAAAGCATCCAGGCAGACACAGCAAGCCAGGTCAGGGCCACCCCTGTGGCGACGGAGCCTTTGAGCCGCAGGGGATGCTCACTGCGTATGAGCCTCACCCAGAGGGCAAGCGCTGCGGCCTGACACAGCAGTGCGAGACCCAGGATCGAGGCGCCGATCGGAGCGCTGGGAATCCATTCCCAGCGCTGCACCAGCCAGAGCAGTGCCGCGAAGCCCGGTATGAGCCCGATGGAAATCAAGGCCCACTTGGCAGCCAATTGAACTGCGAAGCGATAGTAATCCCGTCCGAAGTCGTCTCGGTTTCGGCGAAGCAGCACATAGCCGCAGCCGAACACGCCTGCGCCGGCCAGGCTCAAAATAAGGAGCAGGCCCGCCACAGACCAGAACAGGGGATGATCGAGCGCAAAGAGCCATTTTCCGCCCCTGGCAAGCTCAGTGCCCTGCAGCCATTGCCCGGCCGCATAGCCGGTCGCCAGGTTGCTCAGCCAGATGAAGGCTCCCCACAGGCTGAGCAGGCTGAGCAATCCCAGAACCAGGTGTATCCCCTTGGATCTCCGAAGGGGTTTCCAGCTCACAGCATACAGCGCAAGGCAGACAAGCCCCAGAAGGAGCCCTCCTCCCAGCCAGATCCATATCTGTTGCGGGAAATGATCTATGAAACCGAGAAGCCGGCCCATTGATCGCTCCCGGGTGACGGCTACGCCTGCCCCCAGGAGCAAAACCGCTCCAGCCAAGGATCGAAAAGAGAGACCGACCATCTGCTGAGCGAACTTGTCCCCGAACTTGGGACCGCCCAATCTCGACCTGAGCTCGCTGCACCAGGCTACGAGGATCCCTCCCAGATGGGCGCCGATACACATCAAGGCCAGAGCAAGGTACAGGGCCCAAAGATAACAGCTCGGCATCATACTTATGATCTCCTCAGTACGTTGCCTGGAATCGATTCCGCTTTGAAATCAATGGATTGCATACGTTGAAAAAAACGGCGCCTTGCTCTATCCTGCGAGCAAGAAAAGTCCGTATCTAAACCCTATGCGGCAAAACTGCAACCCGTTTGCAACGAGGGTCCCCATGAAGACAAGACTCGCACCAGTCCTTGTGTTCTTCTTTTTTCTCTGTGGCTGCGTCACCTCCTCTCCCCCTACCCGGGATCTTTCCCTGAAGGCGGAGCTGATGGATCTTGACGAGCGAATGACCAGGCTCGAGGAAGAGCTGGGGGCAGAGAGGCAAAAGAGACGGGAACAGTTCGTTCGGCTTGAAGGTCAGTTGGACCGCTATCGGGCCGAAACCCGGAAAGCCGCATCGGAAAAAGCCGCCAGCCAGAACAAGACAAGCCCGGAGCAGACCCAAGCCCAAGATGCTGCGGCAAAAGCCTCAGAACCGAGACAGGAAAAGCAGCCATCTCCGGCAACACCCAAGGATATCTACCACAAGGCCCTTGATCTCCTGCTGGAAGAGGAAAAGCCCGCCCAGGCCCAGGCCGTGTTTGAACAATTCATTGACTCCTACCCGGAGCACTCCCTGCTTCCCAACGCCTACTACTGGCTGGGAGAATGCTATTACGTCCAAAAAAAGTACGCCCGCTCCATCGTGGCCTTCAAAAAGGTCTTCAACCGCTACCCGGAGACCTCGAAAGCGGCGGATGCACTGCTCAAGATGGGCTACGCCTACGGCAATCTGGAGCAAAAAGAAAACGCCGCGTTCTATCTGCAACGGCTGCGGGAAAAGTATCCCTCTTCCCATGCAGCTAAGCTGGGCCGCCAAAGGCTGGAGGCCATGGAATAACCCCGGGCCTAAATGATAGCCTCTTTCAGGCTGCTCATGTAGTCAAAAGCCTCTCAGCGCAAGAGAGGTCTGCCCGGCTCACTATTTGGTATGGCGTATTATACGAGGTTTCTGCTCTTCACTCTTGCTGTGAGCTATCACCTTTGAGCCTTTTCTAACCGACCGCGAACTGAACTCTCAAGCTATGCAGGACCCCGCTTTTGAATCCGAGCTCTGGGCTGCCTTGAGCCTGGTTCACACTCCCGGGCTGGGGGCCAGGGCCTGGAAGCAGCTAGTGGACTTTTACGGATCCGCTGAAAACGCGGCCGCAAGAGCTGATCGCTGGACTGCGGATGGGCTTGTCCGGGAAAAGGTTGCCGCCGCCCACATTCACCGGGAATGGCGGGAGAAAGCCCTGGCCGAGTGGAGCAGCTGGCAGCCTTCCCGGCAGGGAGTGCTTTTGTATGGCTGGGCCGGCTATCCGGAGCGGCTGCAGCAGATAGCAGATCCGCCTCTTTACCTCTATACCCTGGGCCGCCAGGAGCTCTGCAGCGCCCCCTGCATAGCAGTGGTGGGCTCTCGCCGCTGCACCCGGTTCGGAAGGGATATAGCCACCAGAATCTGCTACGGCCTCTCCAGAAACGGCATCACCGTGGTTTCCGGCTTCGCCTGGGGCATAGATCGCGAGGCCCACTTGGCAGGGCTCAGAGGGGTCGGCAGCTCCCTCGCCGTCCTCGGAACCGGGCTGGACACCATCTACCCCTCCGGCAACCGTGACCTGTGGCCTAAAATGTCCGAATCTGGCCTGCTTGTAACCGAATTTCCGTTAAACACCCGTCCTGAGGCGGGACATTTTCCGCGTCGCAATCGCATCATCAGCGGCCTCTCCCTCGGGGTGCTGGTAATCGAGGCCACCGAGCGAAGCGGCAGCCTCATAACAGCCAGGCTTGCCCTGGAGCAGAACCGCGAGGTCTTTTCCATTCCCGGACCCTTGAACATGCCCTCCTTCGCCGGCTGCAACCAGCTCATCAGGCAAGGGGCGACCCTGGTGCGCTCGGCAGAGGATATCCTCCAGGAGCTCTCCCCGCAGCTCAGCGGGCAAACCGCTGCTGCCGCTGAAAAAGAGATGGGCTCATCCCGGGAGCCAGCTCCGCCCCAGGAAGAGCCGGCCAGCGACCTCAGTCCGGAGGAGCGCGCCCTGGTGGATATGTTGACCCAACAACCCAAAACACATATTGATACCTTAACGCAGCGATTGGGATGGCCCAGCCAGCAGGTGAGCCAGACCCTCCTGCTGCTGGAGCTGAAGGGTACGGTCAGACAGCTCTCCGGAATGTATTACTCCTTGTCCTAGTCAGCGTGGCCTCTGGCCACGCTGACTTATTGGCAATTTACTAAAGTAAAGAAAATTCTTATTTTTCAATATGTTGATTGAAAGACACTGTTGCCGGAGCCTTCCAGCATGCGCAGGATCGATGTGCAATCCGCCCAACCAGGGATGACCCTGGCCAAGCCGGTAACCCGTCCCAACGGAACCGTGCTTATCGCCCAGGACACCGAACTCACTCTGGAAATCCTGAGCCGTCTGCACCGGATGGACATCAGCTCCATATTTGTCCGCGGCGCCCCTGAAGACGCGAGCGGGCAAGCCAGCCTAACCCATCAGGCCCGCCTCGAGCGGCTGGATCACCTCTTTCGCAAGCACGAATCCGACCCCTGGATGCTTCAAGTGAAGAAGTTCTTCCGGATCTACTTGCAGCATCGGGGCGGAAGGAAGCAGACTTCTTCATAGAGATGATGATGCAGGATCTGCAAACCGAGTACAAAGGCCAAATCCTGGCGGTCAAGGACCTTCCCACCCTGCCCACGGTGCTGGATGAGGTTTCCAAGCTTATCGAGGATGAGACCTCCTCTCCGGAGCAGGTAGCGAGGATCATCGCCCGGGACCAGGTCCTCTCGGCCAAGGTCCTCAAGATGGTCAACTCTCCCATCTACGGCTTCCCGCGCCGGATCAATACCGTGCAGCACGCCCTCGTGCTCCTGGGCCTGAACGTTATCCGGGGCCTGATAATCAGCACCTCGGTCTTTGACATTATGACCAAAAGCATGGTCGGCCTCTGGGAGCACAGCGTGGGATGCGCCTTTGTGTGCAGCACCCTGGCCCAGTCCCTGGGCTTCAAGGACCCGGAAGAGTACGCGGTCACCGGGCTGCTCCACGATATCGGCAAGGTAGTGGTCAGCGTCCAAATCCCCGAGCTCAAAGATGAGGTGGAGGGCATCGTTTTGCAGGAGGATCTGAGCTATCTCCAGGCGGAGAAAAAGCGCCTGGGATTCGGCCACGACCGGGTCAATGCCTGGCTGGCCGACCATTGGAACCTCCCCCTGACCATCCGCGAGGGACTGGCCTATCACCACCGCCCCAGATCTGCCCAGTACTATCCCCATTTCGCCCACCTGGTGCATGTGGGGGACTTCATAACCAAAGTCCTTGAAGTGGGAAGCGGCGGGGACGATCAGGTGCCGCGGCTGGAAAGGGCCTCGCTGAACGCCCTCGGCATCAGCTTCAAAAAGCTGGGCCGCATCATGGACTCGGTTTGGGACGGGATCTTCGAGGTGGCGGACTTGATCCCCGAGCAGCAGGACTGAGCCATGTTCCCCCAAAGAGATCAGCAGTTCTTCCTGGTCAGCTCCGACTCCGCCCTGCAGGAGGTTATGCTGGACCTCTGGCCGCACAAGGTTTCCTGGCAGGTTTTTGAACGGGGCCGCCAGGCGATCGAGCGAATCTTTCACGATCCTCCCGACCTCCTGGCCGTAGACAGCCTCCTGGAGGACATGCAGGGCTTTGAGCTGGTCCGGCTGGTGAAGAACGAGAATGTCTACCGGCAAGTGCCGGTTGTGCTCTGCCTCGGAGAACACATTCCGGAAGATCTCTTCGACTTCTCCCATCTGGATATCGACGACTTCCTGCTGCGGCCCATTACCCAGCCCGAGGCCAGAGCCCGGCTCGGCCTGACCTGGTATAGGTCCACCCGGGCTCTGGACGCCAATCCGCTGACCAAGCTCCCGGGCAACACCTCCATCATCCAGCGGATCCAGGATCTCATCGACTCCCGGCAGGACTTCGCCCTGGGCTACTTCGACCTGGACCACTTCAAGGCCTTCAATGACAAGTACGGCTTTTCCAGGGGCGACGAGGTGCTGATGATGACCTCCCGGATCATCGTGAACACCCTGCGCAGCTTCATCGGCCTGGAAGGCTTCGTGGGGCATGTGGGCGGGGACGATTTCGTCTTCATCCTGCCTCCCCATCAGGCTGAAATGGCCTGCCAGGGGATCATCAACAACTTCGACGCCATCATCCCCCACTTCTATGACCCGGCGGACCGCAACCAGGGACACATCCAATCCGTGGACCGTCAGGGCCGAACCTGCACATACCCGCTGATGTCCGTTTCCATCGGGGTCGTCTTCAACCACCAGGGGTCCTTGCAGCATTACGGACAGGCCTCACAAACAGCCATGAACCTCAAAAAAAAGGCCAAGGAGAAAGAGGCGAGCTCCTATGCCCTGGACCGAAGAAGCCCTTCCGCAAACGGCTAGAGACTTCCTGCTTTCCCTGCAGGTGCAAAGAGGCCTGTCCTCAGCCACTCTCCAGGCCTACCGCAAGGATCTGCTCCTCTTTTTCGAACATCTCTCCTCCCAAAACCTCGCTGCCGGAGCACCCGAATCGATAACCTCCAGGCAGGTGCACGCCTTTCTGCGGGAGCTCCACCGCCGCGGCCTGAGCAAGAGCACCATGTCCAGAAAGCTTTCCACGCTGCGGGGATTTTTCCGATTCTGCCAAAAGCAGGGACTTATCGAGGCAAACCCCATGCACGGCCTGTCCAATCCCAAACAGGAAAGCTTCTACCCCCAGGTGCTCAACGTGGACAATATGCTGTCCCTGCTGGAGTCCCGCCTGGACCGAGATCCCAAGGGCCTCCGGGACATGGCCCTGGCCGAGCTCCTCTACGGGTCCGGGCTGCGCATAAGCGAAGCCCTGCAGCTCAATCTGCAGGACGTCGATCCGGCCGAAGGCCTTTTGCGGGTCAAGGGCAAAGGCGGCAAGGAGAGGATCGCCCCGCTCACCCAGGCCGGAGTCCGGAGGCTCAAGGAGTATCTGGGGCAGCGCAGCGCCTTTTCGCCTCTTCCCCGTGAAACGGCGCTCTTTCTAGGCCTGCGGGGAAAGAGGCTGCAACGCAGGCAGGCCAACCGCATCATCGACCGTTTGGCCCGCAATGCCGGGCTGCCTCAGCATATCAGCCCCCATGCCTTGCGGCACAGCTTCGCTACCCACCTCCTGGAGGCCGGAGCCGATCTGCGAACCGTGCAGGAGCTTCTGGGGCATTCCCGCCTGTCCACCACGCAGCGCTACACCCATCTTAGCCTCGTAAATCTCATGGCCACCTACGATCGTTGCCATCCCAAGTCCAAGGACCAGGACTAGCTTTTCCGGCCGCGCGGCAGGTGAGCCTTTCTCAAATCATCTCCTCTGCTCCCACTTCCTGGCGGGCCGGAATTCCGGCTTGATTTTTCTTGCCAAATAGCATAAGCTATAGGCATTCTAAAAGTATTAGATTCATAAATCATTTCCCTTTTTGCCTAAAGAACCGCTGATGGCTTTTCAATGGAAGAATGCGTTTACTAAGGTTCCTCAATTCATTTGGAAGGATTCCACGACCCTTTCCTGGCCCACTTCGCTGTCCACCCTGGAGAACCTCAAATCCTTTCTGGATTTTCTGCATATCAAGTACTGCTTGTTGCGGCCTTTTTCCGAACAAAAGGACTACCCCCTTGTTTCGCCGCAGGAGCTGCTGCCCTCTTTTGAGGCCAATCTGTACGAGTACGTCAATCTCCCCGGGTTCAGCTTGGTAGTGCTGGACCGGCCGATCAACTACTTCCAGGAAATTTTCCAGTTCGATCTGCTGCATTGCATCGAGGACGCCATACGCTACTCCAACGGTCCCGCCACCCCGTTTGAGCCGGCGATCATCCAGTACAACAAGTCGATCTTCCAGAGCCGCCTTCCCAAGCAGCTGCAGGACAGGTTCAGGCACCGATTCGAAAGGGAGCGCATCACCGAGCTCCAGAACTACCTCAAGGTGCTGCCCTACATCCTGAACATGGACCGGGGGCACGTGATGGCCAAAAACATGGCCGGGGAGTTTTTCCTGAGCGGCATCTACGCCTCCTTCCCTTCCGATCTCGATTCGGAGCTCAAAAGGTACGGGCTCCGGATAGGCAAGTTCAAGCCAGGCAACAATCGCCTTTATGAGCTCAACCGCAACTTCGTCTATCAGTTTCTCATGGAGCTGTACGGCTTTCCCATAGCCTCGGAAAGACGGACCTCAGCCGCGCTCTTCGCCCGCCGCCTGTTCAAGATGGGCGAGGACTTCCTCATCCGGGTGCTTGGGCAGTCGGACCGCACTCTGACCACCTTGTTCACCACGCCGGAGACGAAAAGATATCCCCAGGTGGAGAAGATCGCCTTGGTTTCCGTTGACAAGAGCCAGAAAGAGCAGATCCGCCATCTGGACAAGGGAGGCTTCCTCATCCGCAGCGGCAACAAGACTGCGGTGATTCTCAGGGTGACCTATCGGCAGCATAAATACGATCCCAATAACGTTCGCACCGACCGTGCCCTTTCGGTTACCAAGCAGGAGGTGATCCATCCCCTTAGCGGAGAAATCTGCACCACGGCGAATATCATCAAGGATACCAATCTGATGACCTTCGTGCTCAACGACATAATCAAGGGCGAGTATGTCGGCCGCGTCAAGTACAAACGCAACGAGATCGTGGAAAACACCGAGACCCACGAAAAGCGGCTCAAGTTTCTCTACGCCTGGCTTCGAAAGCACCAGCGCCGCATCCTGAGCTACTCTGACGAGTTCTACCACAACGTAACCAAAGTCCTGGACAATTACCTTTTGAACCCGGAGTATCACGACGCCTTCCAGGATCTCCCCGAGCTCTACCAGGAGGTCTGGAATCAGTACAGCTATATCCAGCAGGCCCGCAAGGTGCGCCACTTGGAGGACCTGACCCGACGCCGCTTCAAGGGAAAGAAAATCAACTATCTGCAGGCCATTGAGCAAGCCATCAAGATCCTCCAGGAGCTGAAGTTCGAGATCGTCAATTACTTCGATCCCCTGGTAACCAGAATAATCTACCTCTGCGAGCGGATTCTCAATGATCGCTACTTACTGAAAAAATATGTCCACCCTCCGCCGGAAGAGCTCACAGCTTACGGGCTCAAGATCAGAAAGCACTATGGCCAGCTGGTAAAGCTGCTGGACGACTTCTACGCCATAAAAAAGTCCCGCTCGCAGGAGATGCGGCCCTCATCAGCCGAGGCCGCCTGATCCCGAAGCCCCTGAGAAGCGTAAACTTGGCCCTAACATTGCAAGAAAACGGTTGGCATCGGGAACCTCAGGAGCGGCAAAACGCCCTGACGGAAGCCTAAGCCCCAAGAGTCGAGGGGTTCATGCAAATCCTTTCAACCGGGAACCGTGAACTGGGAACCGGGAACTCTCAAATCCATAGGAAAGACTATGTTTTGTCCTCAATGTAAATACACCAGCTTCGACCATCTTCCCAAGTGCCCCAAGTGCAGCTACGACTGGAGCGGGCAGCGTAAAGAGCTCAACCTCAGCTGGCTGGAGGCACCGGAAAGCTCCCCCCAAGAGGAGCATTTTCCCTCCTTCGAGCTGGAAGATGAACCCAGGGCCTCCAGCGCTGCAAACCAGGAAGAGCAGTCTGCAGAACCGGGCTTTGCAGCCAGGCAGCAACGCAGCGGACAGGAGCAAGCGAGCCGGAAAGCTGGTCCGGACTACGAGGAGCTCGGCCGCGAAGAGCCCCGGGAGCAGCCGGGGGAGGCTGCTATGACGGAGCAAGGGGCCTCCTGGGCGCAAGAACCTGGAGAGAAACAGGACTCAGGCGAAGAGGTCCAGGAGATCTCCTTCCCGGAGCTGGACGACCTCTTCTCCTCTCCGGAACAGCAACCCGGCTCCCAGCAGGACCAGCCAGCCGCGAGCGGGGAGGATGCAGACGACATCGAGCCGGTGCTCGATTTCGAGCCCGAGGTCGTAGACGACTCTGCTTCGCAACAGCCCTCCTCCAAGGCCGAGTCTGAAGGCGAGGAGGAGGCCTCGCAGGACGAGCTGGAGCTGGATATCTCCTCCTTCATCGACGACCTGGAAATCGAGCCCGGGGATTCCGAGGAAACGGATCAAAGCCGCTCCGGCTCCTGAAAGGAGGTTGTTTGCCAGGAAAAAAGCCCCTTTCCGAGCTCATCCGCCCCCAATCCTTTTCCGAGTTCACCGGCCAGGAGCATCTCAAAGAGCAGATTCAGCATCTGATTCAGCAGTCCCGTCCCTCCAGCCTCCTGTTTTTCGGCCCTCCGGGATGCGGCAAGTCCACCCTGGCACTGCTCACGGCCCGCGCCCTGAACCGAAAATCCATCCGCCTGAGCGCTCCGGAAACCAATCTTTCCACCCTGCGCAAACAGATGGAGCACCACGAGGTGCTCATCCTGGACGAGATCCACCGCTTTTCCAAAGCGCAGCAGGATTACTTCCTGCCCTACCTGGAAACCGGCGAGTTCATCCTCCTGGCCACTACCACGGAAAACCCCTCCTTCAGCCTGACCAGGCAGCTCCTTTCCCGGCTCCATGTGCTGAGGCTCCGTCCCCTGAGCCGCAGCGAGCTGCTGCACATCGCACAAAAGGGCGCCTCCCGATTGAACCGCAAGATGCAGGAAGAGAGCTTGCAGCTTTTAGTCAGCGTCTCCCAGGGCGATGCCAGGACCCTGCTCAATCTGGTGGAGTACAGCGCCACACTGGATCAAAGATCCCTGGAGCCGGACAAGCTGCAGCAGCTCCTGCCCGAGATTGTGCAGCGGGGCGATCGGGATGGGGACAGCCACTACGAGCTCGCCTCGGCTCTGATAAAATCCATCCGGGGCAGCGATCCGGATGCCGCCCTGTACTACCTCGCGGCCATGCTCGAGAGCGGCGAAGATCCACGCTTCATCTGCCGCCGGCTCATTCTCTCGGCCTCGGAAGACGTAGGCCTGGCCGATCCGCAGGCCCTGAACCTCTCGGTTTCCTGCGCCCAGGCCATTGAGATGGTCGGCATGCCCGAAGGGTTCATTCCCCTGGCCGAGACAGCCACCTACCTGGCTCTGGCGCCCAAGAGCAACTCCTCCTATTCCGGGTATCTGGCCGCACTCAAGGAAATTCGGCAAAACGGCATCCAGCCCGTGCCGCTCCACCTCCGCAACCCGTCCACTTCGCTGCACAAGAAGTGGGGCTACGGTCACGGGTACAAGTATCCCCACGCCTACCCCGGATCCTGGGTGGAGCAGGAGTATCTGCCGGAGGGCCTGCAGAATCGGGAGTTCTATCAGCCCAAGGATCAGGGGCAGGAACAGCGGCTCAATCTGTGGCTCAAATCGAAACGCCGCACCAAGAAGGGCAAGGAGTAGCCGGGCCTACTCCTCTTCGCTCAGCTTGGCCAGCATCTTGCGGGAAGGGTCGTAGCTGGGGTTGATCTGCAGGGCTTGACGGAAAAAGGAAAGCGCACGTTCGTTCTTCTCGGCATAGGCCAGGACCATGCCGATATTATGGCTCACCACCTCGTTGTCCTGGGCGAATTGGGCATTCACCCGGAAAAGGGCCTCCAGGCTGTCGTTAGCCTGCTCCACCTCTCCAGCCTCCAAAAAAGCCATGGCCATGTTGTAGAGCAAGCGTTCGTTTTGGGGTGCGATCTCCAAGGCCCGCCTATACTCCTCGATCGCCTTTTTCGGCTTTTTCTGCTGCCGCAAGCAGATACCCAGGCGGTTGAAGGTCTCCACGTCGCGCCTGCCCAGGGAGCCGCCCTTGACCTGCAAGGCCCTGCGGTAATACTGCTCAGCGATCTCGTTGTTCAGGTACATCAGGCGGTCGGCGATCTGGACGGCCAGGTTGCCCAGCATCTCCTTGGCCTCCCGCCCGGCTATGCGCAGTGCCTCGTCCAGAAACTTGCGGCCCTCCACCGTCTCGCCATTCTCCAGCTGCAGGGATCCGATCTCCACCTTGCGCTCCACATTGAGCGGGCTCAGCCTGTCCAGCTTTATCAGGTAGCTGAGCTGATCCTCCCTGTCCCCGAGCTCGCCATAGAACTCGGCCAGCCGCTTGAGCGGCTCCAGATAGAGATGCGAGCTCTTGTGCGCCTTCAGGTATTCGGAGATCGCCTCCTCCCGGCTTCCCATAGCCCGGTAGACATCGCCCCTGACCATGTGGGCCGCAGCACTGTTGGGCTTCATGGACAGAACCTCGTCGCAGGCTGCCATGGCAGGCTCCAGCCTATTCTGCTCCAGGAGCCGCTTCGATCTTTCGATCAGCTCTCCGATCTTGCTTTGCGGCCGCAGAGTGAAGGCGATCTTTTCCACCAGGGTGTTCAAGCTGAGCGGCTTGGTGATGAAGTTGTCCGCACCGATCTCATAGAGCCGGATCAACGCAGCCCGCTCCACCTCGTTGGTCAGAACAATGATGTACACGTTGCTGTAGGCGTTCTTGACGTGCAGGACGAACTCCTGCGTGGATAGGCCCTCGAAGATGCGCTCCACAAAGAGAACCACCGTCTCTTTGTTCTTGGCGGCTGACTTGAGGTAGCTGAGGATATTTTCCCGGCTGTAGAAGTTGTGTACGCACTGCTGCTGCACGCCCAGCTGCCTGGCTAGCAGCCTGGAAAGCAGGCTCTGAAAGTTGTTGTCGTTGGTGTAGGACACAAAGGAACCGCCCGAGTTGACAAACTCGAGGATGGATTCCTCATACTTGCTGTGCTTGTCTTGCGCTGTCATGAGCTGAGCAAATGCCGCTGGAGATGATTTCCGGTTAGCTGATGTTTTCCGCTATGAGCTCGCCGAACTGCTGGCAGCCCACCTGCTCGGCCCCGGTCATCAGCCGGGCCAGATCGGTGGTTACCCGCTTGGATCCGATGGCCTTCTCCAGGCCTGCATAGACCATGGAGGCCGCCTCTGGCCATCCGATATGCTCAAGCATCAAGGCACCGGAGAGGATGAGGCTGCCGGGGTTGGCTGAATCGGTGCCCGCACGCTTGGGCACCGAGCCGTGGGTCGGCTCGAAGAGCGCCAGGTGGTCTCCGATATTGGCGCCCGGGGCCAGCCCGAGCCCTCCGACCTGTGCTGCCAGTGCATCTGAAAGGTAGTCCCCATTGAGGTTGGTGGTGGCCACCACACTGTACTCAGAAGGCCTGGTCAGAACCTGCTGGAACATGTTGTCCGCGATGCGGTCCTTGATGATCAGCTTATCCGTGGTTGCTTCCTGAAGCTCATCCTCGGTTACGCAGGCCCCGGGGAACTCATCTCTGGCCACCTCATAGCCCCACTGGCGGAAGGCCCCTTCAGTGAACTTCATGATGTTGCCCTTGTGCATCAGGGTCAGGCTGGGCCGCTTATGCTCCAGAGCGTAGTCAATGGCTCGGTGAACCAGCCGCTTGGAACCTTTCTGAGTCACCGGCTTTAGCCCTATGGCGGCCAGAGGATCAACCTTGACCTGCAGCTCATCGCTGAGGAACTCGATGATCCGCCTGGCTTCCGGACTGGATGCCGCCCACTCGATCCCGGCATACACGTCCTCGGTGTTCTCCCGGAAGACAACGATATCCACCTGCTCCGGATGCTTGACCGGGGTTTCAATGCCTGGAAAGTAGCGCACCGGACGTATGCAGGCATAGAGATCGAAGGTCTGACGCAGGGTTACGTTCAGGCTTCGAAATCCGGCTCCCACCGGCGTAGTCAGCGGGCCTTTGATGGCCACATCCGCAGTATTGTATAAAATATCCAGCGTTTGCTGGGGAAGATAGGATCCGGTCTCGGCATAGGCCTTTTCTCCGGCCAGAATCTCTTCCCATTGCAGGGTGTGCTCTCCCCCATAAGCGGCCTGGACTGCTCTGTCCAGCACCATGCGCGCGGCCCTGGTGATCTCCGGGCCGATGCCGTCGCCTTCGATGTAAAATATCCTCCGGGCTGTCATAGCGTCTCCTCATGCTACCCACTTGAGAGTTCAAAGCTCCCAGTTAACGGTTCACAGTTTATTCGCATAGCGCAGAGCGCATAGCCATGGCGCAGAGCGAAGGCAAAGATCCAAAAGTCTTCAGTGTCAACACCGCGCAGCCAGGGGCGTGGAACTTACCCGCACATAGGGCAGCGGATGCTTCGAGAAACCAAAACAAATGGGCTCACGCGGGTCGGAACAAGAGTGTGTCCTTCCTCAAGCCTCTTGGAAGCGCCCCGGCAGAAGCCCAAAAAAAAAGCCTCTCCCGGCCGGGGAGGGGCAGGATACCCGAAATGGCTTCTGATATCCACCCACTCCGAGATCCCTGTCGGAAGAGGCTCTTCGGGGCGAGGCAAAGGGATGAAAAGTTCTACAGCTCGAGCCAGGAGTCGGAGTAGAGCATCTTGCCCATGAGCACCTTGGCAGTTTTGACGTAATCCACGAGCTCTTTGGAGAGATTGTTCAGATCCGGAATATTGTCATCCATTACTGCGTGAACTACCTCTTCGATATCCGAACGCTGATCCTTGGCGATGGCGGTCAGGGTCTCGTCACGGGGATCGCTGATAATGGAGGCCATACCGGAGCGTTTGAGCATGATCGCGTAGGTCTGATTCAGGATGTCCCGGAGATGATCCGGAGCTCCGTTGGAGATATTGGACAG
>CAZQPF010000031.1:0-10945 GCA_964595165.1 uncultured Desulfohalobiaceae bacterium
TTCCCGTTTTGGGGTGCCAAGCGTTTACTGGGAACAAGAGGAAATAGAGGCTGAAGTTGACGGAGTATAAAAAAATCGAGTTGATTTCAAATACCGGCCCTATATTGGCATTATCCGGAGCAGGCTGTCTTGAGCTGGTAAGGGATTTATATACTTCCGTTGCCGTTCCAAAGTCTGTGCATGAAGAACTTATAGAGGGCGGTACATTCGGATTTGGCCTGTCTGCATACCTGGCTGCCACCTGGATACAAGTGGAGCCTCAAGGCAGTATTGATCCCTTGCTGCTGGCTCAGCTTGATCAGGGAGAGGCCGCAGTAATTACCATTGCTTTAAATAAAAACAGCCAGGCAACCCTTATTGATGAGCGAAAAGCCCGCAGAATTGCAAGAACGATTTACGGCTTGGAAGTTTTTGGAACAGTGAGGGTGCTGCTGGAGGCAAAAAAGGCTGGATTGATCGGCAATGTATCTGAAATCTTGAATGTAATGCGGGCAAATGGATATTGGATTCATGAAAATATAGTTGAGAATGCCCTTAGAAAAGCAGGTGAAAAATGAAGGGGGTTTGTGGGGGACTGGGAAAAGGGCCGAGGGCCAAGGAGCAAGGGAAGAAGGCGGAAGTCAGAGATAAAGGGGAAAGGTGATGGGTGAAAGGTTGAAACCCGATATAAGTTTTACGTCCTGGCCGTGTTATGAGCCGGATGAAATCGCTGCCGTGACCCGGGTGCTTGAATCCGGCAGGGTCAATTACTGGACCGGGGATGAGGGCAGGAAGTTCGAGCAGGAGTTTGCTGCGCATCATGGGGCGCGCTATGGCGTGGCGGTGGCAAACGGCACCGTGGCCCTGGATCTGGCGCTTATGGCCCTGGGCATCGGCGAGGGGGACGAGGTTGTGGTCACGCCGCGCACCTTTGTGGCCTCGGTGTCCTGCATCGTCAACGCCAGGGCGCGGCCGGTTTTTGCGGATGTGGACCGGGAGTCGGGCAATATTACCCCGGATTCGGTGCGCAAGGCGGTAACGGAAAAGACCCGGGCGATCATGGCGGTGCACCTGGGCGGATGGCCGTGTGACATGGAAGGTATGACCCGGCTTGCAGAAGAACATGATCTGCGGATTATCGAGGACTGCGCCCAGGCCCACGGGGCCACGTGGAACGGCAGGCCTGTGGGCAGTTTCGGGGATGCGGCCGCCTTTTCCTTCTGCACGGACAAGATCATGACCACCGGCGGCGAGGGCGGCATGGCGGTTACCAGTGATAAGCGCCTGTGGCGGCACATGTGGGAATACAAGGATCACGGCAAAAGCTGGGATGCGGTATACAACCGCGAGCATCCGCCGGGTTTTCGGTGGCTGCACGAGTCATTCGGGACCAACTGGCGCCTGACCGAGATGCAGTCGGCCATGGGCAGGGTCCAGCTTGCAAAGCTCCCCCGCTGGATTGAAATGCGGCGGGAAAATGCGGAGATTTTGATCCAGGGGCTATCCGGGGTGCCCGGGCTGCGGATGCCGGTGCCCCAGGCCCATGCGGGGCATGCCTGGTACAAGCTGTACGCCTATGTGGAGCCGGAGCGATTGAAGGCAGACTGGAGCCGGAACCGGATCATGCAGGCTGCTGCGGATGAAGGAGTGCCGTGCATGCAGGGGATTTGTCCGGAGGTGTATCTAGAGAAGGCTTTCCAATACAGTGGTCAGTGGTCAGTGGTCAGTGGTCAGGCGAAAGACGGAGGACAGAGGGCGGAGGATAGTGACAGGCTGCCTATTGCCAAGGAGCTGGGGGAGACGAGCTTGATGTTTCTGGTGCATCCTACCCTGGGGCGAAAGGAGATGGAGGAGACGGTCAGGGTTGTAAGGGAAGTGATGGACAAGGCGGAAAGCTCCTAGCGTAATCTGTGGACTTATTTTCTTCGCTAATCCACACAATCTGCATAAAAAGAATAACTCGCAGCCCCGGGAGCTATTGACGCCGGGGCCGGATGCTTGTAACAAAGCAAAGAGCGCAGCATAGGCGTTGAAGCCTTCACCCACGCATTCTCCCTCTTCCAATACCCTGATCGACAGTGAAAAGCTTTTGAATAACTCATGGGGTTTATATCTGCAGCCCCGGAGCCACGAAACGTGAAAAGCCGGAAACAACCCGGGCCACAGAGTAACGGGCCTTACTCCCTGCTTGGATGACACCCAATATGCTGTTCCAGCTCCGCAACTACAAGCTGTACATCATGCTGGCCGCGGACGCAGCTATTTTTGCCCTGTCTTTGACCTTAGCCTACCTGCTCCGCTTCGACTTCCACCTGAGCCCCCATCTTTCGCAGCTGAGCTCCCTATGGCTGCTGGCCGTGCCCATTAAAATCCTGTCCTTCGTCTTTCTGGGCCTGTACCGCGGCATGTGGCGCTATACGGACATCAGAGACTTCTGGCGCCTGTTTCAGGCCTCACTTTTTTCCTCGCTCGTTCTTCTGGTATTGATTCTGCTTCTCTACCGATTCGAAGGCTATTCCCGCACGGTCTTCGTCATCGACGGCCTGCTCACCTTTCTCCTCTGCGGCGGGCTCCGGGTGGGCATCCGCAGCCTGTACCGCTACCAGGACAACATCCGGGCCAAAAACAGCTTTTCCTGGGAGGTCTCCCGCAAGCGCTTTCGGGAGCTCCAGGACGTGCTGGTCATCGGGGCCGGGGACGCCGGGGAGAAGCTGCTCCGGGAAACCATCGAGAACCCTGCGCTCAACTACCATGTGGCCGGCTTCCTGGACGACAACCGGGAAAAGATCGGCCGAACCCTGCACGGGGTGCCGGTCCTGGGTACCGTTGAGGAGATGGAGCGCTTCGTCAAGCGATACAATATTTCCCAGGTATTCATTGCCATCCCTACGGCCAGCGGCAGAGAGATGCGCCGGATTCTGGAGACCTGCCGGGACTGCGGAATAAGCTTCAAGACCCTGCCCGGCCTGGGCGAAATCATGGAGGGTCGGGTCAGCGTGAGCGACCTGCGCGAGGTGAGCTACGAAGACCTGCTCGGCCGGGAGCAGATCTCCCTGGATACCGCCAGCATAAGGCAGTACCTAGCCGGGCGCACCATCCTGGTCTCCGGGGCAGGAGGATCCATCGGCTCCGAGCTCTGCCGGCAGATTGTGGCCTACTCCCCGGCAAAGCTCATCCTCCTCGATGCCTCCGAGCTCAACCTGTACAACATGCAGATGGAGCTGGAGCACGAGATCGGATTTCAGGGCTACACCCCGGTGCTCTGCAAGGTACAGAACCAGGGCCTGGTGGACCGGGTCTTTCAAGCCCACCAGCCGAGCGTTGTATTCCACGCCGCAGCCTACAAGCACGTCCCGCTGCTGGAGGCCAACCCCTGGGAAGCGGTGGAGAACAACATCATAGGCTCCAAGGTCCTCATGGAGGCAGCCCAAAGACACCGAAGCGAGAAGTTCGTCCTGGTCTCCACGGACAAGGCAGTCCGCCCCACCAATATCATGGGGGCCAGCAAGCGGATAGCCGAGCTCATGCTCCACGTCTACAACAGTCAAAGCTCCACCCAGTTCATGGCCGTTCGCTTCGGAAACGTGGTCGGCTCTTCCGGCTCGGTGATTCCCTTGTTCAAGAAACAGATCCGGCACGGCGGTCCGGTTACGGTGACCCATCCGGAGATGACCCGCTACTTCATGACCATCCACGAGGCCACGCAGCTCATCCTGCAGGCCGGGGCTCTGGGGAGCGGCGGAGAGATCTTCATTCTGGAGATGGGAACCCCGGTCCGCATCCGGGACATGGCCCGGGACCTCATCAAGCTCATGGGCAAGGAGCCGGACAAGGATGTCGAGATCGTCTACACCGGGCTTCGTCCGGGCGAGAAGATCACCGAGGAGCTCATCACCGACGAGGAAGGCATCGTTCCCACGCAGCACGAAGGGATCATGGTGCTCAAGCATAGCAACGGCTATTATTGGGAAACAGAGTACGGCAAGTGGCTGGCAGAGAGGATCCAGGAGCTCAAAACAGCGGCTCTGGAGCTCGATTCCCCCGGCCTCAGAGAAAAGCTCGCAGAGCTCGTTCCCGAGTACAAGCCCCAAGCCGAGCCTTCACCTCAGGCCAAGAGCCACTCCAGAGACCATAGCTCCCATTCCCGCAGCCCACGTACTGCCGCGGCAGAGCAGCCAAGAGCCCTTGGCAAGTAAGCCTGGCCTCCGGACACCCTCACTGAATGGATCTGTACTCAGCATCCGACTTGAATTCGAATACTTTCTTGCCAGCCCGGGATAAAGCAGTGGATTAAGCTCCGGCTTGCTCCTGCTCCGCCCTTCTCCGCCTTGCATTGCGCAGGAAGCGATGGAAGAAGACCAGGAAGACCGAGACCATGGCGCCGAGGACAAAGGCCAGGGCCACAATGAGCTTCTTGTTCGGCTCATAGGGGCTTTGTGGGACTACAGGCCGGTCCAGTACGCTAAACCTTCTGGCCATGGCGTCCTGGACCCTCAGACCGGAGATCCGATCCTTGAGCCTCGTATATTGGCTGAGCACCTCCATATTGGCCACGGTGATCTTGTCCAGGCTCCAGAACTGCTCCCAGACGGATTCGAATCGCTTGGTCAAGGGACCGAGCTCTTCCTCATAAATCTCCATTTGGGCCTGGGCTTCGGATTGGTACTCATTGTTCAGATAGGACTCCAGCTCCTGGATGGTGTTCTCGAGCATGGTGGCGCAATGCTGCGGATCGGTCCCTTGCCAAGTTAGCTCCACCAACTCCTCCTTGACCTCCCCCTGCAAGGGAAACTCTTTTCCCGAAGACAAAAGCTGGTCGATGCTGGGTTTACTTTCTTGACTTCCGACCTTCCACTGACCGGCCTGCTCATCCCACAACTCGGGGTAGATCTTGGGCAAGAGATCGTATTTCTCGACCAAATGCCTATGGAACTTATTGGAGCCGATATAGTTCATGATCACCTGCCTGGATTGCTTGGTGGGCTCCAGGGTGGCGCTCGCCTTGTACCGCGAGGTCGCAACATACAAGCTATACATCACCGCCGCTACCGTGCAGAGCAGGGTAAAACCGACAATGAACCACTTGCCGCGCCAGAGGATATCCCAGAGCTCGAACAGATCGATCTCATCCTCGTCCTGCCCCGGCGGGGCCGGCTGGACATAAACCAGCTCCGTAGGCTGGCTGCGATTGCTTTCCTCGGTCATCCGAACCCCTTTTGATGCTTTGCCCAATCTGCTTAATCCGCTCCAAAGCCAAAAACCGAGTGAGAACCTACCCATTATTGGGATTGAAATCAATGGGCCCAGAGGAACAGTGAAGTCTTTGTCACTCTTGATTCCCCACACGGTGGAGGGCTTTGCATCGCCCGGCAATCAGGCGCAGGAACCGTTGAAATGACGATCCATCAACTCCTGCTTATCAGAGACGCCCGCCTTTTCAAACACCCGCCGCATATAGGTTTTGACTGAAGACTCGGAAATGTCCATGGCCCGGGCGATGTCCTTGTAGCGCCGGCCCTGGATGACCAGCTCCAGGATGCTCCTCTCCCGGGGAGACAATCTGGATCTAAGACCCGGAGGCAGCCCGTCCAAAAGGCGCCCCCCGGAATCCAGCTCCGCCTGGCCTGCAAAGCGAACACCGGGAAGGGCCTCGACCTGGCTGGAATCCCCTTTTGGCCCCGCATTCTCCCGCCCGAGCAAAAACAGTATCAGCACGGCGACGCTGAGCACGCCGTTGCCCACTATAATGTCCCCATACTCCACCCCCTGCAGATAGCCGGCTACTGCCTCTCCCCCGGCGATCCCCAGGCACATGACCGCGATTCCCAGCCCAAAGGCCCGGATGTAGTTGGCCTGCTGCAGGAGCAGGCTGAGCAGGAAGACATCCACAAAGCCCACCGAGGCCTGCATGCAGATCATGCTGGAGCGAAGGGCGGCATTGGCTGGAAAGAATCCCAGAGACAGGGAAAGCATGCCGAAGAAAATCCCCAGTACCAGGATCAGGTCCCGATTGCTCCGATAGACAACGTAGGCCGCTCCTACCGCCAGGATATAGCAGGCCAGGTCAAAGCCCGGGGACAGGCTCAGCCGGGAGAAGTCGGGCTGCAGCACCTGGTAGCGCAGCCCGCTGATCACGTAATAAGCGAACACAAACGGGAGATAGGGGTACAGATCCTGCGTTCTGGATGATTGCGGCATGGCCCCGGGCTGGAGGTTCACCGCCAGGAGCCCGGCCAGCAGAAAGGCCAGAACCTGGGGCTGAGGGGCAATCTCCAGAAAGAGAAACAGCAATGCATTGCCCAGCGCCAGCCCTCCTGCTGCGGAGAGCGGAGGATTCGGGGAGCTGCGGAGCACAGAGGCCACCTTGAGCAGGACCGCGGCCGAGGACAGGCCCAGGAGAACCATGACCGCCGGGGCATGCTCCGGAGCCAGGACCGGGAAGGCCAGGGTTCCGGCCATGGTGAGGCCGATCCCTGCGTTTTGCCAGCCTTCCAGAATTGATGCCGCTCCGGCAAAAGCCAGCAGCAGAAGCGCAGCAATATGAGGCAGGAGGTAGGCAAGCAGCAGCACGCCCCCGGGATCCTCCAAAATCAGCTGCCCTTTCATGGGAAAGGCGAGAAGCCAAAGCGTATAGGCTGCCAAACCGGCCGCAGGCAGCAGAACCCGGCCGGGCTCCTGATTGAAAATAAGCAATTAGTTTGGCCTGTTACAGATAAGGTTTACAGCAAGGACGACACAAATCCAGGAGTTGACGTCCCGGTCGACTTGATCCCGGGGCCGCGTCTGCCGATTATGCCCACCAGCACCGCAAAGAGCAAGTCGATTTTGCTAGATGCGCTATATCATTGCGGCTTTGAGCTCCGAGAGGCCCAAGATAAGGAAGTCCCTTGGCTCGAAGCGCGGCTGGATGCTCGGGGAGTGCTTCTTTTCAATTCTAACATACTGTTTCTATTGCTGATATTTACATTCTGATTTGACTGAGAATGCTTTTGGCTTGTGCTTTGATCTTTTTCTTCACTCTGAAATTCCTGCTGCGCCATGCGCTCTGCGCTCTGCGTACAAAATGTGAACCGTGAATTGAACTTTGAACCTTGAACTCTCAACAGGAGACGCGGCATGAAAAAATGGCTCCACAGGCTCTGGATTCTGGGTTTGATCCTGGCAGCCCTTACCTTGGCGGGCTGCAACGACAGCGACAGTGACGGCGGCAACCAGGAAAGCGAGACCACCTCCCAATCAGTTCCCGACTTCGGCGGCTCGCTGCCCAAAGGCGACTATGTGACCGCAGAGATCGAGCGGGATGCAGAGGGCAATCCCACCGGTCTGACAGTGACAAACCACACCAACTCCACCTTTGCCGAACAAACCCTGTCCTTTGACTCCCTTCTGTCTAACGAGGATGCGGGCGGCTTTTCCTTTGTGCGCCAGACAGAAGCCAACAACCAGGGGGACTACTACTTTGTGGTCTTTATCGAGGACGAGGTCCTGGGCATGCAGAAGATGGACGGCGGAACGGACACCCCCACTGGGCAGCCCTACTTCATGTTCGCCAAGGAGGAGCTGCAGGCCGAGGATCTGCAGGACCGAGTCTTCTCCTTCCTGCAGTTCCGGGCCGGGGGGACCAACCCGGCAGACGGCGAGCATCTTTCCATCTTCGAGGCCGGGGCTGTGGGTTTCGATACCGATGACCAGGGCACGTTCTACGGAGCGGCCTACGACTCCGAGGACAATGCCACCTACAGCATCACCGAGGACGGCATCACGGCTGCCGCTCTGGAGGAGTTCGAGGACGGCTCACTGGTCATGTGGGAAGAAGGGGTGAATAACTGGGGCTCTGCCAATACCTTCACCGGCACCACTGCCGGGCCCATTGTCATCGACTTCGGCCCTGAAAACGGCGGCGGAGCAGGCTTTGCCATTGAGCAGGCGGACATAGAGACCAGCTCCACGGACGGGGCCGAGGCCTGGTGGAATACCGTGGGCGGGACCTACTTCCTCATCGAGTACGACAGCGAGCCCGCCCCGGCCGGAGCGGTCAACTACTACAAGATCGAGGTCAGCGGCGCCGCGGGGAGCTGGAACGGCACCGTAGCGGTCACTGATCTGGCTACAGGTACTTCCGAAGGAAGCTTGACCATCCAGCCGCTGCAGGTTGCTTTACCCGATGTGCTGGCCAACGTGACCCTGGATAACGGCACCACGGTCAATCCCTTCTCCAATGCCGTGGATCCCGAGGTCGCAGCTGCCTATAAGGCTCGCGGCGTCTTCAAGGTGGTCGGCGAGCATACCTATATCGGCTTTGACCCGGAGGGCAACTACCTGGCCCATGGCTCGGATGATGGCGTGCAGGTGACCTTCGGCCTGGCCATCAAGGATGCGGGCTATGAAGACGGGGCATTATAGCTCCTAGCTCCCGTCATGCTAGGCCTGCTTGGAGCACCCAAGCAGGCCTTCTGTATCTTCTTTAACAAATCAATAATGAGCATGTTTTGCTCACCTCTCTGCTCACCTTCAAAGACACCACGCTCGTATCCTTCCTTTCTTAGCTTCTCCGCTGCTGTATTCACGATCTCCTCTCCTTGGGGCAATGATTTGACGACCTGTCGAACTCCTCGACATCCACCAGACCGGCGGACAGGACATATCCGACAATGACCTCCAGGTACTCGGTGATGCGGTCCTAATCCGTCATTGGTAAAAGCTTGCCTGACTAAAAATCCAGAGCTCCCGGAAAGACAACAGAAAAACTCCAGGAATTATTATCAATATCGAATTATTAAAATTTGACGAAGGGTCAATAATCTGGCAGTAGATTTTATTCTTTTGTGCCTCAATTGAGCGGAAATTGGTGCCCATCCATGTGGAACATTTATTGCTCGAGCCCTTGTCACATCACACCTTTCACAACCCTTCCTCGTCTGCGGGAGAGTATGAACAAAAGAGTTATCTTTCTTGCCCCTAGATTAAGAAAATACCTCCTCCTTGGCCTGATGGCTGTGCTGCTCATAGGGCCGCTTCTTGGATGCGCCCAGACTCTCAGGGGCGAGCTCACGACTCATGCAAAAAACAGCTCAGCTTTGACTGACGTGCATCACACTTCAGATTTGAGTTTTAAGGAAGACATGGCAGCCCTCATCGCCGATGCCGAGCTCGTCAATGCGAACATTGATCAGCAAGAGATTTCACAGCCAGGGCAATTTACAATCACAGAGACATTCACAGCTGCCAGCGGTGAACGCTGCTGCATTGTTCAGCACGAATCCTTGGATAGAAAAGCGCTCTATTGCCAAAAAGCTCTAGGGGGCATCATCCGGGTAAGGCTTTTTGATTAGCGCTCATGAACGACTCCTCTCCGCTTGAAGACCAAGCTCCTCAGAAATCTATCGAAAAACAGAAGCAATCCTTCTGGAAGAAAGGACCCTGGCGGAAGCTGTTCTTCTTTGTCGCTCTGCCTACGCTGCTCTCCATGTTCTATTTTGGCTTGCTTGCTTCCAACATTTATGTGTCTGTGAGCAAATTTTCCGTAAAAGTCACCGGAGAGAAAACCCCAAGCGCTTTCGGGGACATCCTCTCCACAGCCGTCAGCGGCCCCCAGACCGGAAACGCTGAGCTCGTGCAGGAATACATCCGCTCACGCTCTCTCTTGAACTATTTACAGGACACCCTGAACCTCAGGAAAAGCTATTCTGATGAGAGCGTCGATATAGTGGCCAGGCTTCCGAAAGAAAGCTCCATGGAAGACTTTCTCCAGTACTATCAAAAGATGATCAGCGTCACCAAGGATGAGCTCTCCGGAGTCATGACCCTGAAGGTGAGGGCCTTTGACCCTGAAACGGCTCAGAACATCGGCGAACGGATTCTTGACCGGACCGAGCAGTTCGTGAACATGCTCTCGAACCGGATGCGGGAAGACGCCATTTCCCTGGCCAAAAAAGAGCTCCAGGAAGCTGAAAGCAACGTCATTGCGTCCACCCAGTCCCTGCAGCAGTACCGTCATCAGCATCAGAACCTGGACCCGGTTCAGGCTGGCGGAGGAATACTGGAGATGATACAGGAGCTGCAGTCACAGCTATCTTCAGCCAGAATCGAGCTCGAACAGGCCAGTGAGTACCTCAAGGAGGACAACCCCAAAATCACAAAGCTCAAAAACAAGATTTCGGCCATCGAATCCCAGATTGAGAAGCACAGGCAAGCTTTGACAGGGGGCTCGGGGGGATCAATTGTCAACATCCTGCAGGAGTATGAACGACTGAAGCTGGAGAAGGAACTTGCTCAGGAACAATACAAAATTGCCCTCTCCAGCCTTGAATCAGCCAGGAAAGAGGCCAGCAAGAAGAGCACCTACCTGCTCAGGATGGTCGAGCCCAGTCTTCCAGACGAGGCCACCGAGCCGAACAGGATTCTGAAGGTGGCCACAGTTCTGGCCATCTGTCTGGTTGCCTACGCCGTCTTGGGGCTGCTCATTGCTGCGATCAAGGAGCACCAACTCTAAATGAAAAAATTCAAGATGCGAAGTGGTTATTCAAAGGAGAGCCCTGAAAATAGATGAGCAAGAGCGAACGCTATGACCAGGAACCAATCAAAAACCGAATCCATCAGTCAAAGCCTGTTTGAGGCAACAGTTATCATCATCGCGGCCCTGATGCTCTTGTGCGGACATGCTCGGGCTCAGAACAATGCCGTCCAGGAGCTTCCCGGGGCGGAGCTGCAGCCCTTTGGGGCCAATCTCTTTCAGGGCCAGTTCGGGGCTGACCAGCACATTGGGCTCAACCCCCACTATAAAATCATGCCCGGAGATGAGATTACCGTATCCATGTGGGGGGCTGCTGATTTTCATAAGCAGCTCACAGTGGACAATCAGGGCAACATTTTCCTTCCAGACATTGGGCCTGTCCCTGTCCAGGGAGTGCACTACGCCGAGCTGACGAGCCATGTAAAAAAACATGTCCGCTCCCAATACAAGAGC